>CACXEY010000222.1 GCA_902766695.1 uncultured bacterium
CGCGATGTCGAGCAGGTCCGAGAGGCCGAGGAACATCACCTGCCACTCGTCGTCCCAGCTGCGGACGTTGTCCCACTTGCGGTAGAAACCGTCCGACGTCGTGCGCAAATGGAAATCCTCCGCGCACATCCCCGGATACACGTCGATGGGCGTCGACTCGTTGTATCCCGGCACGTCGTAGCTGCGGTGGTTCATCACGTTGTCGAAATACACCCGCATCCCGAACCGGTGGCACATCTCGATGAGGTTGTGCAGGTCGGCCTCCACCCCGTACCGCGTGCTCCAGGTGCCGCGCAAATCCGAATTCCCGATGTCGAACGGGTCGTTGAGGTCGTATCCCACGCTCATCCCGCCATTGGCCTTCGTCGGCGGCGGCACCCACAGCGCGGTATACCCGGCCTCGGCGATTTCCGGCAACCTGGCCGCGATCTCGTTGTGGCTCTGGTTGAACACCTGCAAAATGGCCTCCGCGCGGACACTGCCCGCCGCCGCAAACCACACCCCCGCCGCCAGCGCCGCCAAGCGCGCCGCCATCCACATGCCAAACCGTGTTTTCATGCCACGTCTCCTGCGTCTCCGGCCGGAAACCGTATTCCGGCCCGTTGTACCTCCACCATATACCCCATTCCCCTCCCCCCCTCAATCCCAAAGCACCGCCGCTACTCGCTTGCCGCCCCTCCTCCGCCCCCCTCTTGCCGCCCCGCTCCCCCACCCCGCTCCTCGGAACCCGGACACTTTTGGAAACACGAAAAATATTGATGTTTTCCACCTTTTTCCCCCTACCCTCCCCCCATGAACGACAGACCCCATTTTTCCCCGCGCCCCCTCACTCGCCCCCCCCCGCCCCCGCCGCTTGCCATGCGGCTTGCGTCCAGTCCCGGATTCTGCAATGGTGCAAAATAAACCAGGAGGTTCCCGATGAAGAAAACCGCCATCGCATTGTTCACGGCCGCACTGGCCGTTGCCGTTCCGTCCTTCGCGAGGATCGCGCCGGACCAGATCGCCCTCGGCGGCGTCGCCCCCGGCATGACCATCGCCCAGCTGGCCGCCGCCGCCGGCGAACCCCAGAACAAGGCCGGCGACGACTGGTTCTATCCGCAGTTCAAGGTCGAATTCGACGACGACCGTCCCGGCGTCGTGGAATCCGTCTCCGCCTACGCCCCGCCCGCCGCGATTTCCGCCGTCCTCGCGGTCGGCCAGCCCGAGTCCGCCATCGTCCCCGCCCTCGGCACCCCCGACGGCAAGGCGGATTGTGCATCCACCGCGCCCGGGAATGCGCGAATGCATCCCGTCCGCACCAAGACAGCCGGTGCAGCCGCGCCGTCCATGCCCCGGCCGAATCGGGGGTTTCCATCCGCGGGGGATGGGGGTATACTATAACGGAATTCGGAGAACGCGACGATGAACGAAGCCCATCCAGACGGAAACCGGAGTGGCGCGGCGGTGGCCGGCGGCGGCGCGCTGTCGCTGCTGGCGGCGTGGGCGATGGCGTTCGGCTGCGCGGTGGGGTGGGACGCGATCGAGCTGCCGGGGACGACGTTCCTGCCGAAGGCCGGCCCGCTGGGCACGGTGCTGGGGGTGCTGGCCGGCGGGCTGGTGATGGCCGTCGTCGCCTGGAACTACCACGTGATGATCAACCGGCATCCGGGTCCCGGCGGCGTCTACGCGTACGCGGCGGAGGCGTTCGGCATCGACCACGGCTTCATCGGGGGCTGGTTCCTGTGCCTGACGTACATGGCGATCGTGTGGATGGACGCGACGGCGCTGGTGGCCGTGGTACGCCATCTGGGGGGAACGGACCTGCTGGCGTTCGGCTTCCGCTACGACGTGGCCGGCCACGAGGTGTGGCTGGGGCACATTCTGCTGTCGGCGGCGGCGATCGCGCTGGCCGCGGCGGTCTGCTGCAGGCGGCGCCTGGCGTACGCGGTGCAGACGGCGCTGGCCCTCGCGCTCGCGGCGGGGATCGCGGCGTGCGCCGGCGCGGCGGCGGGGGCGAATCCGGGGGGACTGCAGGCGCTGGCGCCGGCTTTCTCGCCGGACCCGGCGTCGGGGAGTCCGCTGATGCAGGTGCTGGGGATCGTGGCGCTTTCGCCGTGGCTGTTCGTGGGGTTCGAGTCGATCTCGAACCTGTCGGGCGATTTCCGGTTCCCGGCGAAGCGCTCGTTCGGCGTGATGGCGGCGGCGCTGGGCACGACGGTGCTGGCGTACGCGCTGCTCTCGGCCCTCCCCGCGCTGGTGCCGGCGGCGGGCGGCACGGACTGGGCGGACGGCCTGGCGCGGCTGGGCGGGGCGCCCTATCCGGCGTACGGGACGGCGATCCGCCTGCTCGGCCGGGCCGGGCCGGCGGTGGTCGGGGCGATGGCGGCGGGCGCGCTGTTCACGAACCTCGTCGGCAACACGGTCGCCGCCAGCCGCCTGCTCGCGGCGATGGCGTCGGACGGGACGGTCCCGCGCTGGTTCGGCGGGACGAACGCGGCGGGGGCGCCGCGCAACGCGGTGCTGGCGATCGCGGCGGTGGCGGTGGTGGTATCGGCGCTGGGGCACGCGGTGCTGGAGATCGTGGCGGACATCGCGGTGGTGGGCGCGGGCGTCGCCTACGCCTACACCTCGGCGGCGGCGGTGCGCACCGCGCACGGCCGGCTGGGGCGCGCGGCGGGGGTGTGCGGGCTGGTGCTGTCGGTGGCGGTGGCGGTGCTGTTCATCCTGCCGAACTTCGCGCCGGGCACGGCGTCGATGGGCACGATGTCCTACCTCGTGGTCGTCCTCTGGTGCATCGCGGGACTCGCGTGCTTCCTGTTCGCGTTCCGGCGCGACCGCGGCCTGCGGCTGGGGCAGTCGACCGTGGTCTGGCTCTCCCTGCTGGCGATGGTGCTGGCGATGTCGGTCCTCTGGATCCGCCAGTCCACCTCCGACACCACCCAGCGCGCCTTCGACGACATCGTCCGCCGGCACACCGAAATCTGCATGGCCTCCGGGGAGGACGACGGCTGCGCGGCCCCGCACCACGACGACTACGCCTGGATGGGCATCCTGCGGACCAAGCTCGCGGCGGTCAACCGCTCGATCGTGTTCAACAGCGTGGTGCAGATCGGGCTGACGGCGCTCTCCTTCGCGCTGCTCTTCTGCCTCTACGCCGTGCTGCGGCGGCGCGAACGCGAACTCGAGACCGAGCGGGCCCGCGCCAAGAGCTACTTCTTCTCCACCGTCTCCCACGACATCCGCACCCCGCTCAACGCCATCATCGGCTTCTCCGAGATGCTCAAGACCGGCTTCGACACCGACGCCGAGCGCGAGCAGGCCGTCGACTCGATCATCGTCAGCGGCCGCACCCTCCTCGGCCTGGTCAACGACATCCTCGACCTCTCCAAGCTCGAGTCCGGCAAGCTGGAGACCGTCCCCGAGCCCACCGACTGCCCCCGCCTGCTGCGCGGCGTCATGGCCTCCTTCCGCGCCACCGCCGGCAAGCCCGGACTCGACCTGCGCTGCCGCGTCGGGGAGATGCCGCCGCTGATGCTCGATCCCCAGCGGCTGCGGCAGATCGTGTTCAACATCGTCGGCAACGCCGTCAAGTTCACCGAGCGCGGCCACGTCGAGCTGCGCGCCTCCTACGACTGGCCGGAGGGAGCGGAAACCGGAACCTTCCGGCTGGAAGTCGAAGACACCGGCTGCGGGATCGCCCCCGCCGACCTCGCGCGCATCGGCTCCGCCTACGTCCAGGTCGGCAACGGCACCCGGCACGCGCGCAACGGCGGTACCGGCCTCGGCCTCGCCATCTGCCGCCAGCTCGCCGCCGCCATGGGCGGGACCCTCGGCATCGAGTCCGAACCCGGACGCGGCTCCGTCTTCTCCGTCGAAATCCCCGGCGTCCGTCCCGCATCGGCCGCCCCGGCGGAGGAAGACGAACTCGCCGCCGCGGAACCGCCCGCCGCGGGCGCCATCGCCGTGCGGCGCATCCTGCTCGTCGACGATTCCCGGATGAACCTCATGGTCCTCCAGGCCTTCCTCAAGCACCTGGGGCAATTCGAGATCGCGCTGGCCGCCGACGGACGCGAGGCGCTGGACCTCCTCCGCGCCCCCGGCGCCGCACCCTACGACCTGGTCCTCACCGACATGTGGATGCCGAATCTCGACGGCGAAGGCCTGGTCCGGGCCGTCCGCGCCGATCCGGCCCTGGCGTCCCTCCGCGTCGTGATCGTGACCGCCGACGTCGAACTCCAGTCCCAGGCCGCCGCCATGGGCTTCGACGGCATCCTCTTCAAGCCCGTCACCTCCGCCAAGCTCGCCCAGGTCCTCGCCGGCAACGCGTAGTCCCCCTCACTCGCCTCCCAATCCCCGCCTCCGCGCCTCCCGTTCGCGATATCAAGGGAAACCCTCTGGTTTCCACCCGCATTCCCGTTCTCCGTCGCATCCGCGCGCACCGGTGAACACCCAGTCTTTTGCTTGGCGCGGCCGGCAGGGGCTATAACCTCCGGGCGGCCCGTCATGGGCCATCCGGCGGAAGGGCCCGACAAGGAATCGCAAGGTCTTCACCTGACAACTCCATGGAAAATCCGCGGCGGGACGCGGAGCCACCGGATCGTGCGGAACCCGGCGGGGAAGGCGGTTGACGCGGAAGCGGATTTTGTTGTGGACACTTCGGGCGCGGAACGCCATTGTATGGAGAATCGGTTTCTTGCCATGGACATTGCCGCATCCATTCCATCCCGCCGCCCCACGGGGGGGCCCGAAAGGGCTTCCGCGTGAAAATCACCATGCTTGGGCACAAGCGCTTCCCCTCGCGGGAGGGCGGCATCGAGGTGGTCGTCACCGAACTCGCCACGCGGATGGTCAAGCTCGGGCATACCGTCATCTGCCTCAACCGCCACGGGCACCACGTCGCCGGCAAGGAGTACGACGACCGCCGCAAGCGCATGGGCGCCGCCGGGGTATGGATCCACGACGTGTGGACCCTCGACCGCGCCGGGCTCGCCGCGATGACCTCCTCCGTCTCCGGCGCCGTGCGGGCGGCGCTCTCCGGCAGCGAAGTCGTGCACTTCCACGCGGAAGGGCCGTGCGCGATGCTCTGGCTGCCCAAGCTCTTCGGCAAGCGCTGCGTCGCGACCATCCACGGGCTCGACCACCGGCGCGCCAAGTGGGGGGCCTTCGCGCGGTGGTACATCATGTGCGGCGAGCGGATGGCCGCCAAGCGCGCCGACGAGATCATCGTCCTCAGCAAGCCGGTGCAGGAGTATTTCCGGAAAACCTACGGCCGTGAAACGCGCCTCATCCCCAACGGGGTCTCCCCCGCCGAGCCGCGCGCCGCCGACGAAATCGCGCGCCGCTGGGGCCTCGCCCGCCACTCCTACATCCTCTTCCTCGCCCGCATGGTCCCCGAAAAAGGCCTGCGCCGCCTCATCGAAGCTTTCAAGAAGGTCAAGACCGACAAGCGCCTCGTCCTCGCCGGCGGCCCCAGCGGCAGCGAAGCCTTCTACCGCGAGATGCAGCAGCTCGCCGCGGACGACCCGCGCATCCTCTTCACGGGATTCGTCCAGGGGGCGCCCCTCGAAGAGCTGTTCTCCAACGCCTACCTCTTCGTCCTGCCCTCCGACCTCGAAGGCATGCCCCTGGCCCTCCTCGAAGCCATGTCCTACGGCAATGCCTGCCTCGTCTCCGACATCCCCGAATGCACCGACGTCGCCGGCGACGCCGCCCTCGTCTTCCACCTCGACGATCCCGACGGACTCCGCCGCGCCCTCCAGGACGCCTGCGACCGGCCCGCCTCGCTCGAACCCCTCCGCGCCGCCGCCCCCGAACGCGTCCGCAAGCGCTTCGACTGGGACGACGTCGTCCGCCGCACCCTCCTCGCCTACGAGGGCAAGCCCGACGAACCGCCCCCCTCAGATTGACCCGGCCGCACGCCGGCCCGATCCCCCGCGAACCACCGAACTTCCGAACCACCGAACCTCCCCAATTCATCCATGCCTCCCTCCACCAAGAAACTCAACGGAACCGTCATCGTCACCTACCGCTGCAACGCGCGCTGCTCCATGTGCAACCGCTACAAGGCGCCGTCGCGTCCCGAGGAGGAACTCACCGTCGAGACCCTGCGCAAGCTGCCGCCCATGTACTTCACCAACGTCACCGGCGGCGAACCCTTCATCCGCACCGACCTCAAGGACGTCGTGCGCGAACTCTTCCGGCACTCCGACCGCATCGTCATCTCCACCAACGGTTTCTTCACAGACCGCATCGTCGACCTCTGCAAGGAATTCCCGCAGGTCGGCATCCGCATCTCCATCGAAGGCCTCGAAGCAACCAACAACGCCATCCGCGGCCTTCCCGACGGCTACCGGCGCGGCTACGAAACCCTCAAGACCCTCCGCAAGATGGGCATGAAGGACGTCGGCTTCGGCATGACCGTCCAGGACTGCAACGCCCCCGACCTCGTCCCTTTGTACGACATCTCCAACGAATGGGGCATGGAATTCGCGACCGCCACCCTCCACAACAGTTTTTATTTCGTCGAGAACCACAACATCATCCACGACCGCCCCGCCGTCGCCGCCCATTTCGAGAAGCTCGTCTGCGCCCTCCTCAAGTCCAACTCCCCCAAGAAATGGTTCCGCGCCTACTTCAACCACGGCCTGATCAACTACATCTACGGGCAGAAGCGGCTGTTGCCGTGCGACATGAGCTTCGACACCTTCTTCATCGACCCCTACGGCGACGTCATGCCCTGCAACGGCACGCGCGAAAAAGAAGTCATGGGCAACCTGAACGAGGCAGCCACCTTCGAGGAGGTCTGGCACTCCGAAGCCGCCGAAGCCGTCCGGCGCAAGGTCCGCGCCTGCGACCGCAACTGCTGGATGATCGGCTCCGCCTCTCCCGCCATGCGCAGGTATCTCCGGGTGCCCGCCCTCTGGGTCCTGAAGCACAAGTTTCTGCGCTTCTTCCGCAAAAAGAAATACAGCATGTACGAGCTTGCGGTCACCCGCGCCCTCCGCGACGGCAAAGTCACCAAAGAACAACTCGACGCCCGCTCCACGGCCGAGCTGTAAGCACTTAGCGACCCTAAAGTCCCCCATCTATCTATCCGATATACATCAAAATATGACCCAAAAAGGAGGCCCACCATATGGCA
>CACXEY010000223.1 GCA_902766695.1 uncultured bacterium
CCCCCGCCTCCCCCGGCGACGTCCTCGCCATCGCCTGCCAAGCCCTCGCCCTATCCCCCGACCACCCCGTCATCCGCGACACCCTCGCCGTCGCCCTCGCCTACGCCGGCGACTTCGACACCGCCATCGCCATCGACACCGCCGTCGCCGACTTCCTCCGCACCTCCACCGCCTCCGACGCCCCCCACATGCTCGCCAACGTCGAAAAACGCCTCGCCCTCTTCCGCGCCCGCACCCCCTACACCGAAAACTCCCCCGCCCTCCTCCTCTACGCCCCCTGACGCCCGGCTTCCATCATCTGGCAATCGACGTTTTCTCTTGACCCTCTTCTCGTTGTCCCCATAATGGCATGTGGAATGAAAACCATACTTTGCAATGTAGTTTATGGTCTTGGAAACATAAAAAATCCTTGAATATCTGGAGCCGCCCCCCATGGATTCAACCCGCCTCGACCGCATCCACGCCATCTCGGAACGCCGTCTGGCCTCCACCCCGACCGTATTCCGCCGCTCCCTCGCCGACCGCATGGACTGGACGCCCCGCCTGATTTCCATCCTCGGCCCGCGGGGCGTGGGGAAAACCACCCTGCTTCTCCAGCGCATGAAGGCTCTGCCGCCTTCCGCCGCCCCTCTCTATCTATCCCTCGACAACATCTGGCTCTCCGACCGGGAAGCCTACGAAGTCGCCGAACACCACGTCACCCATGGCGGCACGCACCTCTTCCTCGACGAAGTCCATTTCCTCGAGGGCTGGCAAACCCTCCTCAAGAACCTCAACGACGACTTTCCCCGCCTCTCCATCGCCTACACCGGCTCATCCCTCCTCCGGATCGATGCCGCCGCCGGCGACCTCTCCCGCCGCCAGGCCTCCTACCGCCTCCCGCCCCTCTCCTTCCGGGAGTATCTCGACTTCGCCGGTCTCGCCCGTTTCGACCCCATCCCCCTTCCCCGTCTCCTCTCCGGACACGTCTCCTTCGCGCGCGCCATCCTCGGCCGCCTCGGGGTCATCCTGCCCCATTTCGAAGCCTACCTCCGCCACGGCGCCTACCCCTTCTTCCGCGATGCCGGTCCCGCCTTCCGCGACATGCTCCTCGCCGCGGCCAACCAGGTCCTCGACTCCGACTGGCCCAAGACCGAGCCCGTCGAACCCCAGACCATCCGCCATGCCCGCCGCATGATGGCCGTCCTGGCCGCTTCCGTTCCGCAGACCCCCAACGTCACCGCCCTCTGCCGCTCGCTCGGCGTGGACCGCAAGCAAGGCCTGCGCATCCTCTACGCACTCGACCGCGCCGGTCTTCTCGCCCTCCTGCCACCCGGCAAACCGAAACTCAAGACGCTCGCCACCCCCGGCCGGATTTACTGCGGCGATTCCAATCTCATGCACGCCCTCGTCCCCCGTCCCGATCCCGGCACCCTCCGCGAGACCTTCTTCCTCTCTCAACTCGCCGCCGCTGGCCATGCCCTCTCCTCCCCCCCCCGCGGCGACTTCCTCGTCGATTCCCGCTACCTCTTCGAAGTCGGAGGCCCATCCAAGACGTTCAAGCAAATCGCCGACGCCCCCGACTCCTTCCTCGCCATCGACGACCTCGAAACCGGCCGCGCCAACCGCCTCCCCCTCTGGCTCTTCGGCTTCCTCTACTGACCCGGCGACTTGGCTCGCTCGCTCCTTGCGTTCATTCCCGAAACATGCCATTGTTCCTACGCTTCGAACCATGAAAACGAAAAAACTTCTCCTCTCCATTCTCCCCCCCATCCTTCTCTTCGCCCTCGTCTTCGCCCTTTTCGCGCCCTCCATCCGCTATCCCCTCGTCGACCTCGACGACTACGCCTACATCACCCAGAACCGCATCGTCATCCAGGGCCTGACCCCCGGCAACGTCCGCGCCGCCTTCTCCCGCTCCAACATCACCGCCACCATGTACATGCCCCTCCTCTGGCTGTCCTACATGGCCGACGTCACCCTCTTCGGCGCCTCCGCCGACCATCCCGCCCCCTTCCACGCCGTCAACGTCGTCCTCCACGCCCTTTCCGCCGTCCTCCTCTACCTCCTCCTCCGCCGATTCCGCGCCACTCCCTTTGGGGCCTTCCTCCTCGCCCTCCTCTGGGCGGTCCACCCTCTCCGCGTCGAATCCGTCGCATGGGTCACCGAGCGCAAGGACACCCTGGCCGCCTTCTTCGGCCTCGCCGCCACCCTCGCCTGGCTCAACGCTCATCCTGCCCGCGATGGGGGATCGGGAGCCCCGCCACCGTCCATTTGCCCCCCCTCCATTCTGCATTCGGCATCCTTCGTCTTCCTCGCCGCCATTCTCTACGCCGCCGGACTCTTGGTCAAACCCGCCCTCGTCCCCCTCCCCCTCGCGTGGCTTTTCTTCGACATCTGGCCCCTCCACCGCATCCCCGCCTCGCCCCGCGACAAGGCATTCCTCCCGTCCGCCGTCCGCGCCGCCGCGGAAAAACTCCTTTTCCTGCCCTTCGCCGCCGCCGCCGCCTGGCTGGCCGTCGCCCAGCACCACACCGTCAGCGGGTCCCTGTCCGTCCCGTGGGCCAAGCGCATCGCCGCCGTCGCCCCCAACTTCCTCTTCTACCTCCGCAAGACCGTTTTCCCCGCCGGACTCAGCCCCCTCGTCCCCGAGCAGTGGACCTTCCCCCGCGCCACCGTCCTCCTCTCCCTGGCCGTCTGCGCCGCCATCGCCTTCTGCCTCTGGACCTGGCGCAAATCCCGCCCCTCCCTCATCCCCGGCGCAGCCTGGGTGTTCCTCTTCTTCCTGCCCGCGTCCGGCCTCCAGCCCCTTCCCATGAACACCGTCGCCGACCGCTTCTTCTACCTCCCCTCCATCGGCATTTCCATCGCCCTCGTCTCCCTCCTCGCCCCCTCCCGCCCCCTTCGCCGCGCCCGATTGTGCATCGTGCATTCTGCATTCTGCATTCTCCTCGCCGCCCTGGCGGCGACGACCCACCGCATCCTCCCCACCTGGTCCTCCACCCACGCCCTCTACACCCGCGTCAACCGCGTCTTCCCCAACCGTTCCATCGCCGTCTCCGTCCTCGCCAACGAAATCGTCAAATCCACCGGCGACCACGCCGCCGCCGAAGAACTCCTCCGCCCCGCCCTCGCGCAAAACCCCGGAGACTGGGGCCTCCGCCTGATCCAGGCCAACTGCCTCCTCCACCTCGACTCCCCGCAGGCCGCCATCGCCTACCTCGCGCAGACCCGCATGCCCGAGGACCGCTACACCACCGCCACCCTCTACGTCTACCTCGCCAACCTCGAATACTTCGCCGGCGACTTCCCCGCCGCCCTCCGCCACGCCCAAGCCGCGGCCGACCTCTATCCCGAAGACTCCACCGCCCGCACCCCGGCCCTCTGCATCGCCCTCGGCGCCGCCTTCGAAGCCGGCGACACCGGCACCGCCCTTGCCATCGCCCGCCGCACCCGCATCTTCGCCGGCGCCACCACCGTCTCCATCGCCAACCTCCTCCCGCTCGCCGTCTTCGAGTGGGCCTACGCCCACCGTCCCCAGGCCGCGGCGCTTTTCTTCCGCATCCTCGACGCCGCCCCCGGCGACACCGCCCTCTGGAACAACATCCTCTGGGGACTCGCCACCGCCGACTGGTCCCCCGTCCCGCCCGCCGAGGTCCTCGACCGCACCCTCCGCATGCAAGCCGCCTCCCCCGTCCCCGACCATCCCGGCATCCTCGACACCCTGGCCGTCGCCCAGGCCAACGCCGGGGACTACGAAGCCGCCCTCCGCTCCGTGCAGCGCGCCCTCGACCAGGTCCCGGACACCGACCCCGCCTTCCGCCAGCGCCTCCTCTTCCGCCGCACCCTCTTCCAGGCCCGCACCCCCTACCGCGAAAACGCCTTCGGCCGCCTCTTCACCCTCACCTTCGGCTCCCCCGCCGACACCCTCTGACCCGGCCTTTGCTTCCGCCTCACAACCCCAGCAGCCGTCCGAACGGCACCATCGCGTCGAAATACCCGTCCGCCTCCACTCCCGGCGACAACCGGCCCTCGTAGACCAACGCCGTCCGCACCGCCGTCCCCTCCGGCCATTTCACGGCCCGGACCTTTTCATCCACCTCATCGATGATTTCCCTCCCCAGTTCCCGCCGCCGCTTGACCTCCACCACGCACGCCACCCGCCTTCCCCGCGCCAGCAGGTCAATCTGCACCCCTTTCCGTCCGCTCGTCCCCCGTCGCCGCCACGGCGACACCGACGTGGCCAGGACCCCTCGCATCCCCAGCAACGGCAACAGCTCCCGCGCGTGGTTGACCACGAGATTCTCGAATGCCAGCCCCATTACGCCTTCGATGCCGGGCAACGCCTCCAGCGGTGTATCCGCGAACGAGCATTCGTCGATGGCCGTCTTTGCCGGTTCGATGTATTTCAGGTAGAATCGGGCGTAATTGTCCCGCAACCGCCACCGCCGTTCCCGCGGGGTCCTCCCCGTCTCCGGGTCCGCCGCGTCGTCCAAGGCCGCGAAGCCGGCCTCCCCCAACCGCGAAAGCGCCCCCGACACTCTCCCCCCCTTCGCCTCGCCCAGGGATTTCGCCACCTCCGCCGCGCTCGCGGCCCCTTCCGCCAGCCGCCGCAACACCTTCGCCGAAAACTCCCGTTCCTTTCCCACCGTGTCCCGGAACATCTCGTCGAAGTCCGTCCGCAGCACCGCGTTCGGACGGAAGCACAGCCGCCGGATGTTCTCCATCGCCCCCGCCCCCGGGTCGATTTCCTCCAGATACCGCGGCACGCCGCCCGTCACCGACAGCACGTCCAGGATTTCCCTCGCCCCGACCCGTTCCGCCGCCCGCCCCCAGAACTTCGCGCAATCCTCCAACCCCAGCTCGGGCACCACCATGTCCAGCGACCTCCGCCCCATGAACGCCGTGTTGTCGATGACGTTCTCCCGGATCCAGCTCGACACGCTCCCGCACAGCACCATCACCAACCGGTCGTGCTTCTTGAACCAGTTGTCCCAGGCCACTTTCAAATCGTCCGCGAAACTCCCGTCGTACTGCCCCAGCCACGACACCTCGTCCAGTAGCACGACCGTCTTCCGTTGCCCCCCCAACTGCCCGTCCAGCCGCCGGAACGCATCCAGCCAGTTCGCGGGCGTCCCCCGCTCCGCCTCCGTCTGCGCCGCCAGTTGCTTCGCGAACGCTTCCAACTCGTCCCCGTTTCCCAGCCCCGGGCCCGGACGCCGCCCTTCGATTTTCAGGAAGCGGCATCCCTCCCGCGCGGCGAACCGCTCGATCAGGGTGCTCTTCCCGATACGCCTCCGCCCCCGGCACGTCCCCAGCGAAGCCGTCCGCTTCCTGAACAGCCCCGCCAATTCATCCATCAATTCTTCCCGTCCGAAAAACATCTCGTTGGTCCTTTCTCTCGCCCACGACATTCTCTCCGACACGCTTTTCCGTCAAGAAAGATTTTCCCCTGTTTGCCATATCTCGAATTAGAGGAAATGATTTTCACCCATCCATGATTTCCCCTTTCCATGTTTACCGTCGATAGGGGAAATGCACCCGCATCACCACCACCTCCCCCGTCGTTCCGAACACCGACGCCGCCCCCCGGTACTCCACTACCCCCCCGTCCGCCTCCGTGTCGCTCCATTCCAGCCCGCTTCCCCCGCCCGGATACCCCATCACCAGCACGCTCTCCTTTTCCGGATGTTTCGCGAACACCTCCCGCACCGCCTCCGAGAACCGCCGGTCCCCTTTCCACGACGCCAGCGACATGCACATCCGCTCCGCCTTTTCCCCCGTCCGCCAGTCCCACGTGTTCCCCAGATACGCCCGCGCCACCTCCAGGCTCATCTCGTCCCCGTGGATCCACACCTCCGCGTCCGGCCCGTACCTCTCCGCCACGTACCGGCACGCCCCCGGCAACGGATCGTACTCCCACCGCCAGTCCGCCGCCATCAGGTCCGGACGCCACAACGCCAGCCCCACCGCCAGCATCGCCGCCGTCCTCCACTTCGCATCGACCTTCCCGCCCACCGCCCACAGCGCCCACAGGAACACCCCGTACCACAGCACCGCCCGGTTCATCACCGCCGCGCTGTACAAAAACACCGAAAACCCCACCATGTACGCCAAACTCCCCGCGAACACCACGCACGCACCCCGGTCCCGCTTCCAGGCCGCCCACCCCGCCCAGCACACGCCCGCCAGCGCCGCCGCCTTCCAGCCCCACGTCGGCGCAAGCCCCAGGAACGACAGCAAATCCGCCTTCCAGCCGCAATGCCAACCCCATCCCCGGCTCGGGTCCCACAGCGTCGGCACCACCTGCGCCAGCGCCACCGCGATCCCCGCCGCCATCACGGCCAGCCCCGCCCGCTGCCCGCCGCACGCCTTCCACCCCTTTCCGTCCTTTCTCCGCCACACGTTCTCCCACGCGAACACCAGCGCCATCAGCCCCGCCGTCCCCCACATGTACGAATGCGTGTTCGCCAGCAGCGCCACCAGCACCCCGAACCGCACCGGCCGTTCGTCCCGTTCGCCCCACAGCGCCGCCAACCCGAACAGCACCGGCGGCACCAGCACGTAGCACCGCGACACCACCGGGTTCAAATACGCGAACGGCACCGCCGCCATCGCCACCGCCTTCTCCGCCGCCCCGAACGGCGCCTTCTTTGCGAAAAACGCCAGCGCCGCCCAGTTGACGGCCCACGACACCGCCCCCAGCGTCCACACCGGCGCCCCGCCCCTTGCAAACGGATGCAGCACCAGTTGCCACAGCATCACATGTCCCTCCCAACGCATCTCGTGCCACAACTGCTCCAGCGTCAAATCCCGCGTCACCAGCCACGTGTGCAACTCGTCCCGCCACGGCTCGTGCCGCGCCACCAGCGCCAGGCTCACCGCCCCCACCGCCACCCACGCCCCCCACGTCAGCCACGCGTCCAACCGCCGCCGCCAGGCCTCCCCGCTCCGCCAACGCACCACCCCATGCAACGCCAGCCCCATCGCCATCGCCGCCCAACACGCCCAATATTCAACATCGCCCATGGCCGTACGCTCCCACTCTGTTCCTCCTTCCGCTTCGTTCTCCTGCCTGGCGGCGGGGTGTCAACCCGCCATCCCGTGCACGCCCCGCCGTCCTCGTCACTCCCCCCTCCGCCTGTCGGGCATCACTCCTCCCAGCCTGGGGGCCTTGCCCTCCCCCTTCCGTGCCAGCCGCCGCGCCACCTTTCTCGCCTCATCCCCCCATCCCTCAGCCATCTCGAAGCGTCCCCAGTCCTCCGTCCACGCCGTGTACTGCTGCTTCGACATGAACCGCCCCTCCATCGCTCCCTCCTCCGCGAAACCGAAATAATAGTAATTCGCCGTCAGCCCCATCCCGAAGAACACGAACACGCTGTTCCCCGTCTCGCGCCACGAGCGGATTCCCGAAATCCGGCCGCTGTCCGTGACGGCCCCGCTTTCCACCACCGCCCACATCCCCGTGCCCCCGTCGAAATCCAGCCAATACTGCATCCGCTGCGCCGAATGCTCCACCCCGATCCGCCACTTCCCGCTGAACGGTTTGCCCGTCAGCTTCGGATGCGTCACCTCCAGGAACGACGCGAATCCCCGCCCGTCGCCCATTCCCAGCCCATCCCAACCCACGGCGAGCCCCGTTGCCTCGTTCCCCTCGTTCCACATCCCCCACTGGAACGTCCACCCGCCCGCCGGGTCCGTCGTCGTCGAAATCCCCAACAGGCTCTTCCCGTCCAAATCCCATGCCGGCCCCGCCCCGTCCAGGCGCGTCCGGATGCCCCGCACCGCCGCCAACGCCGCCCGCCCCTCCTCCAGCGCCGCCCGCTCTTCCGCCGTCGCCCCGCTTGCGTCCACCGACCACTCCACCTCCGTCGCCCCGCCCGTGACCGCCGCCGCCAACTCCCGCAACCCCGCCCCCTCCCCCGCCTTGACCTGCCCGAACACCGTCCACGGCGTCGTCCCGTTCGTCAGCGCCAGCGCGATTTCCCCGCCCCCGCTGTGCGGCCCTCCCTCTTCCAGCAGGATGAGCGACCCCACCGATACCGCATCCCGCGAATGCTCCCCCTTGCCCATCGCCGTGTACCCCGTCCCCCCCGTGTACTGCACCGCCCCGTTCGTCCCGGCCACCGCCCGCAAGCCCCCCCGCACCATGTCCCCCGTGTTCCAATCGAACACCATCCCCTTGTAGAACGCGTCCTCCGCCCCCCCCCGCACCTCCCGAGTCTCCGGATCCAGCCACGCCTGGCTTCCGTCCACCAGCCCCATGAAATCCGCCACCGCCGCCGGCGCCCCCACCGCATCCAGCACCACCCGGAACTCCGCAAACGCCCCCTCCGGACTCCTCGCCGTCGCCACCACCTCTGCATGGGCTGTTGCTCCCAACACCATCCCCAACGCCACGAAAACTCCGCCAATCTTCTTCATCGATCGCTCCTTGTCCGTTTTGCCCCGATTTTGCTCCCTCACAAATCCCCCACCGACAGCACCCCCACCTCCCTCGACAACGGCGCCCGGCTTTGCGAGAAGCACACCACCGCCCCCTTCCCCCTCACCTCGCCCGGAATGCATCCGAACGCCGCCGCATCCGACGCCGTTGGACGTTCCTTTTTCTTGATTTCCACCGGATGCGCCTTTCCCCCTTCCTCCACCACGAGGTCGATTTCCCGCCTCGCGGCGTCGCGCCAGTGGAACACCGGAGCCTCCAGCCCGCGGTTGCGGTAGGCCTTGACCACCTCCATCACGGCGTGCGTTTCCAGCATCGCCCCGGACATCGCCCCGGCTTCCAGCGTCTCGGGATTCGGCCATCCCGTCAGATGGCAGCACAGCCCCGTGTCCTCGAAATACAGCTTCGGGCGTTTCACCGCCCGCTGGATGCGGTTCCGCGACCATGCCCGCAGCAGGTACACCACACCCGACGCTTCGAGCACCGACAGCCACGCCTTCGCCGTGTTCGGCGCCACCCCCGTGTCCCGCGCCATGTCCGCGACATTCAGCTCCTGGGCCGTCCGCGCCGCCGCGCACCGCAAAAACGCCAGGAACGCCCGCTCGTCTTCCACCCGGAGCAGATTCCGCACGTCCCGCTCCAGATACGTCCGCACGTAGGACGCGTGGAACCACCGCACGTCCGTCTCCGGCCGTGCCGCCAGCTCCGGGTATCCCCCCCGCCAAATCGACTCCCATACCTCCTTGGCCTTGGCGGGGGCCCCGGACGGCACGACCTTCCCCGACGCCAATTCCGCCAGTGTCCCCGCCCGTACCGTCCCCCGCCGTTCGGCCCACGACAATCCCGACAGCTCCAGGATGGCCACCCGCCCCGCCAGACTCTCTCTCACACCCTTCATCAGCGAAAACCGCTGCGAACCCGTCAGCCAATATTGCCCCCGGTCATCCGAACCGTCCACCGCCATCTTGATGTACGGCAGCAGCTCCGGCGCGTACTGGATTTCGTCGATCAGCACCGGTGCCGGATGCCTCTGCAGAAAATACCCCGGATCTTCCTGTGCCAGCGCCCGCTCCCCGGGATCGTCCAGCGTCACCACCCCCCGCCCCTTCTCCGCGCAGTGGCGCAGCAACGTCGACTTTCCCGTCTGCCGCGCCCCCGTCAGCAACACCACCCGGAACATCCCCGACGCCCGCCTCACCGTCTCTTCCATCTCCCGCCGTATGTACATCTCTTCCTCCATTCCAACCGCCATTCTACCCGCCTGATAAAAAAATGCAATCCGTTTGCATTTTTTCGGAATCCTTTTTCCGCCACCCTCTCCCTCTCCCCTCTGTCGGAGCGAGGTGCCCCCGCCTGCGTCCCGCCTGCCCGACGGACACACCGCATCTTGTCACTTTTCACTCTTCACTTTTCACTGCGCCCGCAGGGCGCCCTTATTCTCCATTCTGCATTGTGCATTCTGCATTGTGCATTGAAAAAGGCGGCCCCTTTCGGGACCGCCTTTTTCCGGCTTTCGCCTTCGCGTCAGCTTACTTGCGCAGCTTGCGGCGCAGGGCAATCGCCAGCGCGCCGAGGCCCAGCAGGCTCATCGTGGCCGGCTCGGGAACCGCACCGCCCTGCACGACATCGCCGTTCAGGGTCATGCCCGTGCGGATCACGAACGAACCGGCGTTGTTGTTGAACGTCTCGCTCGCGCCGCTGCGGACCGTGCCGGCATCCTTGTTGGCGACGATGGCCACTTCGGCGGCATCGCCGAGGGAGCCCAAGCTCACGTCGAAGCTGCTGCCCTGGGTCGGGCGGGAGTGGGTCGCGACCACGGCGTCATTGACCAGGAAGTCGATCTGCTTCGGACCGGTCGCGGAGCCCGTGTACTGTGCCGCCAGCTGGGCGTTCTCGATGGAGAAGCCGTTGTCGACCATCACGGTGAAGGCGATGCCGCTTGCGCCGTCGGTCAGCGTGTTCACGCCGAAAATGGACGCCGTCGAGGTCTGCTTCGCGTTGCCGTAGAGTTCCAAGTCGGTGGCATCGAAACCACCTGTGGTCGAATTGACCGTCACCGCGCCGCCGACCGTGTTCCAGGTGGCCAGCAATTCGGCCTGCGCCGCAGCCGCGACCGCGAGGACCGCCAAAACTGCAAATACTTTCTTCATTCCTTTTGTCTCCTGCCACGGTTTTGTTTCGTGTTGCAACACTTCGTCCCGCTCCGGCGCGCGCCCGTGACACACACCCGCCTTCACGGAATGGTCCCGACCTTACTCCATCTCCATCCCCGGCGCAAGTCCATTTTCCATCCCGGCGCCCTCCCGGCGCGGCCGGGAGCCGTGGACGCCGCGCCCGTTTGCGGACTGGACAAAACCCGCCGTTTGCGGTAGGTAGGCCCAGAAATGAGCGAACCTTCCATCCCATCCGAACCCGCCGCCGCAACCCTCCCTTCCACCGCCGACATCCTGCGGCTCCGGACGGGCATCTTCCTCCTCTCCCCCCTCCGCAAGCGGCTCGCCCGCCACATGGCCCGCATGCTCGGAACCGCCGCCGGACAGGACGTCCTCTCCTTCACCGCCGACGAACTGGTCGCCGCCGTCGTCGCCCAGAACGCCGCCGCCGCCGGGGAAGCGACCTGGACCGCCGTCGCCGAGTCCCCCTCCCGTGCCGCCCTCCTCGCCGGACTCGGATTCCACGACGTCCGCGAAGCCGCCCGCCTTCCCGCCCTCGACCTCCCCGACGCCTCCCAGGATGCCGCCGTGCTCGGCGGCGTCCTCGAATACGCCGTCCGCCCCGAAGACATCATGGCGCAGGTCCACCGCATCCTGCGCCCCAAGACCCGCGTCGTCCTGCACGTGCGCCGCCGCCGCCGCTCCCTCGTCAACCTCTTCCGGCGCTGGGCGGGCCTTGCCGATCCCGCCCGCCCGCCCGTCTGCGCCGGCTTCACCCCGGCGGAACTGTTCGACGTCATCAAGGACGGCTTCGACGTGCAGGAGACCGAGACCTTCGGCCGCTTCTTCACCGAATTCACCGAAGTGCTCGCCGAACTCTTCGCGGGGCTCGTCCCGGAGACCTGCGAAGAAGCCTCCCTGCGCCCCGGCTCCCTCAAGCGCGCCCTCTGGGCCTACCGCCTGTTCACGCCGCTGTTCTGGCTGGCGGCGGTCCTCGACGCCGTGTTCTTCTTCCTGCCGAACCACCACCTGGTCATCCGCGCCAAGCGCCGCATGCTCTGGGTCCCGCGCGTCACCCCGCGCCTCCGCGACGGCCGCAGCATCGCCGAAGCCGCCCTCGGCTCCAAGATCGGCACCGCCGTCGAATCCTGACTCCCCGCCCGCCGGCCTCCCCGGCCCGCGCCCGCCCGCCTCCCGTCCCCCATGCTTTTGGAAACAGGAAAAATCCTGCCATTTTCCCCCTCTTCCCCCCCATCCTCCACGACCATGAACGACACCCCGTGAACCATCCCCCGCCCACCGGCGCTTTATCTTCGAAAACAACCGAGGAACCCGCCATGCAGAACAACCGTCCCCTCTCCGCCCCCCGCCGCGCCGCCGCCGCCGCCGGCTTCACGCTCATCGAGCTGATCATCGTCGTCGCCATCCTGGCGTTCGTGGCGATGGTCGGTCTGCGCGGCTACGCGAACCTCCGCGAGACCCAGGCCCGCAAGGTCAACATCTCCAACATCAAGCGCGTCGCCCACTCCCTGGCCACCTACGAAGCCATCCACCGGGAGCAGGGCACGAGCGGCTACTTCGACAACTTCGACTCGCTGGTGGACGTCGCCTCTTCCGGCGCCTGGACCGGCACGCAGGGCACCATCGACTGGGGGACCGTCTCCGGCGGCTCCGTCGACGCCCGCACGGTCCACGGCGGCCTCGGCATCTACGACGGCTCCTGGAAGGTCCTCGGCCCGCTCTACAACGCCGCCGGCGAAGGATCCGGCAACACCGCGACCCTCAATGAAGCCATGGACGCGAACCGCGGCATGCGCGACACCGGCCTCTACAAGTCGCTCGGCATCTACTACCTCTCCACCAACGACGTCGCCCTCCTCCGCAACGTCGGCATCGTGCAAATCCTCCAGCACAACCCCTCCACCCAGCAGGCCTACGGCTCCCGCCGCAACGGCTACTGCACCGCGATGGACGACAACGGCTTCACCGCCGACGGACTCAAGACCCCCGGCGGCGGCGGCCCCGGCTTCCGTCCCGACATGAGCGCGTTCTATCCCGTCCGGGTCACCAACGGCATCCCGGTCGCGGTCATCCGCCCCAACTCCACCATCTACAACGACCTCGGATACCAGAACGTCTTCACCAACGCCTCCCCCTCCGCCGCCGACCTCACCGCCGCCGTCTCCGGGCAGACGACCAAGCTCGTCGCCTTCGGCATCGGCCAGAACGCCGAATGCGTGAAGAACGCGATCGGCCTCGGCGACGCCCCGTACAACCCCTCCTTCGACAAGAAGAATTACCGCCCCTACATCGCCGTCTTCGCCCTCACCACCCGCGGCCAGGGAACCCCCTCCACCTGCCATCTCGCGGGCGTGATTGACTGCGCCGGCAACACCGCCCGCGCCGCCGAATATGCCGTCAACTGGACCAGCTCGCTCGACTGAGACCCCACCGGAAGGCGTGCAAAGGCACCCGGTGGACGGCGGTCCCCGGAACGGTGTGCCTGTTTGGAAACAACCGTTGCGTCCGTACGGAGCGGTTCGCCAACGGCACGGAGAATTTTTATCCAATCATTGGCGTTGTCAGTCGAAAACATTGCGATTTTCAATTCGCATGGATGGGCAGGGCGGGCAGTCCCTGCCCGCCAGAGACAGTCATGTCGATGACAACTCCATTGGGGTTGTCAGGTGCCCCCCTGTCTTTCGCATGGTGCGGTCGGCCGGTAGGGGCCGACCTCCGGGCGGCCCGTCATGGGCCATCCTGCCGCACGGCCCGCCCGGAGGCCGGGCCCCGACAAGAAAACGCAAGGTTTCCACCTGACAACTCCAATGATTGGGAAAATTGCTCCAATCATTGGAAAACTTCTCACGGCCCGCCGGCGGGCGCGGGGGCGGCCCAATCGGGTTTCCAGCGGTTGTGGTAGGCGGTGTAGTGGAGGCCGGCGAGGCGGCCGGAGGCGTCGAAGTAGAGGGTGGCGCCGTCCCAGTCGGCGCCGTGAAGGAACAGCGGGAAATCCAGCCAGGAGGGGGGACGGAGACTTCGGACTTCCAGTTCGCGGACAGCGGGTCGGGAATCGGGGACAAGGTGGGTGCCGGGCATGACTTGCTCCGTTGCACGCGCCTCGGGGTGCAGGCGGCGGGGGAAGAGGGCGCGGACTTCGGCTTCGGTCATGCCGGGGGCGACGTGTTTGACGTGGGGGAGAACCATGCTGTAGCGTTCCCAGAGGTTGGTCACGCTGCAAGAGGCGAGGATGAGGAGGAAAAAGGCGATCCACATCCGCGTGATGGCGCGGCAGAGGGAGGGGATGCACCCCTTGGGGGTGGCGTCGATGCGGCGCTTGAGCTGGCGGCGGCGAGACCGCAGGTATTCTTCGGTGGAGCGGGGCTCAGGCCTGCTCGATGGCATCGACGACCCCGACGACGACGGAGCGCACGGGGCCGTCCTTGCTCTCGAAGATCTGGCGGGCGCCGTTGCCTTCGTCGAGGACCAGCACGGTTTCGTCGGCGCCGGTGCCGGCGGAGTCGGCCGCGACGAGGTAGCCGCCCTGCGGTTTGCCGTCCATCGAGATTTTCTCGATCAGCAGCAGGCGCTTGCCGTCGTAGAAGGGGTGGTTGATGGTCGAGGTGATGTCGCCGACGACGCGTCCGAGGATCATTGGGGCACCGGTCCTTTCCAGTCGGGGGCCTTCAGGGAATCGACCAGCCCGATGATGGCGTGGTCCACGGGCACGAACCACGGGTCGAGCGCCAGCGCGGCTTCGCGTCCGCCTTCGTAGTAGACCAGTTCGCCCGGCCCCGCCATGCGCGTGGAATCGGCGCAGACGATCGGGGTTCCGGTCTCGGTGCCGTCCTTGGCCAGGGGCTGGACCCAGAGCATGGGGACGCCCTGCAGGCCTTCGTAGACCTGCGTGGAAACGAGGGTGCCGATGACTTTGCCCAGCAGCATGGCGCGCTTCTCCGCGGGAATCAGCTGGCGGTTTCGCCTTCGAGGGGCAGCGCGGAGCAGAGGTCGAAGCGGGTGGAGTCGCCGAGCAGCGCGAGCAGGGCGGTGTGCGGCGCGGTCAGCAGGCGGTGCTGGGCGGCGATGCCGCGCCCTTCGAGGACGCCCAGGGCGAGTTCCTGCGCGGCTTCGAGGTCGTAGAGGTCGCCCTGGATGACGGCCAGCCCGCGGCCGTCCATGCGCGGGTCGCCGGCGCGGAACTCGAGGAGGGAGACGGGGACGCCCTTGAGGGCCTTCTCGATGGCTTCGATGTTGCAGGAAACGGTCGGGGTCTCGAGGACCCACACGGGCTGCTCGGGATCGGGCGCGCGGCGGGTGCCGTCGAGGAGGGCGGAGTAGAGGTCGGGATGGATGTCGGGCAGGATGACGTTGTCGGCCACCTGCAGGCCGCCCTGGAAGAGCGCCTCGGTGTGCGCTTCCTCGACGGAAGCGGTGGTGCCGGCGAAGACCAGCAGCTGGCGGCCGCGGCCGATGGTGCCGGAGCGGACCAGCGATACGGGGGCGCGCTTGAGGGCGGCGTCGGCGGCGAAGATGCCGGCGGGCACGCTGTCGAACTCGATGGCGGCGAAGGCGGGGAAGGGTTTGCTCATGTCGGTTTTCTCCTCGGACTCTTGTCTATCCCAAATTCATTCTCACACGATGCGGAACCGGTCCACCAGCGTGCAGCGCCGGATGCGCGAGAAGCTCCTCGACGTGGTGAGCCCTTCGCCCGTCGGCGACGCGATGGTGAACGAGGTGTAGCCCTCGCCGCCGAACCCGAGTCCGTTCAGCGAGGGGCCGTTCTTGACGAAGATGGAGCAGTTGCACTCCTTCGCCATCCGCGAGAGGTTGTCGATGTTGCGCGAGTGCATGATGGCGGTGTGGTAGCACTGCCCTTCCATCTCCAGGCCCAGGTCGATCGCCGCCCCGGCGTTCTTCGCGCGCGTGATCGGCATCACCGGCATCATCTGCTCCGTCCAGAGCAACGGGTGGTCGTTCGGCACTTCCACGATCGCCAGGCGCGTGCTGGAGGGGGCGGAGATGCCCATCTGCGCAAGCAGGTCGTCGGCGTTCTGGCCGATGCACTTCTTGTTGACGGTGGCCTTGCCGCGCGGGCCGGCCATCTTCGTGAAAATCACCTGCTCCATCGCGGGGATCTTGCTCTTCGGGATCAGCACCGCGTTGTGGTGCAGCATCGCCTGGATGAGCTGGTCGGCGACGGAATCGACGACGATCGTCTCCTTCTCCTCGATGCAGATCATGTTGTTGTCGAAGGACGCGCCTATGACGATGGACTCCGCCGCGTGGTCGATGTCCGCCGTCTCGTCCACCACGACGGGCGGATTGCCCGGCCCCGCGCAGATCGCGCGCTTGCCGGCGTTCATCGCGGCCTTGACCACGCCCTCGCCGCCCGTCACGGAGAGCACGCGGATCCCCGGATGGTGCATGATCTGCCCCGCCGACTCGATGGTCGGGTTCGAGATGCACACGACCGTGTTCGGCGGCCCGCCCGCGGCCGTGATGGCCTTGTTGAGCAGCGCGACCGTCTCGATGGAGACGTACCGCGCCGCCGGGTGCACGCTGAAGACCACGACGTTGCCCGCCGACAGCATGCAGATGGTGTTGCAGATGATCGTCGCGACGGGGTTCGTCGTCGGCGTGATGGCCCCGATGACCCCGTACGGCGCGTACTCGACCAGCGTCAGGCCGTGCTCGCCGGTGAACGCGCGCGTGAGGAGGCCCTCCGTGCCGACGCTCTTCTCGATGGCGAGCGCGTTCTTGGCGACCTTGTCCTCGAAGCGGCCGTAATGGGTTTCCTCGACCGCCTTCTTCGCCAGCGCCGCCGAGTTCTCGGCCATGACGGCGCGGATGTTCGCGATGATGCGGCGCCGCACGTCCAGCGGCAGGTTCGTGAAGACCGGGAACGCCTTGCGCACGGCGGCGACCGCGTCGTCCACCGTGTCGAAGACCCCCATCGCGCCGGCGGGAATCGTCCCCTTGTACGGGGCGGAAGCCGCCGCACCGGCCGAGGACGCGCGGGCTGCGCCGCCGCCGCCGCGCATGTCGCCGGCGATCCGTTGGGCGATGGCTTCGATGTCCTGGTCGGTCAATCTCATGTTCGCTACTCCGCGTTCTGGCTTCAGACCCGCACTTTCCCACACTCCGCCCCCCCATTGCAAGCCCCGCGCCCCTCCCCTGCGAAAACGCTTCACCGGGAACGCGGGCGTCCGCCGCCCGCCGCCCGTGTTCCGGCCCCCCCTGCCCCATCTCCCCCCCTGCCGCCGCCCGGCCCCGCCCATTCCGGGGCGGCTTCTTCATGGAGGGAGGAATGGGCGTGGAACGGCGTGTTTCCGGCCGTTTTCCGTAATCTCAAAACAGGCGCGGACCGGGCGGTAGGTTCTCCGGCGGAGCGGCCGGAAGCATTTTCTTGTGGAGTCGGCCCCAGCTTTCTGCCATGCTCCGCGGCCATGCTGCAACCCCTCCATGTCATCTACCTCCACGCCCCCGCCCCCGACGACGCCACCGTCCTGCCCGAGATGGAATACGGGCTGTCGGACGCCTTCCGCGCGTTCTGCAAGGAGGCGTTCTCCAACGGGCATCCGCTGGACTTCCCGCGCCTGCGCCTGCTCGTCGCGCACACGCCGCAGGAGATGGGAGACCTGCTGTTCGACGTGGAGGCGCGGCACCGGTTCGTGTCGGACGCGGCGAAGTTCTGCTGCCTGTTCCTCTTCGACGACGCGCTGCCGGACCCGGCCGACCCGGCGGCGCCGCCGGTTCCCGTCCAGTCGCTGCGCATCGACGGCATCCCGCTGGCGCGCTGGTTCCTCGCCTACTTCCCGGCGCTGCCGAAAGTCGTCCTCGCGCGCCCCGGCGCCGCCGATCCGCCCGCGCCGACCCGCCGGTGGACCTCGCGTCCGGCCGCCATGTTCCGCGATCCCGCCCTGTACCGCGAGCGCCTGCAGCGGATGTTCCGCTCGTTCTGGTCGCCGCGCTTCTGGACGGCTCTCCGCGAGTACGTGTGCAACCGCGCCGGCAGCAACTGGCACACGCCGGGTCACAACGCGGGGCACGCGTTCGACGATTCGCCCTTCCTGCGCGGATTCCACGACGCGTTCGGCGACATGACGTTCCGGGCGGACCTCTCCGTCTCGGTCGAACGCCTGGGCGACCTCTCCTCGCCCGAAGGCTCGGCCCCGTTGGTGGAGGCGCAACGGCTGGCGTCGGAGATTTTCGGCTCGGCCCACACCGCGTTCATCACCAACGGGACGAGCACGTCGAACAAGGCGATGCTGATGACGCTGCTGCGTCCCGGCGAGACGGTCCTGCTCGACCGCAACTGCCACAAGTCGGTACACCACGCCGTGGTGCAGGCGGGCGCGGTTCCCCGCTACCTCCCCGCGCGCTACAACGCCCGCTACGGCATCTGGGGCCCCGTCGCCCTCGACGACATCCGCGCCGCCCTCGACGCCCCGCCGCCGCCCTCCGGTCCGCCGCGCCTGCTGGTGCTGACGACGTGCACCTACGAAGGCGTCCTCTACCCCGCGTGGGAGATCGCGCGCCTCTGCGAAGAGCGAGGCGTCCTCTTCTACGCCGACGAAGCCTGGGCGCCCTACCTCGCCTTCCACCCCTACTACACCTGGGAAGCCCCCGACGGCTCCCCCTCCCGCTACGCCGCCGTCAACGAACTCCGCGGCGCCCACTTCGCCGTCCAGTCCACCCACAAGGCCCTCGCCGCCTTCTCGCAGGCCTCGATGATCCACGTCTCCACCCGTTTCCGCGCGCTGCTCGACGACGAATCCCTCCGCCCCTTCCGCTGGCTCCGGCGCCGTTTCGCGCTGCACGGGCGCGGCTCTTTCGAAAAATTCCTGCACGACCTCCACGAAGTCCTCCGCTACTGGCACTCCACCTCCCCCCACTACCCCATGCTGGCGACCCTCGACACCGCGGGCGTCCAGATGCGCCTCGAAGGCCTCTCCCTGCTCGAAGACCGCCTCCATTGGGTGGAAGCCTTCAAGCAGCGAGTCGCCGACCTCCTCCGCCTGCCCGAAGCCGACTGCTTCCCCTCGCTCGCCGACCTCGCCGGTCCCGGCCCCGACTGGGCCGCCCAGGGCTACCTCCACGACCCCCTCAAGCTGCTCCTCTCCTTCCGCACCCCGGAGGACCGCGAACGCTTCGAACTCGCGCTCCTCCGCGCCCGCATCCAGTGGGAGAAGGCGTCCCCGTCGACCCTCCTGTTCCTGGTGACCGCCGGCACCGTCGAAGACCACTTCGAGTACCTCTACCGCGTCTGCCGCGAACACGCCTCCTGCATCGGCCGCCCCGAAGCCGAGACCCGCATCCCGGCCATCCCCGCGGCCATCGACGAACAGGTATCCGTCCTCCCGCGGGACGCGGCGCTCTGCGACGGCGAACTCGTGCCGCTGGCCGAAAGCGAAGGCCGCATCTGCGGCCAGCTCATCGTCCCCTACCCTCCCGGCATCCCGGTCCTCCTCCCCGGACTGCGCATCACCCGCCCCATGATCGACCTGCTCCTCGACGTCGTCGCCACCGAAGGCCCCTCCGCCGTCCACGGCCTCTTCGTCCGCGGCAAGAACCTCCTCGTCGAAGTCCTCGCCCGCGACGAAGAGTCCCGCGTCGCCCTCATCCCCCAAAGCGGGCCGGGAAACCGCGCGGACGCTCCCGGACCGGGGAACGCCGGTTGATCCGAATTCCCTTCGCTGCCGCTCCGGGGTGCGCCCGCGCCAGGGAGTAGCCAGGCACAGTGGCAGGGCGGGCAGTCCCTGCCCGCCGGAGTCCGTCATGCCGAAGGCGGTTGCCGGAAACGTGCGGACGCATGTTTTCCCGGTCCCGCGGACGCCGCACGCCCGCCCCTTCCCGTCACATGCCGTCCAGCGAGAGGTCGCCGTGGATCTTGTAGACGGCGCCGTCGCGGTCCACGGAGAGGTTGGCGCCGGGGAAGGCGGCGGGGAGCTTCTGGCGGAGCTTTTCGACGACGGTCTCTTCGAGCAGCCTGTAGCCCTCGGGGTCCACCTCCTCCAGGGTGGCCACGCGGATGCGCAGGACGTAGCCGGGGCCGTACTTCGAGCCGATGCCCACCGTGTAGTTCGCGCCCAGATCCAGAACGCCGTCGTCCTCGGGATTCGACGTCGTGCCCGCCGGCGGCCGCACCGGATGCAGCGGGACGTGCCGGAGGCCGTCCACCGCTTCGAGTTCGCGGTCGATTTCGTCGAACACCGATTTCAGCCGCGCGTCCCAGCGCTCCACCTTGCTCAGTCCGCTCATGGTTCTTTCTCCTTTTCCCCGCCCGCCAGGTACGGCGCCAGCGGGGCCGACGGCACGGCGCCGGTCGCCCCCGGCGTGCGCGCGCACCGCACCAGTTCCAGGAAGTACGGTTCGAGCGCCTGCCGCGGATGCGTCACCTCCGGCTCGCATCCCAGGGCCCGGCGGACCTCGCCGGCCGCGCGTTCGAGCCGCGCCGGGTCCTCCGGCGTGGGGAACGAGAGGCACGTGCGGTCGCGCCGCTCCAGCAGGTCGTCGAGGGCCCCCTGCGCGAGCAGGACGCCGTTGAAGACGATGGCGATCCGCGAACACACGTCCTCGACATCCGCCAGCAGGTGCGACGTGAGCACCACGGTCTTGCCGCGCGCGCCGAGCGCGAGGATGAGGTCCTTGATCTGGCGCGCGCCCTGGGGGTCGAGTCCGGACGACGGTTCGTCGAGCAGCACGAGGTCGGGGTCGTTCAGCAGCGCCTGGGCGAGGCCGACGCGCCGCGCCATGCCCTTGGAGAAGCCGCCGACGGCGCGGTCGCGCGCGTGTTCGAGTCCGGTCATGGCCAGCAGTTCGCCGATGCGGCGGCGCGCGACGGCGCGGGGAAGGCCGAAGAGGCGGGCGTGGAATTCAAGCGTCTCGCGCGGCGTCAGCTGCGGATAGAGGCGCGACTCCTCGGGCAGGTACCCGATGCGGCGCTTGGCTTCGACCGACCGCGGGGACGCGCCGAGCACTTCCAGGGTGCCGGACGTCGGGAAGAGCAGGCCGAGGATCATCTTGACGATGGTGGACTTGCCGGAGCCGTTCGGGCCGAGCAGGGCGAAAACGCTCCCCGACGGCACCTCCAGGTCCACGCCGC
Source organism: uncultured bacterium (assembly GCA_902766695.1). Taxonomy (GTDB): domain Bacteria; phylum Verrucomicrobiota; class Kiritimatiellia; order CAIQIC01; family Lenti-01; genus CACXEY01. Next base: position 20,681 of record CACXEY010000223.1, read on the forward strand.
GCACGGCTTCGACGCGCGGACGCCGCCAGAAGTCGAGGAACGTCTTGCACAGTTTTTCCGCGCGGACCGCGGGGGGGCTTGCAGGCGGCGCCGTCATGGGATTTCGCTCCTCCGGAACGCCTGCACGCCGAGCGCCAGGCAGGCCCCCGCCCAGAGCGCCGCGTAGACGACGGCTCCCGCGACGTAGCCCCCCGGCACCCCGCGACCGGCATCCAGCGCGTCGGTCAGCCAGAACGCCTGCCCGTCCGGCAGCAGCGCGCACGCCGCGCGCGCCGGGAACGACGCGTCCCAGTGCGCCCCCAGCAGCGGCCCCGACACCAGTCCCAGCGAGAACACCGCCGCGCAGGCGCTCACCGTCGCGACGGTGTTCAACCGCACCGCCAGCGCCGCCGCCGCCGCCGCCGCCATCAGCGACGGCAAGGCCGCCAGCGCCCCCGCCGGCACGATCGCCCAGTCCAGGTTCCCCGGGAACCCGGCCCCTCCCGCCGGCTCCGCCCGGCACGCCGCCACCGCCAGCGCCAGCGGATACCCGACCCACAGCGCCCCGCACGCCGCCGACGCGAAGGGCCGCCCGTGCCGCCGGTTCCGCCACGCCGCCCAGGCCAGCGCCAGC
>CACXEY010000224.1 GCA_902766695.1 uncultured bacterium
AGCCCGCCCGTACGATATTTTTGGGGCGGGGGGGTCATGGGAGGTTGTGGAGGAGGGTTTCGAGGAGGCCGCCGGGAGTGAGGGTGCCGGTCCAGATTTCGCGGGAGTGGCGGAGGAGCCAGGTGTTGCACCAGGCGGCGGTTTTCTTGTCGAGGGGGGAGCCGGTGGAACGGGGGGAGACGAGGAGGGCGCGGCCGGCGTTGAGGGCGTCGAGGAGAGGGGGCGGGAGGGAGGTTTCTGGGGGGATGCCGCAAGGACAGACCCAGACGACGGGGCGGTTCTTGGCGAGGGAGCGGCGGAGGGCTTCGCGCTCCTGGGCGCTGGTGAAGGTGGAGATGATGGCGGGGGTGTCGCGGGCGGGGACCGGGGTGCGTCGGAAAAGGCGTGGGCGGAGGTCGGCGGCGGGGTGGCCCTGGGAGGCGACGAAGGCAATCAGGGGGCCGCCGAGAAGGGCGGTGTTGCCGCGGACGTGGGTGGTGCAGGGGCCGAAGCGGTCGCGCTCCCAGTTGGACGGGTTGGCACGGATGTAGCGGCGGACGGCGTCGAGTTCGGCGGCGGAGGTGACGAGGTTGTCCCAGTAGCTGCGTTGCCAGAGGGCGGGGCCGATGTCGGGACAACGGCCTTCGGCGCGCATTGCGCCGTAGGCGTGGGCGGTGGCCCCCTTGAGGCGGCCGACGAGGTGGCCGAGATGGTGCAGTTTGTTGGTGTCGCGTTGGCGGATGTGGACGACGGCGTGGAAGTGGTTGGGCATGACGACGTAGTCGTCGGGGGCCAGTTCGGGGTGCGTCTCGGGAAGTTTGCGCCAGACGGAGGCGACGATGGCTCCAAGGGGGGAGGGAAGGAAGCGGCCGCCGGAAATGGCGCCGAAGATGCTTTTGTTGTGGGCGACCTGGCAGGTGACGAAGAACCAGCCGTTGCGGTAGTTGATGCGGGGATTGCGGGGAGAGACGCGGCGGCGGGGGAGGGCGGGGGAGTGGAGGGAAGGGGCGGGCTGAAGCCCGCCCGTACGATGTGTGTGGGGGGCGGATGTCATGGGGCGAGTGTGGAAATGAACGGGCGTTTTGTCAAGGGGAATCTTGTGGGGAGCGTCTCGCAGGGGCGAGGCTTGAGCCCGCCCGGACCCGCCCGGTGTTGTCCCGAAGCGCAAGTGGGAATCAGCCGCCGGAGAAGGGGGGGAGGATGGTGAGGGTGTCGCCGTCCTGGAAGGGGTCGTCCCATTCGATGAATTGGTCGTTGCGAGCGGCCTTGACGATGTTGGTCGTCAGGGGGATGGCGCGGTTGGACTGGAGTTCGTGGAGAAGGGCGCGGGCGGTCGGGGCGTCGGTGTCGTAGGGAACTTCCTGGATGCCGGGGCGCGGAATCAGGGAGTAGAAGCGGACGGTGATGTGCTTCATGGGGCGGCGGCGGCGCGGAGGCGGGCTTCCAGGGCGTCGAGTTCGGCGGTGAGGGCCGGCGGGATGGCGTCGCCGAATTTGGCGTAGTGCGCGCGGTAGGCGGGAATGTCGGCCAGGGCGCCGGGGATGTCGGGGGTGAGAAGGTCGTCGAGGTCGTCGGGATCGAGGTCGAGGCCCGCGAGGTCGAGGTCGGCGGGGTCGGGAAGGAGCCCGATGGGGGTCTCTTTCGCCCCGACGGTGCCTTCGCAGCGCTGGAAGACCCACTTGAGGACGCGGGAGTTGTCGCCGAAGCCGGGCCACAGGAAGCGGCCGTCGTCGGATTTGCGGAACCAGTTGACATAGAAAATCTTTGGCAGCTTGGCGCCGGGGTGTTTTTCCATGTCGAGCCAGTGCTGGAAGTAGTCGCCCATGTTGTAGCCGCAGAAGGGCAGCATGGCCATGGGGTCGATGCGCAGGACGCCGACGCTGCCCGCGGCCGCGGCGGTGGTTTCGCTGGCCTGGACGGAGCCGAGGAAGGTGCCGTGGGTCCAGCTGCGCGCTTCCATGCAGAGGGGTACGGTGGTGGGGCGGCGGCCGCCGAAGAGGATGGCGCTGATGGGTACGCCCGCGGGGTCTTCCCACGCGGGGTCGATGACGGGGCACTGGGAGGCGGGAGTGGTGTAGCGGGCGTTGGGATGGGCGGCCTTGGTGCCGGTGGACGGGGTCCAGGGGTTGCCCTTCCAGTCGGTGAGGGCGGGCGGGAGGTCGTCGGTCATGTCTTCCCACCAGATGTCACCGTCGGGGGTCAGGGCGCAGTTGGTGAAGATGGTGTTCTTCGCGATCGTCCGCATGGCGTTGGGGTTGGACTTGAAGGAGGTCCCCGGCGCGACGCCGAAGAATCCGGCCTCCGGGTTGATGGCGCGCAGGCGGCCGTCGTCGCCGAACTTCATCCAGCAGATGTCGTCGCCGACGCATTCGGCCTTCCAGCCCGGGAGGGTCGGGGTCAGCATGGCGAGGTTGGTCTTGCCGCAGGCGGAGGGGAAGGCGGCCGCGACGTAGATTTTCTTGCCCTCGGGGTTGGTGAGGCCCAGGATCAGCATGTGCTCGGCGAGCCACCCCTGCTTGCGGGCGAGAGTGGTGGCGATGCGCAGGGCGAAGCATTTCTTGCCGAGGAGGGCGTTGCCGCCGTAGCCGGAGCCGTAGGACCAGATGGCGGGGTCGTCGGGGAAGTGGGTGATGTAGCGGCGGTCGGGGTCGCACGGCCACGCGACGTCGGGGCGGCCGTCGGCCAGGGGGTAGCCGACGGAGTGCAGGCAACGGAGGAATTCGCCGTCGGTGCCGAGTTCGTCGAGGACGGCGCCGCCGACGCGCGTCATGATGCGCATGTTGCAGGCGACGTAGGCGCTGTCGGTCAGCTCGACGCCGATGCGCGAGATGGGGGAGCCGACGGGGCCCATGCTGAAGGGGATGACGTACATGGTGCGGCCGCGCATGGAGCCGCGGTAGAGGGCCGTCATCTCGGCCTTCATTTCGGCGGGGTCGCGCCAGTGGTTGTTGGGGCCGGCTTCGCGGGGGTCGGCGGGGCAGACGAAGGTGCGGTCCTCGACGCGCGCGACGTCGGCGGGATTGGAGCGGGCCAGGTAGGAGCCGGGGCGCTTGGCGCCGTCGAGGCGGATGAAGGTCCCCCTGGCGACGAGCTGCGCGGCGAGGGCGTCGTACTCGGCCTGCGAGCCGTCGCACCAGTGGATGGCGTCGGGCTGGCAGAGGGCGGCGACTTCGGCGACCCAGGCGTTGAGGGCGGTGTGTTTGCATTCGATCATGGCGCGTACCTTCACTTTCGGGTCCCGCGGGGGGGCGGGCGGGATGCCCGGTCCGGCGGGAAAGGAAAAACACTAGCGCGGGGGAGGGGAGGGGGCAAGACAAAACCTCTAGCGCGCGCGGGGAAGGGCGGTCATCTTCATGGTGCGGGGAGCGGGCAAACCGACGGAAAACACAGGGTTTTTCCTGTTTCCAAAA
>CACXEY010000225.1 GCA_902766695.1 uncultured bacterium
CCAAGGGGGCGGGGAAATCCCGAGAGGGTGGGGAAGGCGGATCGTCGAGAAGCTGGGGCGGGGAAACGGGAGCGTCGCCGGGACCGCCGCGCAGGCGTTGCCACTGGACGGCCGCGAGTACGAGGGAGGCGACGGAGAGGAGGATGCCGAGAATCCAGAGGAGCAGGAGGAGCAGGGTCGGATCGGTGGGGTAGTCCTTGTGGGCTTCCAGGATGGCGCCGGAGAGAAGTCCGAGGACGGCAAGGAGGATGAAAAGGACTTCCGTCTGGCGGACCCAGAGGCGGGCGAGTTCGAGGCGGGGGGAGGCGGATTCGTGGAGGATGCGCGTGACGGGATGGAGGACGAGGGCGGCGGCCAGGAGTATCAGGGGCCAGGCGCCGGCCGTCTCGTGGAGCACGCGGTGGAAGCCGATCCAGAGGAGAGCGGGGGGGAGGAGGGCGGGGGTGCAGCGGACGAGATAGTGGAGGAGGCCCGCGCCGCGGAAACGGCGGGCGCGGTGCATCGCGCGGGGCCAGAGCGCGGCGAAGAGGACGAGGGGGAGCATGCCGCCGGCAAGCGTCCAGAGAAAGGCGGGAGGGGGGAGGTCGGGGAGGAGCGCCGCGGCGACCAGGAGGGCGGTACCGAGCGGAAGCAACCCCAGGGCGAGGGTCTGGCGGTAGGCCCAGACGGAGCCCGGGGGCGGCGCATCCGGAACGAGACCGGGAAAGAGCGGAGGTGGAGGCTGTGGGAGGGAATCCATGTCCGCAACCCTACCACGTGAGCCGGGAGTCGGCGAGAGCATTTGCGGAACGATTGCGTGTGTGCGGATGCGAAGGAGACAAGGTCCCTTTGAACACGATGGAATCTGCCGGAAAAGGAAAACATCCTGAATTATCCGTGAACCAGCAGGACGGGTGGGTGCAAAAACGGGAGCCCGAGGGGGGCTCCCGTTGCGTGACGGAATGTCCTGGCGATTACTTCTTGAGGTATTCGCGGACGGAGTCGAGCTGGCCGGCGCTGCCGAGGAGTTCGTTCTTGGCGGCGATGAACTTGGCGTACTCGGGCATGAAGATCTTGCCGGGGGCGCGCAGGTCGAACTGCTCGGGGTGGTCGCGGAAGAATTCGCGGTGGACGCGGCACCAGACGAGACGGCCGTCGGTGTCGATGTTGATCTTGGTCACGCCCAGCTTGGCCGCGCCCAGGAACTGCGTGGCGTCGACGCCCGACGCGCCCTTGATGGCGCCGCCGGCGGCGTTGATGCGCGCGACTTCGTCCTGGGGAACGGAGGAGGAGCCGTGCATGACGAGGGGATAGCCGGGCATGAGCTTCTGGATCTGCTCGAGGATGTCGAAGCGGAGTTTCTGGTCGCCCTTGAACTTGAAGGCGCCGTGGGAGGTGCCGATGGCGCAGGCGAGGGAGTCGCAGCCGGTGTCCTGGACGAAGCGGTAGGCTTCTTCGGGCTTGGTGTAGACGTGCTCGGCGGCGACGACGTCTTCTTCGACGCCCTTGAGCTGGCCGATCTCGGCTTCGACGACGATGCCCTTGGCGTGGGCGGCTTCGACGACGCGCCGGGTGATCTCGACGTTCTTTTCGTAGGGTTCGGCGGAGGCGTCGATCATGACGGAGGAGTAGACGCCGGATTCGATGCAGTCCATGCAGGTGGCTTCGTCGCCGTGGTCGAGGTGGATCGCGAAGATGGCTTCGGGGAAGATCTTGTCGGCGGTCTGCATCATGGCTTCGAGCATGAGCTTGTGGGTGTAGCTGCGCGCGCCCTTGGAGAGCTGGACGATGAACGGCGCCTTGCTCTGGACGTTGCCCTGGAAGAGGCCCATGGTCTGCTCCAGGTTGTTGATGTTGTACGCGCCGATGGCGTATTTGCCGTAGGCGTGGGCGAAGAGTTCTTTGGTGGTGACGATCATTTGGGGTGTCTCCTGGTTGGTTGGTTTTTTATATGGGAGGGCCGGGTTGCCGGGGGTTCGGGTTGCCGGGTTGCCGGGGGGGCGGGTTTCCGGGATTCCGGGTTGCCGGGTTGCGGGCGGGGTCAGGGCTCGTCGGTGGCGGCGGCCTCGTCGGCGGTCTCTTCGGCGGCGGCTTCTTCGGCGGCGGCTTCTTCTTCGAAGCCTTCGTCTTCGTCGTAGTCGGCGGCGGAGGCGCGGTAGTCGGTGAAGTTGGCGGGGTCGAGGAGGGAGGCCTGCCAGTCGGCGAAGAGTTCCTGGGCGCGGCGGCCGCGGATGACGTTGGACATCTCGGCGGAGTAGCTCTCGAAGAGGGCCGGGTCGGCGGCCTGCCGGGCCTTGACGTGGGCGACGAGGAGGCCGTCGGGCGAGGGGACGGGGTCGGTGAGGTCGCCGGCGTTGCAGGCGACGACGGCCTGGACGAGGGAGCGGATGGCGGCGTTGGTCGAGGAGGTGCCTTCGAGCCCGGTGAAGGTGGGCGCCGCGGTGACGGGGATGCCGGAGCCCTTGAGGGAGGCGCGGAGGGATTTGCCTTCGGCGATGCCGGTTTCGGCGGCGGCCTTGACGAAGTCGGCCTTGTCGTTCATGGCGGCGGCGAGGGCTTTCTGCTTGGCGGCGGCGAGGGCGTCGTCCTTGACTTCGTCGAAGTCGGGGACGCGCGGGGCGTGGATGGCGTCGAGGTAGAGGACGTAGACGGCGTCCTGCCCGTCGAAGGGGGCGCCGGCGCGGTCGTAGATGTCGAGGCCCAGTTCGAAGGCTTCGGCGGCGAGGCGGTAGCCGGCGTCGGCGACGGGGGTGGCGGTGCGGCGCAGGTTGGTCAGGGACTGGGGCTGGCGGCCGGCGGCGGCGGCCTTCTCGGCGAGGTCGGGGAGGCGCGGGTCGTCGCCGCCGGGGAGGAGGGAGTAGTAGAATTCGGCGGCGGCGGAGCGGGCGGTTTCGCGCGCGTCCTCGAGGGCGAGGGCGGAGGCGATGGAGTCCTTGACTTCGTCGAAGTCGGCGACGGACTGGGCTTCCTTGCCGTCTTCGCCGGTGACGGTGGTGGTGTAGTCGGCGATGTGGGCCTCGTAGTAGTCGAGGAGGGCGTCCTCGGAGGGCGGCTCGGCGGGCGCGGAGGCGAAGTCGGCGACGGGGAAGGCGACATACGAAACGTCGCGCATCTCGGGGAGGGTGAAGGCGGCGGGGTCTTCGTCGAAGAGGGCGCGGGCGTCCTGCTCGGTGACGGAGAGGTCCTTTTCGAGGGGGGCGGGGGCGATGGTGGCGTAGTCGACGGTGAAGGTGTCCATCAGCGTCGAGAAGGTCCGCTGCAGCTCGAGCGGCGTCACGACCGCCTGGCGGCCGACGAGCAGCGCGAGCTTCTGCATCGTGATTTCCTCGCGCAGGTGGCGCTCGAACTGGGTCTTGGTGTAGCCGAGGCGGGCGAGGGTGCTTTCGGCGAACATGTCGTAATACTGCGGATTGTAGCCGTTTTCGCCGGAGAAGTTGGCGCGGATGGCGGCCACGAGCTCGTCGTCGGTCGCGGAGACGCCGAGGCGGGCGGCCTCGCGGAGGGTGGCGAGGCGGAGCCAGGCGGCGCGGCGGAGCTGGGATTCGCGGTCGTCGCCGCCGGGGAGGTCGCGGCCGTACTGGAGGGCCTGGCCGAGGTAGGCGCTGTGGTAGGCGGCGTTGTATTCGTCGAAGGAGATTTCCTGGCCGCCGAGTTCGCCGGCCGCGCGGGTGCGGGGGTCGTCGGAGTCGCCGCCGCGGGAGCCGCCGGGCATCATGCCCCAGATGACGAAGGAAAAGATGATGACGACCAGGAACGCGCCCCAGAGCAGGCGGGACTGGATCAGCCGGTGGAATTTGGAAATCATCATGGTCATGGCGTAACTCTTTCTTTGGATATGGCGATCGCGCGGCGGGCGGGGGAGGCCGACCGGCGGGCGACAGGCGGGGAAGATACCCCCGCGGGCGCTCCGCTTCAAGCGGAAACTGCAAGAGCGGAAAGCTCAAGAGGGCGTTCATGCCGGTGCAACGCGCACTTGCCAAGCGTGCGCAAAACGGATAACGTGATCGGGAAGTGAAACGTTGCCTCCATCCGGACCGCCGCCATGCTTGAATTGGCCGTCAGCACGCACTGGAACGCCTCCCGGCACGCGTCGGGAGAGGCCATGTGCGAGGAAATACTCGATTTGGGCATCAACCGGCTCGAATTGGGCTACGACTTGCGCCAGGAGCTGGTGCCGGGCGTCAAGGCGATGATCGCCAACGGGTCGGTCAAGGTCAACAGCGTCCACAATTTCTGCCCCGTGCCGCGCGGGGCACCGCGGGGGCATCCCGAACTCTACACGCCGGGGTCCGACGACCGCCGGGAGCGCGAGTACGCGGTGGCGCACATCACCGAAACCCTCCGCTTCGCCGCCGACATGGGCGCGAAGGTGGTCGTCTGCCACTCGGGCAACGTCTCGATGAACCGCTACACGATGGATCTCGTCCGCATGGCCGAGCACGGGGAGCAGTTCACGTCCGCCTTCGAGTCGCTCAAGCTCAAGGCGCAGATCCAGCGCGACAAGCGCGCGCCCAAGCAGATCGACGCGCTCTGCGACAGCCTCGAAAAGCTCGTGCCGGCCGTCCGGGAAACCGGCGTCGCGCTCGCGCTGGAAAACCTGCCGACGTGGGAAGCCATCCCGACGGAGCTGGAGTCCGAGCAGCTGATGCGGCGCTTCGCGGGCAGCGGCATCCGCCTCTGGTGGGACATCGGACACGCGAAGATCCGCGACAACCTCGGCTTCATCAACTCCCGCCGCTGGCTGGAACGCCTGGCACCGCACATCGCCGGCTGCCACATCCACGCCGTCGCCCCGCCGGGCCGCGACCACCTCATGCCGCCGCACGGCGAAATCGATTACAAATCCATGGCCAACTGGATCCGCACCGACGTCCTGCGCGTCCTGGAACCCGCACCGGGGACCCCGACCGAGGACATGCGCCAGGGCATCGCCCTGATCCGCGCCGCGTGGGACCCGGAGGCCGCAGCACCCGAAAGCAAAGGAAATCCATGATGAAAAAAGCACTGATCACCGGCATCACCGGCCAGGACGGCTCCTACCTCGCCGACCTGCTCCTCTCCAAGGGCTACGACGTCACCGGCATGGTCCGCCGCGCCTCCACGGAGAACTTCGACCGCATCGCGCACATCCGCGACCGCATCCGCCTGGAGCAGGGCGACCTGCTGGACCAGTTCTCGCTGGTCAAACTCATGGAGAAGGTGCAGCCGGACGAAATCTACAACCTGGCCGCCATGTCCTTCGTGCCGACCTCCTGGAGCCAGGCGGTGCTGACGGGCGAATTCACGGGCCTGGGCGTCACCAAGATGCTCGAAGCGATGCGCATGGTCTGCCCCAAGGCGCGCTTCTACCAGGCGTCGTCCTCCGAAATGTTCGGCAAAGTCCGCGAGACCCCGCAGAACGAGCTGACCCCGTTCTATCCGCGCAGCCCCTACGGCGTGGCGAAGGTCTACGGCCACTTCATCACGGTCAACTACCGCGAAAGCTACAACCTCTTCGCCCTCTCCGGCATCCTGTTCAACCACGAGTCGCCGCGCCGCGGCCTCGAGTTCGTGACCCGCAAGATCACCAACGCCGTCGCCCGCATCAAGCTCGGCCTCCAGAAGGAACTGCGGATGGGCAACCTCGACGCCAAGCGCGACTGGGGCTTCGCCGGCGACTACGTCCGCGCGATGTGGATGATGCTCCAGCAGGACCAGCCCGACGACTACGTCGTGGCCACCGGCGAGACGCACTCCGTGCGCGAGTTCCTGGAAATCGCCTTCAAGCACGTCGGCCTCCAGTACGAGGACTACGTGGTGATCGACCCGGAATTCATCCGCCCCGCCGAAGTCGAACTCCTGCTCGGCAACCCGAAGAAGGCCCACGAGAAGCTCGGCTGGAAGCCGGAAGTCTCCTTCGAGCAGCTCGTGACGATGATGGTCGACGCCGACCTCGCCCGCCAGTCCGGCAAGACCGTCGCCGGCTGATTCCACGGTCATTCCCCAACCCCACGGGCGGAGGCCTTCGCGGTCCCCGCCCGTCGTCGTTCCAAGGGGCGCCGGGCCGGGCAACGCACCCACCCTTGCCAGGTGGAACCGCTGTCTTTTGCATGGCGCGGCTGACCGGTAGAGGCCGATCTCCGGGCGGCCCGTCACGGGCTTTCCCCGCGGTTTTGGGTTGGAGGCGGATGGGGCGGGAGTGTAGAGTGGGAAAACGGAGCAAGGAAGAATGATCACCGGCGAATTGAAGAACAGGATCGATGGGCTTTGGGAGGTTTTCTGGACGGGCGGGCTGACGAACCCGCTGGACGTCATCGAGCAGATGACGTACCTGATGTTCGTCCACGACCTGGACGAGGCGGACAACCTGCGCGCGAAGGAGGCCCGGATGCTGGATCTGCCCCGCAAGAGCCTCTTCGCCGGGGAGGGGGACGACCGCAAGTGGAGCGTCTTCCGCGATTTCCCGGCGGCGAAGATGTACGCGACGGTGCAGGAGCGGGTCTTCCCCTTCATCAAGTCCCTCCACGGCGACCGCAAGAGCGCCTACTCGAAGTACATGGCGGACGCGATCTTCAAGATCCCCACGCCGCTGATGCTGGACAAGGTCGTCACGGCCATGGACGGCCTCTACGCGCTGGTGGGCCGCACGGGGACGGCGGACGCGCGCGGCGACGTGTACGAGTACCTGCTCTCGAAGATCGCGACGGCGGGGGTGAACGGCCAGTTCCGCACGCCGCGGCACATCATCCGCATGATGGTGGAGATGGCGGAGCCGCGGCCGGGGGACACGGTGTGCGACCCGGCGTGCGGGACGTCGGGGTTCCTGGTGGCGGCGGGGGAGTGGCTCAAGGAGCACCGGCGCGGAGAGGTGTTCTTCGACCGCGCGGCCAGGGAGCACTACATGGAGGGGATGTTCCACGGCTACGACATGGACCGGACGATGCTGCGCATCGGCGCGATGAACATGATGGTCCACGGCGTGGAGAACCCCTGCATCGAGTACCGCGACAGCCTGTCGGACCAGAACCCGGACCGCGACCTCTTTTCGCTGATCCTCGCGAACCCGCCGTTCAAGGGGAGCCTGGACGCGGACACCGTGTCGGCGGACCTGCTCCGTGCGTGCAGCACGAAGAAGACGGAGCTGCTCTTCCTCGCCCTCTTCCTGCGGATGCTCAAGACGGGCGGGCGGTGCGCGTGCATCGTGCCCGACGGGGTGCTCTTCGGCTCGTCGAAGGCGCACAAGGCGATCCGGCGGACGCTGGTGGAGGACCACCGGCTGGAGGCGGTGGTGTCGATGCCCTCGGGGGTCTTCAAGCCCTACGCGGGGGTGTCCACGGCGGTCCTGTTCTTCACCAAGACCAACCACGGCGGCACGGACGCGGTCTGGTTCTACGACATGCGCTCGGACGGGTTTTCCCTCGACGACAAGCGCACGCCGCTGCCCTCCTCGGACATCCCGGACATCGTCGCACGCTTCCGCGACCGCGCCGGGGAAGCGGCCCGCGCCCGCACCGACCAGTCGTTCCTGGTGCCGAAGGAGGAGATCGCCGCCAACGGCTACGACCTCTCCATCAACAAGTACAAGCGGACCGAGTACAAGCCCGTCGAGTACCCGCCCGCGCGGGAAATCCTGGCGGGAATCCGGTCGATGGAGGGCGAAATCGCGCGCGACCTGGCGGAGCTGGAGGGGATGCTGGGATGAGCAGGGACGGCAAGGAGAAAGGCGGCGGACGCGGCTTGCCCGGGCGGCCGACGGCGCGGCCGCGGCACGACTCGCATGCCGGATGCGCCACCGCCTGCAAGCCCGCAAGTTTTCCAACCATTGGAAACTTTTTTTCCAATCATTGGAAAAATCGCGGAAAATTTTTCCAATCATTGGAAAACCGGCGAAAATTTTTTCCAATCGTTGGAAAAACCGGCGGGGGCGCGGATGGGATGCCCGAGGGCGCGGCACCGGCAGCACGCGCATGGAGTGCGGGAGGGATGCAATGAAAAAGAAACTCGGAGAGTTGTGCCAGGTCGTTTCGGGCACCACTCCGAAAACGGGTATTCCCGAGTATTGGGGCGGAAGCGCCAAGTGGATTACCCCGGCGGAACTGGATGACGATTCCTACATCGTCGAGGACAGTGCCCGGAAAATCACGGAGTTGGGCATCCGAAAAACCGGACTTTCTCCCTTCCCGGCGGGCACCGTGCTCTTGACCTCACGGGCACCTATCGGAAAAGTCGCCATCGCCGGATGCGAAATGTATTGCAACCAGGGTTTCAAAAATCTTGTTTGTTCCGAGAGAATCCACAACAAATTCCTCTACTGGTTTCTCAAAAGCAAGACGGCCTATTTGAACTCTTTGGGCCGTGGAGCCACATTCAAGGAAATTTCCAAAGCCATTGTCGAGCAAATCGAAATCGAAGTCCCGAGCTTGGAAAAGCAGAAGGCGGTTGCAATGGTGTTGGAAACAATCCGGCACATCCTCCTCCTTCGCCGCGCCCAGCTTGCCGCGCTCGACGAGCTCGTCAAAGCCCGGTTCGTGGAGATGTTCGGGGACCCGGTGGGGAATCCCATGGGGTGGCCGACAAAGCCGCTTGGAGCACTGGGGGAATTGGAACGCGGACGTTCAAAGCACCGTCCGAGGAATGATCCGAAATTGCTCGGCGGTCCATATCCGCTCATCCAAACCGGTGAGGTCGCCTCTGCGGGGCTTTACCTGACCACCTTCCAGAATACCTATTCCGAACTGGGGCTTCAGCAAAGCCGAATGTGGAAAGCCGGAACGCTCTGCATCACCATCGCAGCCAACATCGCGCAAACGGCGATTCTCGGGTTTGATGCCTGTTTCCCCGACAGCGTGGTCGGGTTCATTCCCGGAAGCGAAACGGATGCCGTGTTCATGCACTATTGGTTTTCCTTTTTCCAGAAAATCCTCGAAGAACAGGCCCCCCAAGTCGCCCAGAAAAACATCAACCTCAAAATCCTTGCCGAATTGCAAGTGATAGTCCCGGCCACCCAAAAAAGAGCCGTTTTTTCCGCCTTCGTCGCCCGCACGGAGAAGCTGAAGGCGACCATCCAGCGCTCCCTTGCGGAGACGCAGCGCCTGTTCGACAGCCAGTTGCAGGAGCATTTCGGGTGAAAGGGTCGGCGGGCATGGAGCGTAAAAAAAGAAAGAAACCCCGGCGCGACTTCCACATGGAGAGTATAGGGTACAGCTCAAAACAACGGGCATTTTGATTTCGCCGGGAGGGCCCGGCTTCGTCCGGGCCGACAGCGGGAAAACCATGAGCAGGTCGTGCACATGGCCGCGACGAAGCGCGGCCCTCCCGTGGGGAACGGCGCGGGGAGGGCCCGGCTTCGTCCGGGCCGACAGGGGGGAACCAAGCGCGGGGCGTGCACATGGCCGCGACGAAGCGCGGCCCTCCCGTGGGGACGGCGAGGGGAGGGCCCGGCTTCGTCCGGGCCGAGAGGAGAGAAACCAAGCGCGAGGGGTGCACATGGCCGCGACGAAGCGCGGCCCTCCCGTGGGGACGGTGCGGGGGAGGGCCCGGCTTCGTCCGGGCCGATGGGGGAGAGAAAACATTCGCGGAGCGTATACATGGCCGCGACGAAGCGCGGCCCTCCCGTGGGGGACGGCGTGGGAGGGCCCGGCTTCGTCCGGGCCGGGGATGATCAGTGCTCAAGCCATGCTACCGGAAAGAGCATGCCTTGGTACGGCCAGTCGTCCGGGTTGGCGACGAGCCCCTTGCGGACGGGATTGGCCCGGATGTACTCCCATTTGGCGGAGAAGTGCTCGCCGCCGCGCAATTGGGTGTCCCAGCACTGGCGTTGCCAGAGGGGATGCGAATGGGGAAGCGGGAACGAGAGGGCGACTTTGGCCTTCCAGTATTTCATCCAGCGGTGGAAGTCGGGAACGGGAATGCCACCGGGAACGCACAGCAGATGGACGTGGTCCGGCATGATGACGTAGCGGGAAACGAGCCAGTCCCGGGCATTGCGCCAGGCATCAAGCATGCAGTCCACGGCGGCAGGGTGGTCGAACACCCGTTGCCGGTGCTCAGCATTGACGGTGACGAAAAGAACGACAGGATGGCCGTCGCCCCCGTGAACGGAGTTGCGGGAGGGACGTTTTCGGGAATGAAACGCAGTGTAATCGACCAACGTCATGGGCAGAAGATGCCATAAACAGGAACGGAAGTACAGAAAAAAGTTTAGGAGACGCATTTGTTCGCCGCCGACCATCCGGGAGGGCCCGGCTTCGTCCGGGCCGACGGGGGGAGAACCAAGCGCGGGGCGTATACATGGCCGCGACGAAGCGCGGCCCTCCCGTGGGGGACGGCGCGGGGGAGGGCCCGGCTTCGTCCGGGCCGACGGGGGAGAGAAAACATACGCGGGGCGTATACATGGCCGCGACGAAGCGCGGCCCTCCCGTGGGGGAC
>CACXEY010000226.1 GCA_902766695.1 uncultured bacterium
CCGTCCCCTTCGTCCCCCCCGTCCCCCTCCGTCCCGTCCGTCCAGCTTGTCCCGTCCCACTCCCCTCCCACACCCCTCCCACTCCCCATCCACCCCGCCGCCCATGCCTCCCCCCCTCCCGGAATTCCCGCGATGCTTCGTCAGAAGCTTCCGTGCCACTTCCGGAGGTGCGGCATCCTGCCGCGCCATGGCGGATGGAGCGCGGGAGGAAAGCGCAAGAATCCCTACACGCCAAGTCCGCCAAGCCCGCCCAAGGAGCTGGAGGACCGCGGAAGGGCCGCGGATGCGCAGTCGGACCGCGGGCGTCCCGCCCGCGGGCTTCCGAAAAGCGGAAACCAAGCGAAAAGCCCAATGTTTTCTGTAATCTCACACCCAGCTACCCGCCTGGAAGCCTCCTTCCCGGACTTCCCGCGATGCTTCCTCACAAGCTTCCGCGCCCCTTCCGACTGTGCGGCCGAAGGCCGCCCCGCAAACTCGTCTCTCGTCACTCGTCACTCGTCTCTCGCCAGAAGGCGCGCCACCGCATCTTGAATGATTCGGTGATTAGATTGACGCGATTGGATTGATTTGATAGGAGAGCCGTCGTTGATACGCCATGCCGGTTTTGTGTTGCATGGCAGGAAACCCAACAACACCGAAACCGCCTACACCGGCGACTATCTCCATTACGAACTGGTTCCATGACGCAATAAAAGAGGGCGGCATCCCGTGTCCCTTCCGCCTGGCGGAGTTGTCCGCCCGCTACCCTGAAACCATTGTCCCGCGTTGTCCAAGTTGTCTCCCCCCATCTGCATCCCTCCCGCTTTTCCATGTCCGCGAAGCGGTTTTCATGGTTTTCAATGCCGACATCCCTCCCGCACTCCAGCCGCTCATTTTGTTCCCTTTTTGACCTGTTTGTTTTTCCTCTCCAGCCCTTTTCACCCGAAAATATTTTCCAATCATTGGAAAACGCCCGAAAAATTTTTCCAATCATTGGAAAATCCGCCCCGTTTTTTCCAACCATTGGAAAACTTTTTTCCAATCATTGGAAAACCCGCCATCCCCCCGCGGGCCAGCGGATTGCGCCCCCCTCCGGGGTCAGGGACGCGTGTAAAACGGGCGGGCGAGGCGCGGGAATTTGCGGAGCAATTCCTTGTCCTGGGTGTAAAGCGGGCAGCCCAGGTCGCCGGCCAGCGCCACGAACTGGGCATCGTAGGCGGTGATGCCGTGTTTCCCGCACAGGGCGAACACGGACGCGGGGGAGGGATCGCGTTCGCCCGCCCGCAGGGCGTCCTCCAGGGGACCGTACAGGCGTTCGGCCATGCCCGGCGCCAGGCGTCCGGTCCGGGTCAGGGTCGCGAAGATGTTCATGACTTCGTATCGCCACAGCCGCGGGACCGCCCAATCGCCGTCCCGGCGGCGGAGACGGAGGGCGGCTTCCGTCGCTTCGCTCTCCAGGACGCAGGAGACGATCAGGTTGGAATCGGCGACAATCACGGGCGGCCCTCTTTCTTCGCCACATCGATTTCCGCCAGGAGCAGCGGGCTCCCCGCCGGCCGGACGGGGGGAGGGAAGTCCGGGCGTCCGCCCATGTGCTCCATGCACCAGTCGAAGCAATACAGGGCTTGCTGGGTCATGGACCGGCGGTTTTCCGTTGCCGTCCGCTTGAGCCAGTCGTGGACGCGTTCGGGGGCGTTGCGGATGAGGATGGCGGGCATTGCGATATCCTTTTGCTAACGATTTGATTGCACTCTAGCACCCCGTGGGGAATCCGCAAGGGAAAACGAGGGGAGCCGCCCCTCGTCCCGTTCGTCCCGTCCGTCCCGGTTGTCCCGTCCCCCAATCCGCCCCCCCCGCGGAGATTCCGCTTGCAGGCGCACGAAAAGAGGGGAAAATATCCGCCGATGAATGCTCCTTTCCAATCGTTTCTCGCCGCGTGCGCGGCGCTTGCCGCGTTCGCGCTGGCGGGTTGCGGGGGTGCCGCGGACGGCCCGGCCGGCGCCGCGGACGCCCGCGAAGACGGCCCCCTGGTGCTCGCCTTCATGCCCGACATCCCGCCCTACGCCTGCCAGGACCGCGAGACGGGCGAACTCCGCGGCATCGACCTGGACATCGTCCGCGCCGCCGCCGCGCGCCTCGGGCGCGAACTCGTAGTCCGCCAGGTGCCGTTCGCCGGCCTCCTGACCGCCGTCAAGAGCGGCGCGGCGGACTACGCCGCGTCCGGCATCACCATCACCGAAGGGCGCAAGCACGACGCCGATTTCTCCGACCCCTACGCCGAAGAAGGGTGCGCCTTCCTGTACCGCGCGGGGGATCCGCCCCCGACGATGATCACCGCCGAGGGGCTGCGGGTCGGCGTCGTCGAGTCGATGTCCAGCGACTTCTACCTCACGCGCCACGGCATCGAGACCTTCCGCTACTCGGGGCTGCCCGAACTGGTGGAAGACCTCGCGGCCGGCCGCCTCGACGCCGTCTTCTACGACCGGCCCGCGCTCGTCATCGAGGCGGAGGCCGCCGGCGGCGCCTTCGAGGTCACCCCCCTCGAAACCCGCGAACCCTACGGCATCGCCGTGCGCAAGGGCCGCCCCGACCTGCTCGAAGCCGTCAACGCCGTCATCCGCGAACGCAACGGACGGGAGGCCCCGCGATGAAGATCGACCGCAAACTCGCCTGGCGCCTCGCCTTGGCCGTCGGGGGGGCGTTCCTCGCCTCGCTGGTGCTGACGTGGTTCCTCCACGACCGCCTCACCGAACGCAATGCCCAGCGGCTCATCGACATCGCCTTCTCGGACGTCGAGAACGCGATCCGCGAGGCCGTCGACCGCCGGCTCGTCCGCCAGGCCATGCTCTTCCGCGACCGCCTGCCCGCCCTGCGGGAGGAGGCCGTGTGGGCCGACCCGCAGGCCGCCGCCGCCCGCCTGCGCGAAGTCGCCGAGGAACTGCTGGTCGACGAACTCTGCGTCGCCGGCCCGGACGGCGTCATCACCCACGGCTCCGACCCCCGCGACATCGGCTTCGACTTCAAGGCCGCCACCGGGCAGGCCGCCGGATTCCTCCCGCTCCTCGACAGCGAAACCGAAATCGCCCAGCCGATCCTCCCCAACACCCGCGCCGGCGAAATGATCAAATACGTCGGGGTGTGGCTGCCCGGCGGCGGCTTCGTCCAGACCGGCTGCCGCGAAGGCTCGGTCCGCCGCCTCGCGCGCTCCGCCGTCACCGGCCTCACCCACAACCGCCACGTCAGCGGCAAGGACGGCTACATCGTCATCACGACCGCGGGCGGCACCATCATCTCCCACCCCGACGCCGCATTCGAGAGCGGCCAGTGGCGAGGGCCCGGCCCCGACTGCTACTGGCAGCGGCGCGAAGTCGAAGGCTTCCCCGTCTACGCCATCGTCCCGCGGCACGCGGCGATCGTCGAGCGGCGCATGCTCGTCGGCACCTCCGCCTTCCTCAACGCCGAGGCGCTCGTCCTCGCCGCCGCGCTGGCCGGACTCGTCATCGCCGGCTGGGTCCGCGCCCAGCTGCGCGCCCGCCGCGCCCGGGAGATGGCGATGGCCGCCGCCATCCAGGGCAACGCCATCCCGCGCGTCTTCCCGCCCTTCCCGGCGGAGAAGCGGATGGACCTCTACGCCCGCATGGATCCCGCGCGCGACATCGGCGGCGACTTCTACGACTTCTTCTTCTCCGGCCAGGACCGCATCGTCTTCCTCGTCGCCGACGTCAGCGGCAAGGGCGTCCCGGCGGCACTCTTCATGATGCGCGCCGAGACCGTCCTCAAGGGCCTTTCCCAGTCCGGGCGCCCCATCGCCGAAGCCGTCGCCGAAGCGAACAAGGCCCTTTGCGACGGCAACGTCGCCAACATGTTCGTCACCGTCTGGATCGGCGAACTCGACCTCTCCACGGGGCGCGTCACCTGCGTCAACGCGGGCCACAACCCGCCGGTGCGCCTGCGCGCGGCGGACGGCTCCGCCTCGTACGTCCGCACCCGGCCGGGCCTGCTGCTCGGCGCCATGCCGGGGGGCCGGTACCGCACGGAGACCTTCACCCTGGAGCCCGGCGACGCCCTCTACCTCTACACCGACGGCGTGACCGAGCAGGCCGACCCCCGCGGCGCCCTTTTCGGCGAAGACCGCCTCCTGGCGACCCTCTCCTCCGGCGGCTTCCTCTCCCATCCCGAAACCTGCACCGCCGCCGTCCTCTCCGCCATCGAATCCCACGCTTCCGGCGCCGAACAATCCGACGACCGCACCCAACTCCTCATCCGCTGGCGCGGCCCCGCCGCCTAGTGCAGCGCCCCCCATCCGCCCCTCCGCTCCAGGCATCCGCCCCACCAAACGCCCTGCCGCTCCAGGCGGCCGCCCCGCCAAACGCCCCACGCTGCCCGTTCAAAAACTTCCGCGCCACTTCCGGAGGTGCGGCATCCTGCCGCGCCCGGGCGGCTGGTTCCCGGGAGGGAAAGCGAGGGGGGCACCCCGGGTTTCCCCGGGAAGCGGGGGGGCTGCGTGCCGCAAAACGAACTACTTGATGCCGCGGGCCTTCTTGATGCGTTCCCAGGCTTCGTTGATGGTGCGGAATTTTTCGGTGGCGGCGCGCTGGACGTCGGGGCCGAGGTGGGCGACCTTGTCGGGATGGTGCTTTTGGGCCATGCGGCGGTAGGCGGTGCGGACTTCGGCGTCGGTGGCGTCCGGGGCGACGCCGAGGATGGCGTAGTCGGCGTCGGGGTCGGGGCCGCGCCGCTCGAACATCGCGGCGATGGAACGGGCTTCAGCGGCGGGGATGCCCAGTTCGAAGGCGATCTGGGTCAGGAGGGCGTTCTCGTTGCGGTGCAGCGCGCCGTCGGCCCACGCGATGCCGTAGAGGAGGTGCAGGAGGGTGCGGCGGCTCGCGATGTCCATGTGCCGGCGGATCTGCCGGCAGACGGGCGGGACGTTGTAGGTCTTGCCCAGCAGCCCCTTGAGGATCTGGAGGCAGGAGCGGGCGGTGTCGGCGTCGAAGTTGTCCCGCAGGAATGCCTTGACGACGCCGAGTTCGTCGCGGCTCGCCCGGTCGTCGGCCATCATGACGGCCGCGACGAGGACCATCAGGCTGACGGTGAAGCTGAAGCGGGGGTCGGGGTCGTCGCCGGAGGATGCGGAGGAGGCGGAGGAGCGTCCCGCCGCGCCGCCGCGCGGGGGCGGCGGGGGAGGGGGACGACGGGATGCACCCTGGGCGGCGCCCTGGTTTTCCTTGGCCTTGGCGGCGTTCCAGAAGGCGGCGCCGAGGAATCCGACGAGGCCGCCGATGGGGCCGCCGAGGACCCACCAGCCGAGGGCGCCTGCGATCCAGGGGTTCACGGGATCAGTAGCGGTAGAAGTCCGCCTTGTAGGGGCCGTTGACGGGGACGCCGAGGTAGGCGGCCTGCTTGGGGGTCAGGCGGTCGAGCTTGACGCCGAGCTGCGGGAGGTGCAGGCGGGCGACCTTTTCGTCGAGTTTCTTCGGCAGGCGGTACACGGTGCCGGGCTTGTAGGCGGAGGTGCGGGTGAAGAGCTCGATCTGCGCCATGGTCTGGTTGGAGAAGCTGTTGCTCATCACGAAGCTCGGGTGCCCGGTGGCGCAGCCGAGGTTCACGAGGCGGCCTTCGGCGAGGAGCAGGATGGATTTGGTCTTGCTCGTCCAGATGCGGTGGACCTGCGGCTTGATTTCTTCCCAGCGGTAGGCGCGCAGGGCGGCGGTGTCGA
This sequence comes from uncultured bacterium, assembly GCA_902766695.1. Taxonomy (GTDB): domain Bacteria; phylum Verrucomicrobiota; class Kiritimatiellia; order CAIQIC01; family Lenti-01; genus CACXEY01. The sequence continues at coordinate 5,699 of CACXEY010000226.1, forward strand.
TTTCGCTGTCGAAGTGCCCGATGTTGCAGACGATGGCGAGGTCCTTCATCCTGAGCATGTGCTTCTTGGTGATGACGTCGCAGCAGCCGGTGGTCGTGACGAAGACGTCGCCGATCTTGCAGGCTTCGTCCATGGTCATGACTTCGTAGCCGTCCATCGCGGCCTGGAGGGCGCAGATGGGGTCGATTTCGGTGACGATGACGCGCGCGCACTGCCCGCGCAGGGACTGGCAGGAGCCCTTGCCGACGTCGCCGTAGCCGGCCACGACGGCGACCTTGCCGGCGAGCATGACGTCGGTGGCGCGCATGATGCCGTCGACGAGGGAATGGCGGCAGCCGTAGATGTTGTCGAACTTGCTCTTGGTGACGGAGTCGTTGACGTTGAACGCGGGCCAGAGGAGCTCGCCGCGCTCGGCCATCTGGTAGAGGCGGTGGACGCCGGTGGTGGTCTCTTCGGTGACGCCGCGGATGGATTTGGCGAGGGCTTCGAAGCGGCCGGGGGCCTTCTGGACGGCGCGGCGGACCTGCGCCTTGAGGATGCGCTCCTCTTCGGAGGCGTAGGGGCCGTCGAGCACCTGGAGGCCTTCGCGGGAGGCCTTGACGCCGAGGTGCACGAAAAGGGTGGCGTCGCCGCCGTCGTCGAGGATCATGTTGGGGTACTCGTCGCCCCAGTCGAGGATGCGGTCGGTGAAGTCCCAGTACTGCTCGAGCGTCTCGCCCTTGATCGCGAAGACCGACGTCCCGCGCGCGGCGATGGCGGCGGCGGCGTGGTCCTGCGTCGAGAAGATGTTGCAGCTGGCCCAGCGGACGCGCGCGCCGAGGGCCTGGAGGGTCTCGATGAGGACCGCGGTCTGGATGGTCATGTGGATGGAGCCCGCGATGCGCGCGCCGGCGAGGGGCTGTTTCTTGGCGTACTCGGCGCGGAGGCGCATGAGGCCGGGCATCTCGTGCTCGGCGAGTTCGATTTCGCGGCGGCCGTAGTCGGCGAGGGAGAGGTCCTTGACGATGGCGTCGAGGGGGGCGGGTTTGGTCTTGGCGGCGGTTTTCCTGGTGGTGCTCATGGGGAACTCCTTGTACGAAAAAAAGCCGCCGTTTCCGGTGGCTGCGATGGATGGGATGGAATTGGCACTACTTACCGGAGATAAGTCGAACCAAAACATCTACTTGGCCGCCTCCATGGCGGTCAAGGATCCGAAAACACTAAAAAGCATAGCATACCGCCTAAAGCTGGCAAGAGCGATTTTGACGTCCGTGCTGGACGCCGATAGCCAAAAGGAGGCCATCAAATGAAATGCCCGATTTGCGGTGTCGACCACTTCATGCTGTGCCACGGCTGCAAGCACAACAACCAGCTCGTCGGACTGGCCTACAAGGGGTCTCCTTGCGAGGCTTGCGACAAGGGGCCGCGCGGGAAGAAGCGCCAGAACGACAGCCGGGAAAGCGGCCACGGCCGGGTGGTCTCCCTCGAACAGATCGAGCGCTACGTCTCTGAGACCATCCCCGCCGACATGGGAGAGGAGGCCGCCGAGACGTTCTCCGTCCTGCTCCTGGAGTTCGTCCGCCGCTTCTGCACCCTGCCGATCCGGACTCAGTACATGTTCGAACAGCGGTTCTTCTTCGGCTTGTCGCTGGAAGAAACAGCGTCCATGGTCCGCTCAACGTTCGAAATCACCATCACGCCGGCGGGGGTTTCCGCCGCGCTCAAATCCGCCCGTGCCCGAATGCGCCTGTCCAGCACGACTTGAATGATGGTGTCCGCCGCAATCGCGGCCAGGAAATCTATCCGTTCCCCGGTGCTCATGGCGCCACCACCGTGTACTTCTGGAAGGCGAGGAAGGATTTGAGTTCGGAGAGCCGGGCCCCGGACTTCACGTAGTCGCGGATGTCCTTGAAGCCGGGAATCTGCACGAACCGACAGGGGAGGCCGAGGGCCTTGGCCATCCGCAGATTGCCGGAGAATCCGGGGGAGTCGGTGCGGCCTTCAATGGCCAGCTCGTTGTCCACGCAGATGTTGACCTCGGTGACGCCGTGGAGGGCAAGGGCCTTCTTGAGCATGTTCCAGCCAGACAGGAGGTCGCTCCGGCCGAAAACGACGGCCTGCGGGTCGAGGCTGAGGACGGCGGCGGTGTCGGTCGGGCCTTCGGTCAGCCACGCGAAACGGTGTTCGCTGCGCTTCGGCCCGATGTCGGGGTCGAAAAAAAGGCCTGCGCGGCTTTTCGTCACGGAATACTTGCGGCCACCTCGTCGGAGCCGTATGCCGACGACCTTCCCGGTTTCGTCTCGCATGGGAAAGGCCCAGCAGGACTGGGCCCCGTTCCAGACGCACCCCAGGCGTTCCAGGCTCTTGCGGGTCACGCCGAGTTCCTTGGCGAACTGGGAGAGGGTGATGGCGAGGGTGTTCTTGCGCCATTCGGCGAGGAGGGCTTCGGCGCTGCGACTCGGGATGCGGTCGGGTTTCTCGGCGAAGATGGTCGAGGGCACGCTCCGGCAGGCCGGGCCGGCGGAGGAGAGCCTGTGGATCCAGCCGCCGCACTCTCCTTTGCAGGGGTGGTCGCTTTCCGTGCGCATGCACAGGACGACCGTCCCGTCCCGGGTGATGCAGCACCAGTCGGGCTTGCCGCAGACCGGGCAGGGATGGGTCCGCGTCACGCGCTTCCATTCGGCAGGGTTCATCCGCGCTTCCTCCATCCGCCGAACAGTTGGTCAAGCACGTTTGATGCCTCCTCCTTGGACATGTTCGGGTCGTACCCGTGCTTCTTGAGGATGACAGCCTGCTTGAAGGTGCAACGCCCGGCGCGGTAGCGGGAAATGATTTCCTCGATGAGCCGGACGTTGTCCGCGTAGTTCCGTTGCGCGGGGTCGATGCCGGCCCGCTTGAGGACGTTCGATTGCTTGGTGGTCAGGCGCCGGGAGTCGCCGTAGGAGGTGTGGTGCTCGCTGTGCCGGAGATCCAGCACGTCGAAGGGGTCGACGACGGTGTAGGTCGCCTTGGTGTGCGCCCGGACATCCGCCAGCTTCCGGTTCTTGACGGCGTTGTTGAGCTGTTGGAGCCTGTACTCGCGCTCCTGTTCCTCCCGGGCCTCCTGCAGGGCCTCTATCGTGGAGACTTCGCTCCGGCGCATGATTTCCCTCGCCTTTTCCAGCACCTCTGGCGGGTCCTTGCCTCCGAGAATGTCGGCGGTGCAGATGAGCTTGTGTTTCCCGCAGTTGCCTTCGAAGTCGAGAATCGTGGCGGTGGGCTTCGCGCTGGTTTTGATGGCGTCGAGGCGGTCCTCCGCCCTCTCGATGCCGTCGATGCATCCGGTCTGCGTGCGGAGGGCCCGCCCGACGATCTGCGTGTAGAGGGCCCGGCTCTTCGTCGGCCGTGCCAGCGCCACCACCTCCACGCTCCATTCGTCGTACCCCTCCGTCAGGACGTTGCAGTTGCAAAGGAATTGCAACCTTCCGTCCCGGAAAGCGCCCAGGATGCTGTTGCGGTCGACTTCCGGGGTCATGCCAGACACCATTGCCGCGCTTCCGGGCTTGTAGCGGTTGAAAATCTGGGCCGTCTTGTCGGCCTGCTTGACGGATGCGGTGAATACGAGCGTCTTGCGATCGCCGGCCTGCTGCAAGGTCTGGTCAACGACTCCGTGCAGGGCCTTCTCGGCCTCCATGACCTCGGCCAGTTCACGGGTGTCGAGGTCGCCGCCCTTGGTATGGATTTGCGAAAAGTCGATGTCCGTGACCTGCACGAGGCGTTGCCGCGGCGGAACGAGCCACCCATCCTCCACCCCGAACTGGATGTCGTAATTGCAGGCGACGCTCTCGAACACGCTTCCGAGTGCAACCTTGTCGGCCCGGTCGGGGGTCGCCGTCACGCCGAGGACGCGGAGGTCGGGGTTGCCTCCCGTGAAGTACTCGATGACGCGGCGCCACTGGGCGGCCGGGGAGTGGTGGGCCTCGTCGCAGAAGACCGCCCCGAAGTCCATCGGGTTGAACTTCTCCATCCGGAGGACACCCGTGTCGTTCTTGCTGGTCATCGTCTGGATGCTCGCCACAACCACCCTGGGGAGGTTTCTCTGGAAATCCATCTGCCCGACCGCAACGGAGCTCATTCCCATCTCCAACGCGGTGGTTGCGCCAGTCGCTTTGACGATTTTGTCGAGGGCCTGTTCGGCGAGCACGCGCCGGTGGACGAGCAGCAGCACGCGGCGGGGGAAGATTCTCTGTACCATTCCTGCCATCACGATTGTCTTCCCCAGCCCGGTCGCCA
>CACXEY010000227.1 GCA_902766695.1 uncultured bacterium
GGGGCGGGGCGGGGAGGGGGGGGCGGCGTCGGCCACGGGTTCGCCTTCGGCGGGGCGGAAGCGCAGGGCCGCGTTGGGCACGCGCAGGGCGCCAGTGCGCTTGGCCGTCACGACGCTCGCGTTCGCCGTCATCCCGGGGCGCAGCTTGAGGTCGGCGTTCACGACGTCCACGATTGCGATGTAGTTGACCACGTTCTGCGAGGTCACCGGCTCGTAGCGGACCTGGCTGACCGTGCCCGTGAATTCGCTGTCGGGATAGGCGTCCACCGTGAAGACCACTTCCTGCCCCTCCGCCACGCCGCCGACGTCCGCTTCCGAGATCTCCGCCTCGATGCGCATGTCGCGCAGGTCCTTCGCGAGCGTGAAGAGGACCGGCGTCGTCATGCTCGCCGCCACCGTCTGCCCCACGTCCACCGAGCGCGAGAGGACCATGCCGTCCATCGGGGAGTAGACGAGCGTCTTGGCGATGTCCACGTTCGCCTTGTCCAGGCTCGCCGTTCGCTGGCGCAGCGAGGCGCGGGCCTTCGCGAGGGCCGCCTCCGTCTGGTCGTAGTCGGCGTCGGAAAGCAGGTCCGCGGCGCGCAGCTCGCCCGCGCGGCGGAAGTTCGCCTCCGCCAGCTTGAGGTCGGCGCGGGCGCTCTCCAGCTCGGCCTCGCACTGCTCGCGGGTGCGGAGGTAGGAGGAGTCGTCCAGGCGCGCGAGGAGCTGGCCGTTGGTCACCGCCGAGTTGTAGTCGGCGAAAAGCTCCACGATCTTGCCCGACACCTCGGAGCCGACGTCCACCGTCCGCACCGCCCCTAGCGAGCCGTTCGCCGTGACGGTCTGGGCGATCTCGCCGGCGGCGGCCGCGGCCGTCTTGTACTGGACCTTGCCGCCGCCGAGCGCCGCCCCGCCGCGCCCCGCGTACCACCACCACGCGCCAAACCCCGCCGCGCCGAGAAGCAGCAGGACCAGTACCGTCTTGGAAAACTTTTTCATTCGACCTCCAAAAGTCGCCGCGCGGCGGGGAAAGGTTACCGGTGGGGCGACGTTTCCCGGACGATACCGTTTCGGGGCATTCCGCGCCACCCAAAAACCGGGGGGGGGAGAGGGGGATTTTTTCATGGGAGGGAGGATGGAGGAAAATGGGTGAAAATGTCCGTCATTATCGTGTTTTCAAAAGTGTTGGCGGAGCGGGGGTGCTGGGTGGGGTGGGGGCGGGTCAGGGGCGGTAGTCGGCCTTGCCGGGGATGACGGCGCGGACGCCGCCGCGGGGATGGGGGTGGTCGCCGTCGCGGCGGGGGATGAGATGGGCGTGGCAGTGGAAGACGCTCTGGCCGGCGCAGGCGCCGTCGTTGAGGCCGAAGTTGAATCCGCGGACGGACGGGTCGGCCGCGAGGAGGTCGGCGGCGAGGCGTTTCGCGAGCCGGTGCAGGGCCGCCCACTCGTCCGGCGCGAGGTCGCGGAAGGACGCGACGTGGCGGAGGGGGATGAGGAGAGTGTGTCCGGGACTGACGGGGAATCCGTCGCGGAAGGCGATGCAGGGGCCGTCGCGCGCGATGACGCGGTCCGGGGGCAGCGAACAGAAGGGGCAGGCGGTTTTTTCGTTTTCGGTTGTTGACATGGCGGGGATTGTGCCCTATAACACCGGGAAATTGCAAGTGGCGAGATAGCTCAGTTGGTAGAGCAACGGACTGAAAATCCGTGTGTCATCGGTTCGACCCCGATTCTCGCCACCATTTTTTTGTCCGGATTCCGTGGGCGGAACGGAGGGATGTCACGCTTTCCAGCGGACTTCGTAGTGGCCGCGGAGGGCGATCCAGGCGGCGTGGAGGAGGACGGCGTGGAGGGTCCAGGCGGTGCCGAGGAGTCCGAGGAGGCGGGAAGGGATGCGGCGGGCGAGGCGGGCGGCGGCCCAGGCGAGGACGAGGCCGATGCCCATCGCGGCGAAGAGGAGGAACCAGAAGGGGGCACGGGTGGTCCAGGCGAGCGCGCCTGATGCGAGAAGGAGGGCGGCGGTCCAGAAGGGGGTCAGCAGGCGGGCCATCTTGTGGAAGAACCAGCGGGCGAAGATGGGATTCCTCCGCGGCGACAGCAGTCGCGGTTCGAGGGCGGGCAGCTGCCAGTTGCCGGCGAGGGTACGGAGCTTGCGGCGGCCTTCGCGGTCGAAGCGGGCTTCGGCGACGTCCCACGCGACGGCACCCGGCAGGAAAAGGCACCGGCGTCCGGCAAGGACGGCCTGCATGGGGAGCCATACGTCGTCGTCGAGCACGTCGGAAGGAAACGGCCGGCAGAGGTCGGCGCGGATGGCGTAGAACGCGCCGGTGGCGCCGGGGACGGCCCAGACGCGGCTCTCGGCGGCGCGCAGGCGCTTTTCGTAGGCCCAGTAGGATTGGGCGCCTTTCTGGACGCCGCCGCCGGGCGTTTCGTAGACGAGTTCGCCGGAGACGACGCCGACCGTGTCGTCCGCGAACGGTTCCAGCACGCGCGAGAGCGCGCCGGGTTCGATGCGCTGGCGGACGTCCATCATGACGAATACGTCGGCGCCGGGAGTGGCCCCGGCCACGAGGTCGTTCAGGACGGAGGGCTTGCCGCGGCGTTCGGGAAAGGCGCGGAGGTGGACCCGCGGATCGCACGCGGCGAGCGCGGCGAGGGCGGGGGATGCGTCCGCGGATTCGCCGTCGAGGCCGATCCAGATTCCGGAAAGCGGTTCGCGGTCGGCGATGGCGAGGAGCTCGCGGACTTTCGCCGCGGCGCGTTCGCCTTCGCCGCGCGCGGCCATGAGGGCGACGGCGCGGCCCGCGAAGGGGGCCTTGCGGACGGGGCGCGGACGGAGCCGGGCCCAGAGTTCCATCGCGAGGGGGTACCCTGCGTAGGTCCACGCGAGGGCCGTGGCGGCGGCGGCGAACAGGAGCGTCCAGAAGAATTCCACGGGCCGTCCTCAGCGGGATGCCGCGGCATGCGCCGCGGCGCGGGGTTTTCCAATCATTGGAAAAATGTTCCCGGATTTTTCCAACCATTGGAAAAAAGTTTTCCAATCATTGGAAAAAACGGACCGGATTTTCCAACCATTGGAAACTTTTTTTCCAATCATTGGAAAAAATCCGGCGGGACGGCGGGGCGCCGCTAGAGGACGAGTTTCAGGCGGAAGTGGCCGGCGATGACCGCTTCGGGTTCGTCGAGTTCGACTTCGACGCGGATGCTGGTTTCGCCGGGTTCGGCGGTGATGGTGTCGCCGACGTCCTCCCAGGCGACTTCGCCGGTTCCGGGATCGGGCAGGAGGGATGGGGCGTGCTGGAGCTGGTAGGTGCGGCCGGGAACGGACTGCCACTGCACCAGCACCAGGACGGGCTCGTCGGGGGAGGCCGCGCGCGGGGAGACTTCGGCGATCGGGACTTCGATGGCTTCGAAGGCCATCAGGCTGGTGTCGTCGCCGATGTCGGTGCCGGCCAGCACTTCTTCCCAGTCGGTCATGCCGTCTTTGTCGGAGTCGATGCCGGAGGCATGCATGCGGTCGAGGGCGTCGGCGTAGGCGTTCTCGGCCGCAATGTCGGGATCGTCGCCGAACTTGGCCATGGGCTGCCACGCGTGGAAGTCGAGGAGCATGCGGCCGGTGGCCGGGACGGGGGCGTTGGCGCTGCGGAAGAAGGAGGCGTCGTTGGACGAGGCGGCGTCGTAGGCGATGACGCGGAGAACGACGTTCGTCGCCGGGCGGTCGGGAATCGTCAGGGAGAAATACCCCTTTCCGGGCGAGGCATTGGCCCCGACGTACGTGTTCGTGAGGAGGACGGTGGGGCGCCCGCGGCCCATGGCGAAAACGTCGACGCGTGCGCGCGGGGAGTAGGCGGGGCCGTCGAGCTTGCGCTCGAAGACGTCGGAGAGGGGATGGACGTTGCCGACCCGCAAGGGCTCGATGAACTGCGCACGGGTTTCCGTCGCGAATGATGCCGCGGTCGCGAAGAGCACCGCCCAAAAGACCGAACGTGTTCTCATAGCGTAATGACTCTACCGCAAACGGGTGCCGCGCACAAGCCCGAATCGCGGCCGTCTCCATTGCGTCCGTCCTTGGCAGACGGGGGCCTGTGGTCCGGCGAACCGGGGGCCGGCCGGGCCGCCAGGAAGCCGACCAGCGCCGCCTGCTGCAAGGCTTCCTGCTTCGGGGTCAGATCGCGCGCATGGAGGAAATCCGCCAGCTCGCGCCGCGTGTTTTCCGCCAGGACGGCGTCGA
>CACXEY010000228.1 GCA_902766695.1 uncultured bacterium
ATATTGTGACCGCATTTGGGAGGGAGACAAAACTCCGATTTGTCCGATGCCTGCGCTAACGCTCCGGCAAAGCTTCCCAATGGCCAGTTCCATGGCATCCCACAACGCGGACAGCGACGGACGTCCCGTTTCCGGGACCTCCGTCGCTGCCCGCACGATGGACATTTTTCCCATTCCGGTCCGCAGATCATTCGCGGAAGCTTGCAACGAGTTTTCACAAGGCTTCGCTTCCCGAAATCGGAAAAATTCTTCGCCGTGTGCGCAGTGACGGATGCCCCACATCCGGGGCATCCGTCGCTGCGCACATTGAAAGAAGCGATTGGAACACATCGCCGGAGCGTTAGCGGAGGCATCGGACAAATCGGAGTTTTCCTGTTTCTGAACGGATACACTATTTCTTAAACCGCTCTAGCCCCCGGGAGGGCGGTCGTCCTCGGCGGACGCGGCGCGAGAGGACACGCGCCCTCCCTTCACGCCGGTAGTGCGATTATCCATGGCCAGCACAATAGGAAATCAAGAGTTTGGAGGGCGCGGATGTCCCCTCCAATACCTCAGGCGTGCCGGGGGTCACACGGTCAGGAAGCCGGAGGGGCCAAGGGTGGGGGCGGAGGATTCTTCCTGGAGGACGGCGGCTTCGGCGGCGGGGCGGAAGTCTTCGAGGGTATGGCGCCATTGGTCGGCGCGGTTGATGAAGGTTTCGAGTTGGGAGCAGAAGGTGTCCAGGTCCAGGCCGGCCGTCGGGGTGCACCACTGGAGGACGAGGTCGCCGGTATCGGAGAGGAGCCCGAAGGCCATGTCGTCGCGGGAATGGAAGTGGATGGTCGCCTCCAGCAGGGTCTCGAGGAAGATTTCTTCTTTCTCCGGCGGGGGTTTGCCGAGGACGGCGCATACGGCCAGGGCCGCACCATCCGGCACCGGCGCGATGTCCACGGGCATGCCGTCGATTTCCAGGGCGCAGGCGCCGTCGTGGACGGTCAGGCCTTCGATTCCGAGGCGGGCCGCGAAGGCCGGCAGCAGTTCGTCGGGTTCCATGGGGGGGGCCGTTTCCGCCTAGTCGTCTTCGCCCGGGACGAGGTTGAGCGCGAAGTCGAGGGTGCAGTCGGCCTCGATCTTGAATTGTCCGGGCATGGAATCCACCGCGCGGAACAGGGCGTTCTGCTTGTAGCCGGAGGTGCCGTCGGGGAGGTTCTCGTGTTCGTTGATCCGGGAGGAAACCTGGTTGTCGTCGTAGGGGGCGTAGTCGAGGTTGGCCACGCGGGTGAATTCGTCGCCCGAAAGGCCGTAGCGGAGGACGCACTTGAAGTTGCTTTCGGGGGCCAGGGAGTGGTCTTCGGCGGGCTGGTCGAGGGCCTGGAAGGAGTTGATCTCTTTGTCCATCTCGTACTTGAGGGCGATGCCGCCGTCGGGGCGCTTGTCGATGGTGAAGGCGCGGGTCGTGCGGCCCGTGCCGCGGGGCGGGGTGCCGAGGTTGAAGATGGGCTGGCTCTCGCGGGTGTCCAGGGCGTATTGGGTGCCGTTTTCGCCGGCTTTTTCGGTTTCCTGGGAGAGGAGGGCCATCAGGAGGTGGACTTTGTTGCGGGCGGGCGGCTGGAGGGTGTCGTAGCGGGCGTCGTCGTCGCCGGTGACGTAGCGGGCGAGTTCGTCGCGGGCGGTGGCGAAGTCGTTGGAGAGTTTGATGGTCCGGTCGCCGTCGCGGAGGGTGGCGTTGATGCGGCGGCCGATGTCCTTCTCGAACTGGCTGGCCTGCCCGGCGGCGAGTTTCCGCATTTCGCCGCAGACGGTGATGTTCATCATGGCTTCGGCGTTGGCGCCGAGACGCGCGCCGAGTTTCTGGGTCGGGTTGTTGGCCTCGCCCAGCTTGTTGCGGATGATGCGCTTGGCGTCGTCCGCCGCCGGGCCCCGGCCCTGGACGGCCTCGTCGACGTAGGCGTCGAGGTTCCGGGCGTTGATGGAGCGGGCCATGGAGATGGTTTCGGCGGCGAGTTCGTTCCCGCCCAGGCCTTCGATGTCGGGGTGGCCCTCGTATGCGCCGATTTCCACGGGCGCGGAGCCGGGGGCGGCCCGCTCCAGGTTCTTCTGGACGCAGAACGCCAGCAGGCTCAGGTAGTTGCCGGCGAGGTTTCCCGCCGCCCGCACGCCCGCCTTCGTCTCGCGGGATGGGTTGCCGGAAGGGACGAGCCGCCCGTCCGCGCACCGGGAGAAGTACTCGGCGAGGTGGGAGGTGGCCGGGTCGTTCAGGGCGTCGCGGATGTGCCCCAGCGCGGCGGCGCTGCAGCGCGAGAGGATGATCATCGCCATGAATTCGCGGACCGCGGTCTGCATCTCCGGGGCGTCCGCGAACTTCTTCGCGGCGCCGGTGGACGCCAGGGCCGCCATGAGGGTGTCGCAGAACTGCCGGAGCGCCTTGTGGAGCTCCACGCCCGAGGAGTCGGCGTCGAGGCGGCGGAGCAGGTTCAGCGGCGCGCGGTTGGCGGCCTGCACAAGGCCGGCGAGCATCTCCCGCGGCACCGGCTTGCCGCCCAGCAGGAGCATTTCCTTGCCCGCCGAGTAGACGACGGGGTTCTTGCGGGAGAGGGGCTTGAGCTGCGCCAGGTTCGCGACCAGGCCCTCGACCCGCTTCTTCACGTCCTGTTCGCTTCGGAGCTGCCCGCCGCCGGTTTCGATGATCGAAAGGAGGTGCTTGTCCACGACGTCCATGGCGTCGGCGTTGCCGTGGCAGCTGGCGAAGGCGAGCTTGACGAGGTTCGCGGAGGCGCCGATCCCGTGCCGGTCGCCGTAGAACCCCAGGCCCTTCTGGAGAAGGTCGTCGTGCTTGGCGGCGATTTGCTCGAGCGCCGACTGCACGGCCAGGATGCGGCGGGCGGTCAGGGGGCGGCCCTTGCCGTAGTCGCCGAGCTTCATGGCGGTCTTGACGGAGGCGGGGATGTGCTCCTCGCCGCCGAACATCCGGGCGACGGCGGCCCGGAAGAGCGTGCGGACCTCGTTGTTGACGGCCTTGTTGGAGGGTACGCGGAAGAAGATCTTGTTGAGGACGGATTCCGACTTCGCGCCGACGGTGCGCTCCGGCCCGTCGTTGCCGATGAGGGCGCGGACCTTCGTGCCGGCGCCCTTGCCCCTCGCGAAGTCCACGAAGTTCTGGAACTGCGCGTTGATGAAAGCGTCGTTGATGTCGATCGGCATGGCGGGTTCTCCGGCGGTTGGGTTTTCCTGTACACCCCGTTTACACGCGGCAAAGGCGATGGTTACACCACGTCCCCGCCCCGTTTCAAGCGGAAACGCACCGGTGGAGTTGCCGTGCGCAACCTCGTGCTCCCGTCCGCACGAAGCGGCAGGGCGGCGAGTCTCCTCGCCGCCGGAAGCCGGAACGTGCAACCGGAGGTCGTTGGATGCGCGGAGGCCATTCGCCGGCGCCATCCTCCGGCATGACGGACTCCGACGGACAGGGACTGCCCCCCCTACCACACTCGGGAAATCGCAAGGGCCTCTAGCCGGTCGACTCCATTGCAAGTCCATGCCGGATTCCAGCGTCCTTCTTTTCCGGCAAATGAAAAGCCCCGCGGAGCGGAGGAGGATGCGCGGCGCGCTTGCGTTTTGGGCGGGGGGTGGTAGATTGGCAACGCGTTTTTTACCCACGGAACAATCATGGACCCGAACGAAAATCCCTCCCCGAACCTCAAGGAACCCAAGAACCGCCCCCCCGCCATGGCCCGCGCGCTGCTGGTGTGGCTGGTCCTCATGGCGCTGATGGTCAGCGTCTACCAGATCGTCACCCAGAACGGCGGCAAGCAGGACCCCATCCCCTACAACCCCGACTTCCTCGCCCTCGTCAAGGGCGGCCGCATCGCCTCCTGCGAACTGACGAGCGACCTCTCCGGGCAGAGCGCCATCCGCGGCGAACTCAAGGACATCGACGTCGAAAAGGGCCAGCCGCAGTCGTTCCGCGTCCTCGCGCCGATCACCGAAGACCTCATCCGCGAGCTGACGGACGCCGGGGTGCCGTTCTCGTTCAAGCCGCAGAACTCGATGCTCTGGAACATCCTGTCGAGCACGGTCCCGCTGCTGATCGTCTTCGCCCTCATCTACTTCTTCTTCTACCGCAACATGGCCGCCGGTTCCCGCGGCGCCTTCTCCTTCGGCAAGTCGCGCGCGCGCCTGATGAGCCGCGACTCCAACAAGATCACCTTCAAGGACGTCGCCGGCGTGGACGAAGCCCGCGAGGAAGTCCAGGAAATCATCGACTTCCTGAAGGACCCCAAGAAGTTCCAGAGGCTCGGCGGCCGCATCCCCAAGGGCGTCCTCCTCGTCGGCCCCCCCGGCACCGGCAAGACCCTCATCGCCCGCGCCATCGCCGGCGAGGCCGAGGTCCCGTTCTTCAGCATCTCCGGCTCCGACTTCGTCGAGATGTTCGTCGGCGTCGGCGCCTCCCGCGTGCGCGACATGTTCGAGCAGGGCAAGAAGAACGCCCCCTGCATCATCTTCATCGACGAAATCGACGCCGTCGGCCGCTCCCGCTTCTCCGGCATCGGCGGCGGCCACGACGAGCGCGAGCAGACCCTGAACGCCCTCCTCGTCGAGATGGACGGCTTCGACGCGCAGGAAGGCATCATCATCATCGCCGCCACCAACCGTCCCGACGTGCTCGACCCGGCGCTCCTCCGCCCCGGCCGCTTCGACCGCCAGATCGTCGTGGACCTCCCCACCCTCGAAGGCCGCGAAGCCATCCTCAAGATCCACTCCCGCAAGGTCAAACTCTCCGACGAAGTCGAACTCCGCAACATCGCCCGCGGCACCCCCGGCTTCTCCGGCGCCGACCTCGCCAACCTCATCAACGAGGCCGCGCTCCTCGCCGCCCGGCGCAACGCCGACGCCATCGGGCCCAAGGACCTCGAAGAAGCGCGCGACAAGGTCCGCTGGGGCCGCGAACGCCGTTCCCGCAAGCTCGACGACAAGGAAAAGCGCATGACCGCCATCCACGAATGCGGCCACGCCCTCGCCCTCGCCCTCACCGAAGGCACGGAGCCGCTCCACAAAGTCACCATCATCCCGCGCGGCCGCGCTCTGGGCGCCACCTTCCAGCTGCCCGAGAAGGACCGCTACACCGAGAGCCGCACCCAGCTCAAGGGCATGATCGTCGGCGCCATGGGCGGCCGCGTCGCCGAGCAGCTCGTGTTCGGCGAAATCACCACCGGCGCCTCCCAGGACATCAAGCACGCGACGCACGTCGCCCGCATGATGGTCACCGAATTCGGCATGAGCGACCTGCTCGGCCCCCAGTACTTCGGCACGCGCGAGGAACTCCTCTTCCTGGGCCGCGAAGTCTCCCGCTCCAACGACATCTCGCCCGAGACCGCGCGCCTCATCGACTCCGAGGTCAAGCGCCTCATCGACGAAGGCCTCGCCGCGGCCACCCGCCTTCTCACCGAACACCGCGCCACCCTCGAAAAGATGGCCGACCTGCTCGTCGAAAAGGAGACCCTGGACGCCGCCGACATCGACGACATCATCCACCACGGTCGCATCCGCACCGCCCGCGAACGCAAGGACGCCGCCGCGGAGGAAGCGGCCACCACCGCCCCGGCGCCCGCGCCCGCCCCCGCCGCGGAAGACCCGGCGGACGCCTCCGACACCCCTACCGTCCTGCCCGCCCCCTGACGGCCGGCGGCAACGGAATCACGCCCCAGGCGTCCCCCTTTCAGGGGGCGTCCCGCTCGATTTCCCCCACCCACCCCGCCGGCGCCCGCGCCGCCGGGAAACTCCCCTCCGGCCACGTCGGCAGCTCCGGCCTCCCCGACGCGATCGGCCAGCGCATGGGTTCGAACGCCCCCTCCACCAACCGGATCCGCTCCGGCCGAAACCCCAGCAGCCTGCACGCGAGCAAATCCCCCGCCGCCGGATTGCGTGTCGCGAAGACGGCCCCCGTCGGCAGCGGGTCCGGCTCCAGCGGCCCGGTCCCCTGCCCGGCAACGACGGCGTCCGCGATGGACAGCACCTGCCGTTGCGGCGTGTCGTGGAACCGCCCCTGCGCGTCGGCGTAGAGCAGCGCGCGGTTGAGGTCGAGGCACGTCCGCCAGATGGTGTCGTTGCCGTGCCAGGAGCCTTCCAGCTGCGCCTCGGGGTCGGCCTTGCGGTGCTTGACCATGAACCGCCACGCGATGCGCTCCGCCAGCCGGTACGCGTGCGGCATCCCGCGCAGGTGTTCGTTGGCGAAATCGAGGAGGTCCTCGGCGAGGCGCATCTTCCAGTGGGCGTGGGAGTAGTTGTCGCCGGAGCCGTCGTCGGCGGCGCCCTTGCGGTGGTGCGGCAGGTACTCCTTGTTGCCGTTGATGCCGACGAGGTTCTTCAGGCAGCACGTCACGCCGGCCTTCTTGTGGGTCTTGAGCTTCGGGCAGTTGAGGACGAGGTCGGCCTCCATGATCTCGCGCGCGACCAGGTAGCGGTGGCGGCCGGGCCGGTGGTGCGGCCGCATCTTGCGCGGATCGTACACGGTGACGCGGAACTTCTTCCAGTCCCGGGCGATGGGCTCCAGCAGGCTGTCCGCGCCGAGGTCCACGAGCACGTACTCGCCCTCCGGCCGCCGGTTCTCGCTGACGCCGGTCTTGAGCAGCCCCTCCTGGCGCATGGTGGTGCGGCGGAAATCGACGACCTCCAGCGGCAGCCCGCGCGCGCGGAAGGACTCGATGACGGCGCGCATCCCGGCGTGGTCCAGCACCCCGCCGAAGTCGCACCCCTGCAGCGGCGCATCCCCCAGCACCACGCGCCGCGGCTTCGCCAGAAACGCATATTCCAGCACCGCCCGCAGCACCGACGGATGCGTCACCATGCACTCCATTCCCCCCGCCGGATTCTCGTTGTGGTGCAGCACCCAGTTCGGCTTGACGACGATCCGCCCGCCCGGCGCCACCAGATCCCCAAGCGGATTCCACTCCGCCG
Organism: uncultured bacterium; assembly: GCA_902766695.1. Taxonomy (GTDB): domain Bacteria; phylum Verrucomicrobiota; class Kiritimatiellia; order CAIQIC01; family Lenti-01; genus CACXEY01. The sequence continues at coordinate 6,931 of CACXEY010000228.1, forward strand.
ACCCGCACCGCCCCGCATCCAGCCCCAGGTCCGCCAGCACGCCCCGCACCATCGCGAACACCGGATTCGGCGCCCCCGCCACCTCCACCCCGGCCCCTTCCAGCTCCGGATACGCCTCCCCCGGCCCGTACGGCGCACGCTCCGCCGGCGGATACGCCCCCCCGCCATCCATCCGCCTCAACGCGATCGCAACATCATCCACCGCACTCTTCATATCCGCCACTCTAGCACCTCCCCCCCCTCCCCGTCCATCCGAGTCTGGCCGTGGCCGCCCCGTCGGCCACTCAAAACCGGAACCGCACCCTCACCACCGGCAGCGCCCCCGTCTCCACCTCCGCCCCGCCGTCCCCCTGCACCGCGCGCACGGCCCCCTCCAGCCGCTCCCGGTTGTGGCGGTGGGCCGCGTCGATCCCCCCGTAGATGCTCCCCGAGTACCACGTCACCTCGAAGAACGTGCTCACCCCGAAGAGCGCCCACTGGTCCTCCTCCGCCGTCTCCACCATCGCCCAGATGAACAGCCCGTTGAGGATCATCGACCGCACCATGTTCCCCCACTCCCCCGAGTACGCATATCCCAAACCCGGCACCATCCCCAG
>CACXEY010000229.1 GCA_902766695.1 uncultured bacterium
CGGGCGGGTGGAATCGGTGGCGCCGGTGCTGCCGAACCAGGAGACGGCGCTGTTCTTCGGGCTGCTCGACGAGGCGGGGCTGTGGCATTCGTGGGACGAGATGACGCTGGAAGAGGCGGCGGCGGTGGAGGTGGACGCGGTCGCGAGCGCGACGTATTCGTCGCGGGCCGCCATCGCGAACGTGAAGGCGGCGCTGGGGGCGCTGGGGGAAGGGGCGGCGGAAGGGAAGAAGGGGGGGAAAGCCGATTGGGCGCCGTCGGCGGCGACGGTGGCGGCGCTGGCGGTGCTGGTGGCGGCGGCGGTGCTGCCGCTGTTCCCGCGCACGAGGGGGAAGGGGTGGCGGACGGCGCTGCTGGTGCTGGACGTGGCGGTGCTGGGGGTGTGGAACGGGTTGTTTTTGTCGCTGGACCGGCTGCTGGGTTGGGCGGCGTCGGGGCTGCCGGGGACGCCGGCGGACGCGGCGGCGGCGCTGCTGCTGCTGGCGATGGGGTTTTTGTATCCGCTGGCCGGGAAGTCGTCGCACTACTGCCTGCACGTGTGCCCCTTCGGGGCGTGCCAGGAGCTGGCGGCGCGGCTGCCGGTGAAGCGGTTGGCGGTGCCGCCAGGGGTGGCGCGGGCGCTGTCGTGGGCGAGGCGGGGGCTGTGGGCGGGCATCATGCTATCGCTGTGGTGCGGACTGGCGGCGCCGTGGACGGGATGGGAGCTGTTCGGGGCGTTCGCGTGGCGCGCGGTGCCGCCGCTGGTGTCGGCGCTGGCGGTGGGGGCGGTCGCGGTGTCGGCGTTCGTGCCGCGGGCGTACTGCCGGTTCGCGTGCCCCACGGGGACGTTGCTGAAACTCGCCGAATCCCGGGAGTGAAACGGTACGGAAACGAAAGGACCTGACGATGAAATCCGCGAATTTCCTGAACATTCTGCTTGCGGCCGCGCTGCTGTGCGTGTGCGCGACGCTGTGGCTGCGCACAGCGGAGCGGCCGGAGCCGGTGGCGGTCGCGGTCGTGGAGGAGACGGGGACCGCGGCCGCGGACCTTCCGCCGCGCGTGGATGCGGACGGGCCGGAGACGGATGTGCCGTTCCACGGCACGGCGACGCTGCCGCCGCCGCCGGGTGGCGGCGGGGGGGCCGTGGAGGCGGCGCTGGCGGCGATACGGGCGGCGGCGCCGGGGAATGCGGGTGATGCGGCCTCGGAGGCGGGGGCGGAGAAGGCGGAGGGCGGGTTCCGGGAGTTCGACGTGCGCGGGGAGTTCGAGGTGAATCCGTTCACGTGGTTCACGGGCGGCGGTGCGCTGCTCTGCGCGGGGGACCGGGAAAAGTCGAACGCCATGACGATCGGCTGGGGCGGGCTCGGGACGCTGTGGGGGCGGAACGACGCGGTGACGGTGTACGTCGCGGAGTCGCGGTACACGCGGGAATTCATGGACGCGGCGCGGCGGTTCACGGTGATGGGGTTCGACAAGGCGGCGCAGGCGCGCATCCTCGCGTACATGGGGAGCCACTCGGGGCGCGACGGCGACAAGGCGGCCGCGCTGGGGCTGCATACCGCGTTCACGCCCGACGGGACGCCGTACTACGAGGAGGCGCAGGTGGTGCTGGAGTGCGAGACGATGTACGCGGCGCCGTTCGATCCGGCCGGGTTCCGCGAGGTGCCCGCGGCGTTCTACGCGGATTTCCCGGCGGGCATCCACTCGATGTACGTCGGGAGGGTCGTGCGGGCGTTCAGGAAGTGAAATGGAGTGGATTTTAAAAAGCAAAACACATAGGAGAACGGAAAAGATGAAACGGATTGCAGTGGCCATCGTGATTGCGGTTGCGGCGGGGATGCCCGCGTGGGCGGAAGGGGTGGGGGACGGGGACATCGCGCTGCCGGCGCCCGCGACGTCCGGGGGGATGCCGCTGGGCGATGCGCTCTCGGCGCGGGCGACGCACCGGGAGTTTTCGTCCGCGGCGCTTTCTCCGCAGGAGCTTGCCGACCTGCTCTGGGCGGCCAACGGCTACAACCGGCCCGCGGAGAAGAAACGCACGGCGCCGACGGCGGTCAACCGGCAGGAAATCGACTTGTACGTCTGCACGGCGGACGGGGCGTACCTCTTCGACGCGGCGGCCAACACGCTGCGGCGCGCCGCGGACGCCGACCTGCGCGGTTTCACGGGGCGGATGAACGCCGGGGCGGAGAACTTTGCGGTGAAGGCGCCGGTGGCGCTGGTGTACGTGATCGATTTCGCGCGGCAGGGGATGCAGGACCGGCCGATGGACGCGCTGCGGTACGCCGCGGTGGATTGCGGGTTCGTCGGGCAGAACGTGTACCTGCACTGCGCGGCGCACGGGCTGTACACGGTGTTCCTCGGCATGATCGACGCGCCGGCGATCTCGGCGGCGCTGGGCCTGCCGCCCACCTCCACGCCGCTGTTCGCGCAGACGGTGGGCCGGCCGGCGGAGTGACGGCGGGGGGGCTCCCCCCAAGCCCTAGATACCTAGGTGCCTAGATATCTAGGGGGGTGGCGGGTTGCGGCGGGGCGGGTTGCTGCACCACCACGGGCGCTCCGCCGTCGGGCGGCTGCAGCACCCAGGCGGCGGCGATGCCAGGGGTGTGTTGCATGGCGCGGCGGCCGTCGTCGGGGCCGAGGATGAAGAGGGCCGTGCTCCAGGCGTCGGCGAGGGTGGCGGTGGGGGCCAGTACGGTGGTTTGCAGGATGCGTCCCGCGGCGGGGGCGCCGTTGCGGGGGTCGATGAGGTGGCCGGGGCGTTCGTAGTTGCCGGAGGTGGCGCAGGCATGGCCGGCGGGGAGGGTGAAGGGGCGGAGGGGCGCGGCGTCCGCCGCGGCGAGCGGATTGCGCAGGCCGGCGGTCCAGGTTCCGCGTCCGACGAGGGTTCCGCCGGCGTCGAGCAGGAAGTCGTTGGTGCCCGCGGCGCGGGCGGCCGCCGCCGCGCGGTCGGCCCCGACTCCTTTGGCGACGCCGCCGAGGTCGAGGCGCATCCCGGGCACGGGGAGACGGCAGGCGCCGGGACGGCGCTCGATCCGGCGCCAGTCGAGGAGTTCGGGGGTGGGAGGCGGGAGCACGGGGGCGGGGGTGTCCGGCGGGCGGCGGGGATGCCCGTGCAGCTCCATCAGGGGGGCGACGAGGGGATTGAACGCGCCGGCGGTGGCGTCGGCGGTACGGAGGGCGACATCGAGCGCATCCTCGAAGGCGGGGGGGACGGGAATCCATCCGCCGCTGCCGGCGGCGTCGGCGAGGAGGGCGGGGGGCGAACCGGCGCGGAAGACGCTGGTGGCGGCTTCGACGGTTTCGAGGGCGTCGCGGGCGGCGGCGGCCATGGCGTCGGCGGCGGATTCGGCGGCGGGGCCGCTGCCGCGGACGCGGAGGCGGATGCGGGTCCCCATCGCCGGCCACTCCCGGAGGACGTCGGCGGGGGCGGCGGTGGCCAGAGCGAGGAGGAGGACGGCCAGGAGGGGCAGGTGGGGCGTGCGGAGGTGGAACATGGCTCGGACTTTACCCCGGCGCGGAACCCGGGGCAACCCCGGTTGCGAGCCGACAAGGCGGAAAACAAGCCGTCCCGATCCGCGGGGGCTCAGGTAGGGCGGGCAGTCCCCTGCCCGC
>CACXEY010000230.1 GCA_902766695.1 uncultured bacterium
CAGGGTTTTTCCTGTTTCCAAAAGCGGTTGGGGGCGGGGCGGCGGGGGGCAGGATTCGGGCTTGTTTCGGGTGGCGGGCGGGGATAGGATGCAAAAACACACTTTCGGAGAACGCGCATGAGCAAGGACATCAAGGAAATCGGCGTGGCGGTGCTGGGGTTCGGCACGGTCGGGGCGGGCGTCGTCGAGACGCTGCTGAAGAACGGGGACCTTCTGGAGCGGCGGCTGGGGGTGCGGCTCGCGTTGCGGGCGGTGGCGGACCTCGACATCACGACGGACCGCGGGGTGGTGGTGCCGGAGGGGCTGCTCACGACGGACGGGACGGCGGCGCTCGCGCGGGAGGACGTGGATGTCGTGGTCGAGCTGATCGGCGGTACGGGAATCGCCAAGAAGTTCATCCTGCAGGCGCTGGCGGCGGGGAAGACCGTCGTGACGGCGAACAAGAAGCTGCTGGCGGAGTGCGGGGCGGAGCTCCTCGCGGCGGCGGACGCGGGCGGGGCGGACCTGCTCTTCGAGGCGAGCGTGGGCGGCGGGATTCCCATCATCAAGGCCCTGCGCGAGGGGCTCTGCGCGAACCGGATCGAGAGCATCTACGGGATTCTGAACGGGACGTGCAACTACATCCTCACCCGCATGGAGGAGGAGAAGCTGACGTTCGACACGGTCCTCAAGGCCGCGCAGGCGGCGGGCTACGCGGAGGCGGAGCCGAGCCTCGACATCGACGGCCACGACACGGCCCACAAGGCCGCCGTCCTCGCCACGCTCGCGTACGGGCAGATCGTCCCGCTCGACAAGGTGCGCACGGCCGGCATCCGCGGCATGGACGCGGCCGACATCGCGTACGCCGCCGAGATGGGCTACCGCATCAAGCTGCTCGCCATCGTCCGCCGCGGCCCCGACGGCGTGGAGGCGAGCGTGCAGCCGACGCTCGTCGCGCACAGCCACCAGCTGGCGGCGGTGTCGGGGGTCTTCAACGCGGTCCAGGTCAAGGGCGACGTCGTGGGCACCACCCTCTACTACGGACGCGGCGCGGGCCGCGCGGCGACGGCGAGCGCCGTCGTGGCGGACATCGCGGACGCGGCGCTCGCGCTCCGGGCGGGCGTGCGTCACCGTCCGCTGCCGGCCGGCGGCGGCGCCGCCGGGGACGCGGACGGGGCGCTGCGCTTCTGCCCGCCGGAAGCCATCCGCTCGCGCTACTACCTGCGCTTCGCGATGCTCGACCGCCCCGGCACCCTCGCGCGCGTCGCGACGGTGCTCGGCGACCACGGGATCGGCATCGACTCGGTGATCCAGCACGAGGCCGCCCCCGACGCGGAATACGTGCCGGTCATCCTGGTGACGAGCGCCGCCCGCGCGGGCGAGCTCGACGCGGCCCTCGCGGAGATCGCCGCGGCGGACGGCGCGGTGCAGGGCGACGCGGTCGCGTACCGGATCGAGGATTTCGAATAGGAAGGAGGAGCCGAAGATGGCTTTGTTTGTCCAGAAATACGGCGGAAGCAGCGTGGCCGACGCCGAATGCATGCGGCGGGTCGCCCGGCGCATCCGCGACACGCAGAAGGCCGGCAACCGCGTCGTCGTCGTCGTCAGCGCCATGGGCGACACCACCGACGACCTCATCGCCCTCGCCAAGCAGGTCAACCCCTATCCCGACGAGCGCGAGATGGACATGCTCCTCGCCACCGGCGAGATGGCGTCCAGCGCCGTCCTCACCATGGCCCTCCAGGCGCAGGGCGTGAAGGCCATCAGCGTAACCGGCCGCCAGGCGGGCATCCACGTCGATTCCACCCACCTCAAGGCCAAGATCGAGCAGATCGACCCCGAGCGCATCAAGCGGCACCTCGCGCAGGGGTACGTCGTCGTCGTCGCCGGCTTCCAGGGCATCAACCGCGACAACGACGTCGCGACCCTCGGCCGCGGCGGCTCCGACACCACCGCCGTCGCCCTCGCCGCCGCGCTCAAGGCCGACCGCTGCCAGGTGCTCAAGGACGTCGAGGGCGTCTTCACCGCCAACCCGCGCGTCGTGCCCGGCGCGCGCAAGATGGACGAAATCACGTACGACGAAATGCTCGAACTCGCCAGCAGCGGCGCCGAAGTCCTGCAGTCGCGCGCGGTGGAGTTCGCCAAGAAGTACGGCGTCGTCCTGGAAGTGTTGTCAAGTTTCGTGGTCAAGCCCGGCACGCTGGTCCGGGAGGAGGTAGAAGAAATGGAATCCGTCATCATCCGCGGCATCGCCGCCGACAAGAACCAGGCCAAGGTCACCCTGCGCGCCGTCCCCGACAAGCCGGGCGTTGCCGCCGGCATCTTCAAGGCGCTGGCCGCCGCCAACCTGAACATCGACATGATCGTCCAGAACATGAGCGAAGACGGCCGCACCGACCTCTCCTTCACCCTGCCGGCCGACGACCTCCACAAGGCGCAGGCCGTGCTCGAACCGATCATGAAGAAGGCCAAGGCGGCCGACGTCCATTTCGACACCGGCATCGCCAAGGTATCGATCGTGGGCGTCGGCATGAAGAGCCACTCCGGCGTCGCCTTCAAGATGTTCGACATCCTGGCGGCCAACAAGATCAACATCGAAATGATCTCGACCTCCGAGATCAAGATTTCGGTGGTGATCCGCGCCGCCGACGCCGACCGCGCCGTCCGGGCTCTCCACGACACCTTCGGCCTCTCCCGCAAGCCCAAGGCGAAGGCGGCCGCGAAGAAGGCGCCCGCCAAGAAGCGCGGCTGACGCGCGCCCTCCCTCGCGCGACCGTACGGCAAGCCGTTGCGACCGCGCGACCCGCCGTGCGGCGGGGGCGAGCGAGTCAGGCGGGGACGGCGATGAAACTGAAGGGGCCGGCCCAGACGGTCTTCGTGCGGATGAGGTCGCCGGGGCGGGCGTCGGAGCCGTCGACGAAGACGGGGATGGAGTCCGGGGTGCGCCCGTGGCGGCGTCCTCCCGGTTCGATGCGTTCGACGAGGATTTCCTCGGTACCGCCGAGCCGGGGCGCGTGCTTGGCTTCGAGCATGGCGCGCAGCTGCGTCTCGATGGCGACGCGGCGGCGCTCCTTCTCCTCCGGCGGCACGTCGTCGGGCATCGTGCGCGCGGACAGGGTCTGCGGGCGCGGCGAGTACTTGGCGACGCGGATCATGTCGGGATCGACCCGCCGCATCAGGGCGAGGCTTTCCTCGAACTGCGCCTCCGTCTCGCCGGGGAAGCCGACGATCAGGTCGGTGGAGATGCCGGCGCCGGGGATGCGGGCGCGGATGCGCGCGACGAGTTCTTCGTAGCGGGCGGCGGTGTAGCCGCGGCGCATGGCGGCGAGGACGGCGTCGGAACCGGCCTGGACGGGAATCTCGAAGTACGGCATGAGGCCGGAGGTGTCCGCGACGGCTTCGAGCAGGTCCTCGGTGATCCAGTTCGGGTGGCTGGTCAGGAAGCGCACGCGCCGCACGCCGGGGATGGCCGCGGCGTTCCGCAGCAGCTCCGGCAGGAGCATCGCGCCGGGGCCGAGGTCCAGCCCGTAGCGGTCGATGATCTGTCCCAGCAGGACGAGTTCGCGCACGCCGCGGTCGGCCAGGGCGCGTGCCTCGGCCAGCACCTCGGCGGCGGGACGGGACCGTTCGGGGCCGCGGCGGTAGGGGATGATGCAGTAGGCGCAGGCGTGGGAGCATCCCAGCACGACGGGGAGGTGGGCGCGGACCGTGCGGCCGCCGGCCAGCGACTCCGGGAGCGGCGGGGGTTCGCCGCCGCAGGCGCCGGCGTCCTCCGCCGCGCCCCCGGCGCGCGACGCGAGCCACGACGCGAGCTGGCCGGTCGCGGACGGCGGCACGAAGAGATCCACGTACGGGAAGCGCGCGCGCAGTTCGTCCTCCGCCCCCGCGCGGAACCCGACGAAGCATCCCATCAGCGCGACCGTGCGCGACGGCTCGGCCCGCTTGAGTTCTTCGACGTACTTGAGGCGCGAAAGGATCTTGTCCTCGGCCTGCTGGCGCACCACGCAGGTGCTCAGGAGCAGGAACTCGGCGTCGCGCGCGTGTTCGACGGGACGGTATCCGGCGGCTTCGAGCATCGCGGCCGCGCGCCAGGCGTCCGCCTCGTTCATCTGGCAGCCGATGGTCCAGAGATGGTAGGTGTGCGCCTTCACGGCCGTCTTCCCGCCACCGCCCCGCGCCGTGCGGGGCCGGGGACTACTTGCGGGCCTTGGATGCGGGTTTCCTGGGCTTCGCGGGGGCCTTCGCCGCGGGCTTGGCCTTGGCTTTGGCGGACGCCTTGGGCTTGGCGGCGGCCTTCGCCCTGGCCTTGGCCTTCGCGGCCTCGCGGGCGACGGCGGCCTGGCTCTCTTCCGCGGCCTGGAGGATGTCGTCGGAAGGCGGGGCGTCGGTTTCGTCGTCGGGGTCGCCGAAGGAATTCAGCGCCGCCTCCGTCTCCTTGTCCAGCTCCGGATCGTCCGGGGCCAGCTCGGCGACGATCTTCAGCTCTTCGGCGTCGTTGTCGCCGAAGGCCTCGTCCTCGTCCAGGTCGCGGCCCTGGTCGGCGCACTCCTCGCAGACGTGGGAGTGGGGGAAACAGGCCGCACAGAACTCCATGCCGCAGACCGAGCATTCGCGCATGTAGTCCTCGCCGTGGACGGAACAACCGCCGCCGCCGAAACCCGCATAGGGATCGTACTCTTCGTCATCGTAGTTCATGTCGTTCTCCGCAAATTCCGGCGCGCCCGGCACGGGGGCGCGCCATGCCTCTACTGTTGTCACGCACGGTGCCTTCCGTCAAGAGCGGCGTGAGGGCCCGACAGCGATTTTTTCTTGTTTCTACAGGGAAAAACACGTTCGCGCGGACGCGTGCGGAGCGCCTTCCCGGGAGGTCGGCGGCATGGCGGAAAGGACTCAAAAGGGGAGGCGCCGCGAAGAGGACGGGACGGCTTCCGGCCGCGCCATCCCCTGGAGATTTGGATCGCGGCAGGCGGGCGTGCCACGGCGGTGGCAGTCCTGGAGGTTTTTTCCCCCTTCCGCTTGCGCGGGTAGGGCGGGCAGTCCCTGCCCGC
>CACXEY010000231.1 GCA_902766695.1 uncultured bacterium
GCCGTCCCCGGCTCGTGGCTCAGCGCCCAAATCCCCACGCCCCCGAGCCCCTTCGAATTGACATAGTCGTACTTCAGCCCCAGACTCTCCACGTCGTCGTAAAAACACTGCCACGCCCCCCCCGCGCTGTCCGTGTACGTGAAATACGGCACGCTCCCGTCGCTGTTCCACTTCCGCCCGTAGCTCGACGCCGACGACGCGCACGTCGACAGCACCGGACTGCTCGAATAGGCGCTCCCCAGGCTGCTCGCCCCCAGCGCCGTGCTCGCCGCCTTCCACTTCCGCCCGTAGTACGGCACCGCCAGGTACAAGTGCGACGCATTCGTCATCTTCCCCAGATAATACCGCACCGAATAATCGTCGCACAACTGCGCCCCCCACCGGCTGCTCGGCATCAGCGGCGCCACCGGCCCCGGCTTGCTCGCCCCGCTGTAGTAGTAGTCGTAGCCCATGATGATGCACATGATGCCCAGCTTCTCGAACGACCCCACGTCGAAGTCCGCGTACCAGTCCACGCTCGGCAACGCGATGCTCACTTCCAGATTGTGCGCCTTCGCCGCGTTCGCCAGCTTCGTCATGAACGCCGTCAGCGCCTTCGTCGCCCCCGTCCAGCTCCCCACGCTCTCGAAGTCGATGCATATCCCGTCGCCCCCCGCGCCCGTCACCGCGCCCACCAGACCGTTCACCAACGTCGTGCAGCTCGTCTCGTTCTGCAACAGCGCCTTGTTCCCGCTGGACCCGAACAGCGTCGCCGTAAGGTGGATATTCACGCCGTGGTCGTGTGCTTTCTGCACGATGGCGCTCCCCCACGAATGCTTCGTGCTGCACCCCCCGTTCGCCGAATTCACCTCGTACGAGAAATACGCCACGTGCGTCAACCGGTCCCACTGGAACTGGTCCATCTGGGCCAACGTCGCCCAATACGGCAGCCACCCATACACGACCTTCCCCATCGTCGCCGCCGACTTCGGCAGCGCCTTCGCCCGGACCTTCCGCCCCTTCGCGTTCCGCAAATCCACATCCCCCTCCCACCCGTCCCCGACGCCCCGGTGTTCCAGCCACGACAACCAGTTCCCGCCCCCGTACGTCGGTGCCGACACCTCCGCCCACTCCTCCTCCGACACCACTCCCACGACATCCCCCTGCACCTCCCACGGATCCTGCCCGCGGTCCGCCCGCACCCCGCCCGCCGCCGCGCCCCACACCGCCGCCGCCAGGGCCAACCCCATCCAACCGAATCCGCAATCCCGTTTCATCTGCATGTCCATTGCCTCTCTTCGAGTCCGTCCCCCGATTTTACACCCCGCCCCCTCCCCCCGCAAGGCCCCTCCCCACTCTTTCTTTTATGGAAATCCTTGCATTTCCCATCCCCATCCCCCATACTCCCCCACCATGAACACCCTCTCCTCCACCCTCCGCAAGACCGCCCGCGCCGCCCACGCCGCCTCCTCCCTCGTCGCCGCCACCGGCGTCCGCCATCCCGCCGCCCAAGTCCTCGGCGCCGGCATCGTCGCGACCGTCTCCGCCGGCGCCTTCGCCGCCTTCCTCGCCGGCGAAACCGGCGCCGCGCTCCTCGGCGAACTCCGCCGCCGCCAGCGCCTCCGCGAGCCGCGCCCCGCCAGCCCTTCCCTCCGCGGCGCCCCGACTCCCGAAGAACTCTCCGCCGACTGTACCGCCGCCCCCCGCACCTTCCACGTACGCCTGCGCCTCGGCTCGCGCCTGGCCGACCTCGCCCCCACTCTCGACACCCACGTCCGCTACACCGCACCCGCCTCCGGCTCCCGCCGCATCCGGGGCCGGGGACGCGGCATGAAAGGCTATCTCGCCGACAACCGAATCTCCGCCAACTACTCGACCCTGATGCTCTACAAACGCCTCGCCGTCCGCCTCCGCCGCCTCCTGCAGCTCGACGAACGCCTTCCTCTCGAATGGCTCCTGCCCGGCGAATTCCCCGACCGCGACCTCCCGTCCGACCTCTGCGTTCCCTGTGCCACCGCCCGCCGCCGTCTCGCCCGGCTCCTGCGCGAACACCCCAAATTCAACCGCCTGCGCCGCCACGTGGACGCCCGACTCGGCATCACGCCGCTGCTGACGGCGCGCCGTGCGGCCCGGCTGGCCTCGCGGGCCGCCCCGCCACGGGCCCGAAACACGCGCAATCCTCGTCCCACGGCCCTCCAGTACGCCGCCGGCACCTGGCTTTCCCTGATGGACAACAACCTTCTCGACGCCACCCGCCACGCCGTCGCCGATTTCCTCCGCGAGCGCGACCTCTCCCCCAGGCTCGCCCGTCTCCGGGACCAGGCGCTCTGGCACCTTGGTTGCAATGCGTAAAAGGATTTCGGAACAGCCGAAGGCCGCACCGCAAACCCGTCACTCGTCTCCCGTCACGGCTCTGCTACCGTGCATCCGGCGGCGCGGAGGGCGGCGAGGGCGCGGGGGAGGTCGGGGGCCTTGACGAGGATGTAGTCGGTGTCGAAGGTCGAGACGGCGAAGAGACCGATGCCCCCGGCGGCCAGCGCGCCCGAGATGCGGGCGAGGATGCCGACGAGCGCGAAGTCGAGCGGGCCCGCGACGCGGAAGGCCCGCCAGCCGTCTTCGCGGGACAGCGTCGCGGCGGGTACGAGGGGCGTCGGGCAGACGAGCGATTTCTCGGCGTCGGTCGCGCCCGTGAAGACGAAGGGCGCCGCAAGGTCGATTCCGCGGTAGTCCGCGACTTTGCAGACGGTGAAGTCGTGGGGGAGGACTTCGAGCTTCACGGCGCGGCCTCGTCCGGGGCACCGGCCGGCCCGCCGGTGAACTCCATGATGGCGCTGGTTTCGCCGGCGCGGGCGAGCACGACGGTCCATGCGGCGCCGTCCGCGGAGGCGTACACCGTGGGCTCCAGGACGTCGCCGAGGCGGGCCGGCACGCGGTATTCGACGCGCAGGCCGCGCACGCTGAACCCCTCCGGCAGCAGCTCGAGGCCCATGCGGACGTAGTTGGCGTTGTTCGCGTGGCGGTTGTAGTCGATGTCGGCGCGCATCACGCGGAAGGGTTCCGCCGCGGCGCCGCCCTCGGCGGGGACGCGGACGTGCCGGTCGCGGTAATCCATCTCCAGCCGCTCCTCCAGGCGCATCGCGGCGACGGTGTCGTCGTCCACGGCCTGGAGGCGGCCGGTGGCGCGGTCCACGAAGGCGCCCATGCTCCAGGTGCGGTAGCAGGGCGCGCCGTCGGCGCCGTAGAGGAAGGTGTTGCGGAAGCCGAACTTGGGCTTCATGCCGTACACCGAGGTCGAGACCCGCAGCCGCTCCTTGCAGCGGGGCACGCGCACGACCTCGACCTGGCGGAAGACGAGCAGCTGGGCCATGTGGCGCTCCTCGAAGCAGCGCTTGACGACGGGTTCGCTGTCGATCCACAGCTCGGAGCAGTCCTGCATCATCTGCA
>CACXEY010000232.1 GCA_902766695.1 uncultured bacterium
TCCTTTCCGACACTTATCGGAAGAACGACGCCTAATCTAACACAGGTTCAAGGAACAAGGGGCCGACCTCCGGGCGGCCCGCCATGGCCATCCTGCCGCACGGCCCGCCCGGAGGTCGGGCGCGCCCGACAAGACATCGCGCCGCCGCAGGAGGGGGACCGGTGGGGGGGGATGGTTCCGCAGACCGCAACCGGTGTCCCTGATTCCCTCCCTCTCGCCCTCCCTCACGACACTTTTGAGATTACGAAAAATACTGACATTTTCTCCTGTTTCCCGCCATCCTCCCGCCCATGAACGAGGAGCCCCTCCATCCCCCGTCCATTCCGGCGGCGCTCCGCCGCGCGTTGGTGCAAGGAGGGCGCAAGGAATGCGCAGGCGGCAAGATGCCGCGGCCCGCATTACGGGATTGCATCCGCGGCGGGCCGGGGTATGATGCGCGCATTGTTTTTGTCCACCCCCCACAAGGACCGCCATGCGCAACCGTTCCATCCTGTTTTGCATCCTCCTCGTGCTCGCCGTCGCGACCGTCGCGCCGGGTCCGGCGCGCGCGGAGACCATCCGCGTCGTCAAGTCCGCGGGCGAGAAGATCGCCGTGGACGCGTCCGGGTTGCAGACGTCCGGCCCGGCGGCGGCGGTCATGAAGACGACCCTGACCGACGACATCGCGCGCTCCGGCTGGATGGGGCTCGGTGCGCCGGGGCGGTCGGCCATCACGTTGCGCGGGACCGCGACCGACGCCGGCGGACAGCTCCGCTTCGCGTGCACGGCGACCGATGCCGGCGGCAACGCCTTCATCAACGGCACCTACACGGTCCCCTCCGGCCAGGCCGTCGCCCTCGCCCACCAGGTGGCGGACGACCTCGTGCGGAAGGTCACGGGCAAGCCGACGTTCTTCCTGGCGAAGCTGGCGCTGGTCGGCAGCCAGTCCGGGGCCCGCGAGCTGTATCTTGCCGACTCCTCCTGTAAGACCTTCACGCAGGTCACACGCGACCGCGCCGGCGCCGTCAAGCCGCGCTGGTCCCCGGACAACCGCCTCCTGTCGTACACGTCCTTCATCAAGCGCTATCCCGACGTCTACACCATCGACCTCTCCACCGGCAGCCGCAACCGCGTCGCGGCCTATCCCGGCGTCAATTCCGGCGGCGCCATCTCCCCCGACGGCCGCAGCATGGCGCTGATCCTCTCCAAGGACGGCAACCCCGACCTCTACGTGCTGAACCTCGCCTCGCGCAACCTGACCCGCCTGACCCGCACCCCGACCGCCGTCGAAGGCTCCCCCGCCTGGTCCCCCGACGGCTCGCAGATCGTCTACGTCTCCGACGCCTCCGGCTCCCCGCAGCTGTGGATCGTCTCCGCGCGCGGCGGCGCACCCTCGCGCCTCACCACGACCGGCCTCCAGAACGCGGCCCCCGACTGGGGCCCCAACGGCCTGATCGCCTGCCAGTCGCTGGTGGGCGGCAGGTTCCAGATCGCGCTCATCGACCCCAAGACCAAGGCCAGCCGCATCATCACCGACTACCAGGCCGCCTACGAAGATCCCTCCTGGGCCCCCGACGGCCGCCACATCGCCTGCTCCTGCGCCGTCGGCTACCAATATTCCATTTGCCTGCTTGACACCATGGGCGATCCGCCCGTAGTCTTGACCAAAACCGGGGACTGGCGCACTCCCGCCTGGCAGCACTGACCGCCGCCGGCCGTCCGCCCCGGAAAACCATTTCAAAAAACACAGGAGAACCAGAAAACATGAATAACCGTTGGATCCTTCTCGGCCTCGTGGCCCTGACCGTCGCCTCCCTCGCCACCGGCTGCCGGACCAAGAAACCGGGCATCAACCCCAACGCCACCGGCTACGAAACCGACGGCGTCGGTCTCGGTTCCGACCAGCTCATCATCGGCTACGACGAAAACGGGAATCCCATCTACGCCGATTCCGCTTCCACGGATGCCGGCATGATGCGCCTCGACGGCGAAGTCGTCGGCGCCGGCCAGTTCCAGCCCGTCTTCTTCGACTACGACAGCCCGCGGCTGAATCCGGCCGAACAGGCCAAGATCGACATGGTCGTCGCCTGCCTCCAGCAGAACCCGACCTACGGCGTGATCGTCGAAGGGCACTGCGACGAACGCGGCTCGAACGAATACAACCTCGCGCTCGGCGAACGCCGCGCCCTGGCGGTCCGCGCCGCGATCATCTCGGCGGGCATCGACGGCACGCGCGTCCAGACCAGCTCCCGTGGCGAAGAAACCCCCGCCGCCATGGGGCACGACGAATCGTCCTGGAGCCAGAACCGCCGCGCCGAGTTCGTCTTCACCCAGCTGTAATCCCCGCGTCCAACCGCGACAAGCCGCCCGCCGGGTTTCCCGACGGACGGTTTTTCATGGGCTGGAGCATGGGGAAAAGCGATGGAAAATGCTTGCATTTTCCTTGGTATTGCGATTGAGCCGCACCTGCAGCGGGGCGATGGCCTGGGTGGGAGGAGGGGAGCTCCGCGGGAACCGGTTCGCGGGCCGTGGAATCCCGTACGCGGGCGCTATCCCGCGAAGCGCCCCACCCAGTCCGCCAGCGCCGCGGCGTCCGGTATGATGTGCGGGACCGGGGTGCGCCAGCGGCCGGCAGAGCGGAGGCGGGCGCGGTAGAGAGTGGCGTAGGGCAGGGGAGGGGCGCCGGCGCCGGGACCGCCGACGAGTTCGGCGCCGCGGCGGACGTTGTCGGACATCCAGGCGGGGAGGCGCGCGGCGTAGTCGTTGCGGGCGACTTCGCCCTTGTGGAGGGAGAGGGCGGCCATCAGGTCGCGGAGTTCGGCGTCGGCTGCGGCCACCATCAGGTTCGGGTGCAGGAGGGGATGCCAATACTCGGTCTCGACGGCGCGGAAGGTGCCCCCCGCGGTATCCATCGCGGCGACGCCCCAATGGTGGGTGGCGCGGTGCGTGGGATGGCCGTCGAGGGCGTGGGGGAGGAACACGATGTCGGGGCGGGCCGCCTGCCAGCGGGCGGCGAGGCGGCGGACTTTTTCGTCGGGGTCGTCGGTCGCCGCGGCGCCGAACCACGGCGTCCAGCCGAGCGCGGCGCACGCGTCGCGCAGTTCGCCGCGGCGGGCGGCACGGCGGGCGCGGAGGCTGCCGAGGGTGGCGGGGGATACGGTGACGCGGAAGCCGCATTCGCGCTGCAGGCGCAGGGCGAGCAGCCCGGTGATGCATTCGTCGTCGGGGTGCGGCGAGAGGATCCAGAGGGTTCTCACGGGTAGATGCCCCGAAGCTTGGTGGCGCGGGCGACGCGCGTGACGGCGAGGATTTCCGCGGCGTCGCGCAGGCGGCACTTCTCGCGGGTGGCGACGCCGGCGACGTCGTTCCACGCGCGGAGCATCAGGCGTTCGAGCGAGCGGTTGACGTCTTCTTCCTCCCAGAAGTGCGCCTGCAGATCCTGGACCCACTCGAAGTAGGAGACGGAGACGCCGCCCGCGTTCGCCAGGATGTCCGGCACCACCTCGATGCCGTTCCCGGCCAGGATCGCGTCCGCCTCGGGCGTGACGGGGGCGTTGGCGCCTTCGACGACGATCTTCGCGCGGACGGCCGCCGCGTTGTCGGCGGTGATCTGGTTCTCCATTGCGCACGGGGCGAGGATGTCGACCGGCATTGCCAGCAACCGCTTGTTGGCGGCGGGGCCGTCGGCGACCGTCTCGCCGCCGCCGAAGCCGTCGAACGCGCCCTCCGGCGATGCGCGGACGTGGTCGAGCAGCGCCGGGATGTCGAGTCCGCGCGGACTGAACACGCCGCCGCGGGAGTTCGTGACGCCCGTGATGCGGAACCCGCGCCCGTGGAGGTACTTGGCGGCGGCGCGGCCGACCTTGCCGAAGCCCTGGATCGCGACCGTGCTCTGTGCCGGCAGCAGGCCGAGGCGGTCGGCGGCCGCCATCAGGACCGTCGCCGCGCCGCGCCCCGTCGCTTCGAGTCGCCCGAGACTGCCGCCGAGTTCGACGGGCTTGCCGGTCACGACGCCCGGCACCGAGTGGCCGACGGTCATCGAATAGGTGTCCATCATCCACGCCATGATCTGCGGATCGGTCCCGACGTCCGGCGCCGGAATGTCCTTGTTGGGGCCGATGAGGAGCGAGATTTCGGCGGTGTAGCGGCGGGTCATGCGTTCGAGTTCGCGGCGGGACATCGCGTGGGGATCGCACACGACGCCGCCCTTCGCCCCGCCGTAGGGGAGTCCGACGACCGCGCATTTCCACGTCATCAGCATCGCCAGCGCCTGGACTTCGGCGAGGGTGAGGCCGGGATGGTAGCGGATGCCGCCCTTGGTCGGCCCGCGCTCCGCGTTGTGCTGCACGCGGAAGCCGCGGAAGACGCAGACGGACCCGTCGTCCATGCGCGTGGGGATCGAGACTTCGAGCGACCGCTGGCACTGCCTCATCCGCGCGTGGATCCACGGTTCGAGGCCGATGCGCTCCGCGACCCGGTCGAGCCGGGCGCACGCCATCCGCAAAAGTCCGCTGCCTGTTTCGTCGCCGTTCATGTTCGCCTCCGCTGTACGCCCCGGACTCTACCCCCGCCCCGCCCCCGGGCGCAACGCCAAAGCGAGGAGGGGCTGGACTTGCGACTTGGCGACTTGCGACTTGTTGCCCCCCCCAATCCAAGTCGCAAGTCGCAAGTCGCCAAGTCCCCTCCCA
>CACXEY010000233.1 GCA_902766695.1 uncultured bacterium
GCCTGGTCGGCGATGGAGCGGGTGATGGCCTGGCGGATCCACCAGGTGGCGTAGGTGGAGAACTTGTAGCCGCGGCGGTACTCGAACTTCTCGACGGCCTTCATCAGGCCCATGTTGCCTTCCTGGATGAGGTCGAGGAAGGAGAGCCCGCGGTTGGTGTACTTCTTGGCGATGGAGATGACGAGGCGGAGGTTGGCTTCGACCATCTCGGTCTTGGCGCGGAGCCCCTTCTGGAGCCAGTCCTTGAGTTCGGCGTGCTGGGCGATGAAATCCTCGGCGCCCAGGCACTGCTCGGCTTCGAGCTGGCGGAGGTTCTTGCGGGCTTCCCGCACGAGGAGCGTGCGCTGGGGGGCGGGCAGATCGGAGGCCTCGGCTTCCTGTACCTGGCGGAGTCGTTCGCGCATCTCGCGGTCGATTTCGTCGATGCGGGTGGCGAAGTCCTCGATGGCCTTCTGCTTGAAGAGGAATTTCTCGCAGACGGCCGCCTGGCGGTTGCGCGCGTTGGCGAGGAGGCGCTGGCGGCGGGCGAGTTCGGCCTTGGGCAGGCGGGCGACGGTGGTGGCCTTGAAGTGCTCTGCGAGTTCGCCGTGCACGCGGGCGAGGTCCTTGAGGAGCTTGGGCAGGCCGGCGACGTAGGCGTCGCGGGACTGCTCGTTCTTGTCGGAAATGATCCGGTCGAAGCGCTCGCGGGAGGTCTGGAGTCGGTCGGCCATGTCCGCGTACGCCTCGTGGGTGGAGGCGAAGTGGTGGATGAGGCGCTTGGCGTTCTGCTCGGCCATCTCGATGCGCTTGGAAATCTCGACTTCCTGGTCCTTGGTGAGCAGCGGCACCTGCCCCATCTGCTTGAGGTACATGCGGACGGGGTCCTCGATGACCGAGACGTCCGCCGGGTTGTCCGCCTTGTCCGCTTCGGGGGAAGGCGGCGGCGCGGTGGGGTCGGTGGACTCGATGTCGGAGGGCAGCAGGTCGCGGGTGACGGTGATGTCCAGGGTCTGGAGCTTCGTGAGCAGCTGGTCGAGGGCGTCGGGATTGGTCAGCTCGGGCGGGATGATTTCGTTGAGGGATTCGAAGGAAATCTGGCCGTTCTGGTCGCGCGCGAGGGTGATGATCTGTTGCATGATCAGGTTGTTGCGGCGCAGAATCGCCATGATGTCGACGCGGTTGTCGGAAGGAGGCGGCAGCGTCGGTACCGGAGCGGGTGCGGGCGCCGGAGCGGGGGGGGCCGA
The DNA here is from genome assembly GCA_902766695.1 of uncultured bacterium. Lineage (GTDB taxonomy): Bacteria > Verrucomicrobiota > Kiritimatiellia > CAIQIC01 > Lenti-01 > CACXEY01. The sequence goes on from CACXEY010000233.1 coordinate 1,227, forward strand.
CTCGACCGGTTTCTTGGAAGCCGGTTTGGGGGCGGGTTTCGGGACCGGTTTGACGGCCGGTTTGGAAGCCGGCTTCGCGGCAGGCTTGACAGCCGGTTTCGTGGCGGGTTTCACGGTCGGCTTCGCCACCGGTTTGGCCGTCGGTTTCACGCCGGGTTTGGCGGAGGGCTTGGAAGACTTTGCGGAGGGTTTGGCCGGGGCAGGGGACTTGCCCTTGGCGGGCGCCTTTGCGGGGGCGGGACGCTTGGCGACAGCCGTCTTGGCCGGGGCCTTGGCAGGCTTGGCGGTCGGTTTCGCAGACGCGGACTTGGGCTTGGCGGCCGGTTTGGCCGCGGGGGACGATTTCGGTTTGGCCTTGGCCGGGACGGACTTCGGCTTGGCGGGCGCCTTCGCCGGTTTCGGTGCAGGACGCGTCTTCGCGGCGGCCGGTTTGGCCTTGGTCGCGGTCTTGTTGGATGGGGTGGCTTTCGGTTTCGTGGTTTTGCTTGCCATGTGTTGCGATTCTCCCTCGCTGTTCAAGCCTACAATTATACATCCCATGTCAAGGGGGCCAAGGGGCAATGTGCAGAAAAAAACGGATGTGAAACGATCGTTCTTTTCTTCCGGCTGGAAATGTCCTGCGATTGAAGCGGACTCGCGGGCAACAGGGCAAACGAAAGTATGCCGTCCCGAAATCCTCGAAAACCGGCCAATTCGACGGAACGGCTTCCTGTGACCCAAAACCGCATCGCACGCGGGATGGCGCTGGGGAGCGGTCGCCTCGACCCGTGCGTGGATTCCGCGGCCTTTGCTACGCCCACGAAGTCAAGACCGCGAAGAACTACACCGGCGAAAAATTCCGAGCCCGGCGATGTCCGCGATTCCGGAAACGGGGGCGCTCGCGCGGACGGTGTACGTGCCCTTCTGGAAACATCCGGTGTTGACGGGCGTGCCCATGGCGGCGGCTGCGGCGTACGCGTGCCTGGTGGTGACGGGAACGGTGAACGCGGTGAACCTGACGGACGGCCTGGACGGCCTGGCGGTGGGATGCACGATGCCGGTGGCGGGGACGTATTGGGTGATGGCGTACGTGGCGGGGCATGCGGCGCTGGCGAAGTATCTGCTGGTGCCGTCCGTGCCGGGCGCGGGGGAGGTGGCGGTGTTCGCCGGGTGCCTGATGGGGGCGTGCCTGGGGTTTTTGTGGTGGAACGGGTACCCGGCGAAGGTGTTCATGGGGGATACGGGCAGTCTGGCGCTGGGCGGGGCCATCGCCATGACGGCGGTTTTGACGAAACAGGAACTGACGCTGCCGATCGCGGGCTCTTTGTTCGTTGCGGAGGCGGTGAGCGTGATGATCCAATGCGGGGCGTGCAAGGTGTACCGCTGGCGGACGGGAAGGGAACTCGTGCAGGGAAAGCGTCCGCTGCGCATGACGCCGCTGCACCACCACTTCGAGGTCATCGCCAAGGAACGGGCGCGGGCGGATGGACTCGGGGAAGCCAGCGCGGAGAACCGCGTGGCGGTCCGCTTCTGGATCGCGGCAATCGTCGCCGCGCTGCTGGGACTGGCGACGTTGAAGTTGCGGTGAGGGGGCGTTGCGGCGCATGCCGCAGGTCCACGCAAGGGATGCGGTTCCGGCGTCAGAAGCGGTTGCGGATGGAGAAGGTGGCGCGGGGAGAGTCGCCTTCGGTATCGGGCTGCTCCCAGCCGAGCCAGAGGGTGCGGGTCTGGGGGACGAGGAATTCGACGCCCTTGACGCGGCGTTCGAGGGCGCCGAGCGTACCGCCGGAGGCGGAAGAGGCCGCTGCGGAATCGCCGCCGGGCATCGACGCGTCGAGCGTCAGGCGGAATTCGGGTAGCAGGGACGCGATATCGGTGCCGGGGAGGAGCCATCCGGCGGCGGATTGGACGAAGCGGGGGCCGAGGGTGAAGGTCGGGGCGGTGGCGGCGGAGCCGGCGAGGACGTCTTCGCAGTCCTCGGGCACTTCGTAGGGATCGCGGGGTTCGGCGGCAGCGGCGCAAACGGCGGCGGCGGCCATCAGCAGTCCCGCGGTACGGAGAAGGTCCCGGCGGCGCGCGTTCACGGCCGCAGGGCCGCCGGACCGTGGCGGTTCCAGAGGCGCTGGACGAGGCCGGCGGTTTTTTCGGGGGAATCGCCGGGGGCGACGTCGACCCAATCGACGTTGGCCTGGTGCCGGAACCAGGTCATCTGGCGCTTGGCGTAGCGGCGGGTGCGGCGGATGGTGGTTTCGATGGCTTCTTCTTCGGTGATTTCGCCGTCGAGAAGGCGACCGGCCTCTTCGTAGCCGATGGCGTGCCGGGCGGTTTCGGAGAGTCCGCCGGGGAGGGCGCGCAGGGCACGGACTTCCTCGGGCAGCCCGTCGGCGTACATGCGGCGGGCGCGGCGGGCGATGCGGGCATCCAGGTCGGCCGGTTCGCGGCGCAATCCGACGAGCCAGGGACGCGGGCGCTCGGAGGCGACGGGGATTCCGTGGCCGGACGCGACGAGTTCGTAGGCGCGGACGACGCGGCGCGGGTTCTCGGGATCGCGGATGCGCGAATACTGTTCCGGGGAGAGACGCCGGAGGGCCGCCTGCAACGCTTCGAGGCCTTCGGCGGCGAGGAGGGCTTCGGCGGCGGCGCGGTGTTCGGGGGAGGAGGGAGCGGCGGAGTCGAGACCTTCGGTGAGGCACTTGACGTAGAGGCCGGTGCCGCCGACGACGATGGGCGCGGGCCCGGCGGCAAGGTCGGCGGCGCAGGCGCGGACGGCAGCGAGGTAATCGCCGACGGAGAATTCGCGCGAGGGCTCGGCGAGGTCGAGGCCGTAGTGGGGGACGAGCGCCCGGTCGGCGGCGTCGGGCTTGGCGGTGCCGGCGTCGAGACCGCGGTAGACGGTCATGGAGTCGGCGGCCAGCAGCGGACGCGGGGGCCGGCTCTTCGCGGCCAGCAGGAGCGCGACGGCGCTCTTTCCGCAGGCGGTCGGGCCGACGAGGATGTCCGCGGAGAGGACGGCGGCGGTCATGGCGCGGGCTCCCCGGCGGAGCCGCCGCCGGCCGCGCGTTCGCGGCGGGCCTGGAACCAGGTGGCGAGCAGGTAGAGGCCGACGCCGCAGCAGATCGCGGAATCGGCGATGTTGAACGCCGGGAAGTGGGACGCCCCCGCATGGAAGTCGAGGAAGTCCACCACGTAATCGAGCCGCACGCGGTCGATCAGGTTCCCGGCGATTCCGCCCGCGAGGAACCCGAGGATCCATGCGCGGATCCGGCCGGGCGGGAGGATGCGGTTGCGGAAGAGGGCCAGCAGCACGAGCATCGCCGCGGCCAGCAGCGCCAGCCAGAAGTTCTGGCCGCTGAACATGCCCCAGGCGGCGCCGGTGTTGCGGACGTAGGTGAGGTTGAAGAAGCCGGGGACGACGGGAACGAGCTCGTGCAGCGCGAAGGCGGCGCGGACCCATTCCTTGACGAGCTGGTCGGCGACGACAACCAGGATGGCGATGGCCAGCGGGAACATGCCCCGACCGCCCCGCTATTCCTGGGGCTCTTCGTGCGCCGATTCGTCGGGCGTGTTGTACTGCTGCATCGCGAGCGTGCCGCCGAAGGGACGGTAGCGGGTGCGGCCGCGTTCGGAGGCGCTCTGGCAGGCGACGCATTTCTTCGCGAACGGCAGCGCCTTCAGCCGCGGATGCTCGATCGGGCCGCCGCAGGATTCGCACACGCCGTAGGTGCCTTCGTCGATGCGCCGGATGGCTTCCTCGATGTCGTAGATGCTTTCCTGGCGGCCGGAAGCGAGGTTCAGCGCGAGCTCGCGGTCGAAGTTGTCGGTGCCGTGGTCGGCCATGTGCGTCGAGTGCGTCGAGATGTCGCCGTTGGCGTCGACGGGCGAACGCTTGAGGTTGTCGGCGGAAAGCGCACGCAGGTTCCCGTGCACCAGTTCCAGCTGCTGGACGAGCTGGACGCGGAAGATGGCCAGCTCCTTGGCGGTGTAGGCGCGGGGCTTGGCGGAGGGTTTCGGGGCCGGTCTCTGCGCGGGTTTGGGCGCGGGAGCGGGGGCGGGGGCGACCGGCTTCGGGACGGGCTTGGCGGCGGGTTTCGGGGCCGGCTTCGGAGCGGGCGCGGGTTTCTTCGCGGGGACGGGCTTCTTCGCAGGCGCGGGCTTTTTCGCGGACGCGGGCTTCTGTGCGGGTGCGGGCTTCTTGAGGGGAACGGGCTTCTTTGCCGCGGGCTTGACGGCCGGCTTCTTGGCGGGAGGGGCCTTCTTTGCGGCGGGGGCGGGTTTCTTGACGGGGACCGGTTTCTTGGCGGTCGCGGGTTTCTTCGCGGGGACGGCCGGTTTCTTGGCGGGCACCGGCTTCTTCGCGGGTTGCGGTTTCCTGGCCGGGGCCGGCTTCTTGGCCGGAGTGGGCTTCTTGGCCGGAGTGGGCTTCTTGGCGGGAGCGGGTTTCTTGGCGGAAGCAGGCTTCTTGGCGGGAGCGGGCTTGGCGGCGGGTTTCTTGGCGGCGGGTTTTTTCGCGACCGGTTTGGATGCCGCTTTCGGTGCGGGTTTGCGGGATTGGATTTTCTTCTGCGTGGCCATGGTTTCACTCCGTTTCTGCGCCGATGCAACCGGACCAGCGCCGGCCGCCACGGCGACCTCTGTATGAATCAGCATCCCTTATCACATCCCTCCGCAAACCGTCAAGGTTCGGGGCACCCGGACGTGGGGCGGACGCTGGCCGGATGCGCCGGTCAAGCAATCTCGAAGACCGCATCGAGCCCCGTGACCTCGAAGACGCCGCGGACCATCTCGTTGGGGTGTGCGACGAGCATCTTCCCGCCCTTGGCGGACATCGCCTTCTGGGCGGACAGCAACACGCGCAGTCCCGAGGAGGCGATGTATTCCACGCCCGCGAAGTCGAACACCAGCTCCTCCACGCCGTCGAGCTTCAGCGCCGCCTCCAGGTCGGGGGAGGTGTTGGTGTCGAGACGCCCGGAAAGGGCGAGAGTCAGTTTGGCGTTTTCCAGTTTCTTGTCGATGGTCATGGGACCGCTCCTTGATTGTCTGGCTAGCCTATCACGCCGTCCGCGCGGTGTGAAATCCTTTTTCCGGCCTGCGGCGGTCTGGATCGTTCCACGGGCGGAGGGCCGCCGAGGAATGCGTTTCCCGCATGGACACACGGGGCCCGGTCCCCTGGACCGCTCTACCGCGCCCTGCTTCCCACCGTCCGTGCCTCCAGGAGTCCCGCCAGCGCCTCCCGCCGTAACGCCTCCAGCTTGGGCGGCAGGTCGCGCTCCTGCAGGAACCCGGAGAGTTCGCGCCGCACGTTCTCCGCGAGAATCCCGTCCAGCGGCTTTCCGTCCGTGCCCGCGCATCCCGGACGCGGCAGCCGGTGCAGGCCGAGCGCTTCATCCACGTGCGCCTGCAGGCGGCTGAAATTCCAGTGCGCCCGCAGGAGGCCCGCGAGCCGCCGCCGCGCCGCCGCGTAGGGCGCCCGCAGTTCCGCCGGTACCTCCGCGGAGGACTCCGCGTCCGGCAGCAGCCATTCCAGCGGGAGGCGTGCATCCAGAGCCAGCAGGGTGCGGAGGCGTACCGCGAGGCGCATGTAGCGCATGAGGGTCGAGTAGTTCATCCCGACGCGATGGTCGGCCAGCCAGCCCCGGACGCCGCGGCCGCGGCCGCAAAGGCGCTTCGCGCCCGTCGGCGAGACGTCGTAGCGGTTGGCGCGGTCGAGGGTCGGTGCGAGATCCGCCAGACGCGACCCGATCCGCAGGCGTACCGACAGCGTCCGGGGGCGCACCGCCGCGTCGTCGGCGAACTCCTCCGGCGTCGGCGTGCCGCGCAGCGACGGGGAGGGCGGCCGCGGGGCCCGCAGACGAGCCCGCCGGCGCAGTTCGGAGAGGATGGCGCTTCCGGCGGCTCCGGCGATCCAGCTGCCGAGCGCGGCCGCGGAGAGGGCGGCGATGCCCGCGACGGCGACGGGCAGGACCACGGGCAGGGTCAGGGGCAGGGCGTAGGCGCGCGCGACGTCGCCGGCGGTTCCGGCGGCCGAGCGGAGGGCGTATTTGACCTTGTTGTTCATGGTGGGAAGGATGGGGGAGGGGGATGGAAAAGTCAAGGATTTTTCCTATTTCCAAAAGTGAGGGGGGCCTCGGCGGGGCGGGGCGGAGGGGGCGGGCGGTGGGAGAGGGGACGAGAGGGGTGGGGAGGGTGTAACCTTCGGCGGGGTTGCGGGTAGACGGGGCAGCAAGCGGCCGGAAGCGACCGGCGGGAGAATCGGGGTGGATTTTTCCGCAGGGACGTGGTATGGTTGCGGCAGAACAGACAGGAATGCGAGCATGAGCAATCTCATCCAGCCCCACGAAATAGCCGGCGACACGGTCTACGGCGTCAAGCAGTACGAGTACACCGTCGGCGACGTGCCGCACCAGGACTACATCGCCGCTCTCACGGTCGCGTCCTTCAAGCAGTCGGTCGCCATCGAAAGCACCGCCTCCGCCTACGCGGTCGTCGTCCGCGAGCGCGAGCGGAAGGTCTCCGACCTCGGCGAAGTCCTTTCCGCCCTCGCCAAGGCCATCGCTTCCATGGACCCCAAGAGCCAGAACCCCGACAAGAGATCCGAACTCTCCACCGAGCTCGCCGACGCCCACACGCTGGCCGGCAAATACGGTCTCGCCTTCTCGTGGTCCGAATACAAGGCCGGCAAGATGTCCATCTCCTACCGCAACGCCACCAAGTCGCAGAACGACATCCAGTACGCCATGGACACCGAGGACAACAACCTCAAGCAGGACATGGTGGCCCTGCAGGGCCTGATTTCCAAACGCGACAACGCCTACTCCAACGCCGCCAAAGTCGTCACGAAAGCCAGCAACACCTCCTCCGGAGCCATCCACAACATGATCTGAACCAAAGGAGCAAGACCATGGCCACCATCATTTCCAATTCCGTTTCCCTCAGCGAGACCTGGGGGACCACGTTCTGCGACTACACGATCCTCGACAAGTCCGGCCAGCCGCAGAAGGTCGATTTCCAGGACCTCATGATCGCCATCTCCGAGAAGCGCGCCGTCTCCGTCGAAGGCGAGGTCAATCCGCTGACCACGCGCATCCGGAACCGCAACAAGGACCTGGAAATCCTCGGCAAGGCCCTTTCCGAACTGACCGCAGCGTCGGCGACGCTGAAAAGCGATGCCACCGGCGACACCCGGTGCTCCTACGATTTCAGCGACGACGTCCACACCCGGGTCAAGCAGCTCACCGGCACCACGCTCGACGACAACGAGACGAAGAAATGGCTGGAGTACTTCACCCAGCGCGTCAAGAGCAAGATCGACGGGCTGAACAACGAAGCGCAGACCGACATGTCGCGCTTGCAGTCGCTGGTGGACCGCCGCGACGAATCGTACTCCACGGCGACGAACCTGATGAGCGCCGTCTCCGACACCCGCGCCAACCTGATCCGCAACCTGTAAGCCCGCCGTCCGCAAGGAGTAACCGCCATGTCCACCATCGACACCGTCGCAATCGGGACCAACCGCTACGCGCCCGCCGGGAGCGCGGCCATCAACATGTACGTGATGCCGGACTCGGGCATGATGACGATCGGCCAGCTCGTGCAGGCGGCGTGCATGCACTCGGCGGCCGCGCACGAGGCGCAGAGCGTGCTGAAGTTGAACCAGATGACGAACGGCTCGACCACGCTCCAGCAGGCGGCGGACTGGCTGGGCAAGATCGCGAACGGCTCGGCGGTCTGGGACCAGGCGAAGGCGTTTCTCGTCAACACCATGGGCATCGAGGAATCCGTGCTGCCGCAGGACCTGTCTTCCTACGACCGCCGCATGCAGGCCGCGGACGCGCTCAAGAACAAGATGGACCTCCTCACGAAGACCCAGCAGGAAGACATGATCGACCTGCAGACGATCGTGAACCGCCGCGACGTGGCCCATTCCACGGCCTCCAACGTCGTCCGCACCCTCGCCAACTCCACCAACTCCAACGCGGCGAACATGGGCTGACGGGCGGCCGTGGCAGGGCGGCGAGTCCCTTCGCCGCCGGAAGCTGGAACGCGCAAGCGGATCCCATTGGCGGTGCGGATGCGATTCGGCCAGGGCCTGGGGGAACATGCGTGCGTCCGCACGTTTCCGGAAACGACCTTTTGCATGACGGTATCCGGCGGGCAGGGACTGCCCGCCCTACCACTGCGCATGGAAAAACGCATGGTTTCAACCGTGCGATTTCCCGCGTGAAGGGTAGCCCGAGTTTCCATATTCGCCCCCATTTCCAACTTTTTTCAGGAGGTTGGCAGTGGAGTTTCC
>CACXEY010000234.1 GCA_902766695.1 uncultured bacterium
CGCGCGGAAGCGCGACCCTCCCGTTGCGCTCTCCACGGGGAGGGACGCGCTTCTGCGCGTCCGCAGTGGGAAATGGCTGGTGAGACTACGGCTGGAAGCCACACTGTTTTTGAAATCGCTCTAGCGTTGCGGGGGAGAGGGAATACGACCGCCTCGCCGATGCCCGCAGCGGCCTCTGCACCGATTCCAAGGAAAACCTTCGCGTTTCCCACATATTCTTTCACAGCCTTCCCCCATGAACATCCGCCATCCTTGTCGGATCGCGGGTGGCCCCCCCGCCGTTTTTCATGCGCAACCCGACCGCACGTTTCCCGGATGGAGGACACCTTTCGGCCCCCGTCCGCCATGATGTTTCCGACTGGTTTCCCTGGCAGCGTGCCGATGGCTGCCGAGGATTCGCGGGAGCCACGGTGCATCGCCCTAAACCGTTGCGGCCGCGTCCCCGGCGTGGTACAACCTCCCTGCTCCGCCACCGGGCGGAGGAAAGGACCCCCAACATGGCCATGAACTTTTCGGAAACCGCGGACCGCATGGACGTCCGCTACGTCGCGGCCCTCGCGCGCATCTCGCTCGACGGCGCCGAGGCGGAGGAACTGCAGTCCCAGCTCGACGGCATCCTCGCCTACGTCGGCGAGCTCAAGAAGCTCGACGTCGAGGGCGTGCCCGCGTTCGACGACGCCAGCGGCGTCGAAGGCGCCTGGCACGAGGACGAACCCGGCGAATGCCTGCCGCACGACGTCGCGATGTCGCTCGCGCCCCTGGAGCGGCACGGGCAGTTCGTGGTGCCGAAGATCATCGAGTAGGCGGAGGATTCTGCGATGCGCAAGGACGAATTGATCGAATTGGGCGTGGGGGACGCGCTGGACGCGATGGCGGCGGGCCGCACGTCGTCGGAGGAACTGACGGCGGCGCTCCTGGAGCGCATGGACGCGCTGCAGCCGCGGCTCAACGCCCTGACGTGGTACGACGCGGAGGACGCGCTCGCCCAGGCCCGCGCGGCGGACGCGGAGCGGGCCTCCGGCGCGGCGGAAACCAAGCCGCTGCTCGGCGTGCCGATCGCCATCAAGGACCTCCTGAACGTCCGCGGCCAGCCCTGCACCGCGGGCTCGAACATCCTGAAGGGCTACACCGCCCCCTACGACGCGACGGTCATCGCCCGCCTCCGCGCGGCCGGCGCGGTGATGGTCTCGCGCGCGAACACCGACGAATTCGCGATGGGCGGCAGCACGGAAACCAGCGCCTACGGCCCGTCGAAAAACCCCTGGGACCCGACCCGCGTCCCGGGCGGCAGCAGCGGCGGCAGCGCGGCGGCGGTGGCGGCGCGCCTGGCCCCGGCGGCGCTGGGGTCGGACACGGGGGGGAGCATCCGGCAGCCCGCGTCCTTCTGCGGCATCACGGGGCTCAAGCCGACCTACGGCCGCGTCTCGCGCTACGGCTGCACGGCCTTCGCCTCGTCCCTCGACCAGGTGGGCCCGATGGCGCGCACCGTCGAGGACGCCGCCCGCGTCTACGCCGTCATCGCCGGCGCCGACCCCCACGACGCCACGACCCGCGCCGAGCCGCTCGGCGACCCCGTCGGCGCGGCCCGCGGCGGCGCCGAAAGCCGCTCGCTCAAGGGCGTCCGCATCGGCCTCCCGCGCGAATACTTCTCGAGCGGCACCGACCCCGAAGTCGAATCCCTGGTGCGCGCCGCCGTCGAAGAGTGCCGCCGCCTCGGCGCCGAGACGGTGGAGGTCTCCCTCCCGCACACCCAATACGGCATCGCCTGCTACTACATCCTGGCCCCGGCCGAAGCCTCCGCGAACCTCGCCCGCTACGAAGGCGTCCGCTACGGCGCCCGCGCGCGCGACGCCGAAGACCTCCTCGCCCTCTACGAACAGACCCGTTCCCGCGGCTTCGGCGCCGAAGTCAAGCGCCGCGTCATCCTGGGCACCTACGTCCTCGGCAGCGGTTTTTACGACGCCTACTACGCGCGCGCCCAGAAAGTCCGCACCCTCGTCCGCCGCGACTTCGAGGCCGCCTTCGCCGGCGGCGGGTGCGACGTCCTGCTGGGCCCCGTCGCGCCGACGCCCGCGTTCCGGCTCGGCGAGCGCACGGCCGACCCGCTGCAGATGTACCTCGGCGACATCTTCACCGTGAACGTCAACCTCGCCGGCGTCTGCGCCATGAGCGTCCCCTGCGGCTTCACCGCGGCGGGACTCCCCGTCGGCCTGCACCTCGTCGGCCCGGCCTTCGGCGAAGACCGCCTCCTCTCCGTCGCCGCCGCCTACCAGGCCTCCACCGACTGGCACCTCCGCCGCCCGCCGGAGGCGTCGTTGGATCGTTCCATCGTTTGATCGTTGGATCGTTCGCCTGCCAGCCCACCCAACCATCCAACGATTCAACGGTCCAACGATTCAACGATTCAACGATCCAACGATCCAACGAACAATCCCGCAACCCCGGAAACCCGAAAATGTCCGAATACATCGCCTCCATCGGCCTCGAAGTCCACGTCCAGCTCAAGACGCGCACCAAGATGTTCTGCTCCTGCCCCGCGCACCGCGAAGACGACCTGCCGAACACCAACGTCTGCCCCGTCTGCCTGGGCCTTCCCGGCGCCCTGCCGGTACCCAACCGCGAAGCCATCCGCAAGACCGTCAAGACCGGCCTCATGATGGGCTCCACCATCTCCCTGCGCAGCCGCTTCGACCGCAAGAACTACTTCTATCCCGACATGCCCAAGAACTACCAGATCACCCAGCAGGAGCGCCCCCTCTGCATCGGCGGCGGCCTCGAGATCGAAGTCAACGGCAAAAAGAAATTCATCCGCCTCAACCACATCCACCAGGAAGAAGACGCCGCCAAGATCACCCACCTCGAGCACTCCTCCGAGATCGACTACAACCGCGCCTCCACCCCCCTCATGGAGATGGTCACCGAGCCCGACATGTCCACCCCCGACGAAGCCATCGCCTTCCTGACCGCCCTGCGCGAAATGCTTGTTTACGCCGGCATCAGCGAATGCGACCTCGAGCGCGGGCACATGCGCTGCGACGTCAACTCCTCCATCCGTCCCGCCGGCACCGACCGCCTCGGCGTCAAGTGCGAGATCAAGAACATGAACACCTTCCGCGGCATCCACCGCGCCCTCGAGTACGAACTCCGCCGCCAGCAATCCGTCCTCGAATCCGGCGGCACCCTCCGCCAGGAAACCCGCCGCTGGGACGACGAAGCCGGGGCCACCTTCCCCATGCGCTCAAAGGAATACGCCCACGACTACCGCTACTTCAACGAACCCGACCTCCCGCCCGTCGTCCTCGACCAGGCCACAATCGACCAATGGCGCACCGAGATCCCCGAACTCCCGCGCGCCCGCCGCGCCCGGTTCGTGTCCGACTACGGCCTGCCCGAATACGACGCCGGCGTCCTGACCGCCGACCGCGCCATCGCCGACTGGTACGAAGCCGCCGCCCGCGCCTCCAAAAACCCCAAAGCCGTCTCCAACTGGGTCATGGGCGAACTCCTCCGCGCCCTGGGCGAAAAAGGCCTCACCATCACCGACGCCAAGATCACGCCCGGCGCCCTGGCCTCCCTCCTCGACCTCCTCGACAAAAAGACCATCAACGGCCCGGCCGCCAAGGAAGTCTTCCAGATCCTCTTCGACCAGGGCGGCGACCCCGCCGAAATCGTGAAGGCCAAAGGCCTCGCCCAGGTCAGCGATACCGGCGCCATGGAAACCTTCGCCGAGCAAGCCATCGCGGCCAACCCCAAATCCGTCGACGACTACCGCAGCGGCAAACAAGCGGCCCTCATGTACCTCGTCGGCCAAGTCATGAAACTCTCCCGCGGCAAAGCCAACCCCCAGCTCGCCGCCGAAATCCTCCGCGCCAAACTCGCCCCGTAGCGGCGGCCGGCGAAGCCGAAACCGCCCCCGACAACGCGGCCTCCCTTCGCGTCCTCGAAAAGTGCTCCTTCATCCCCACCGGCTCCACCGGCGAAGAAGGCCCCCGTTTCGTCCGCCTCCCCTGACGCCACTCCTCCCCTTCCGTTTCCCCGTGCGCTTCCCTGCATAAGAAGGGGCCATAAGAAGGGACCAGACCCTTTCAGTCCTTCATGCACTCGGCCGCACGCTCAAATCACCGCCCCGGAAACGCAAACGCGCCGCCGGTCAACCCGACGGCGCGCCCCGCGGCATCACGGCCCGCTCATGGGGACGGCGCGCCATTCTGGGGGGCATCCTGCGCGGCAAGTCTGGATTCGATGGTGGCGATGACCTCCTCAATTCCTCTGCGTTCCAATTCATCTGCTGCCCGGTTCCTGGCGGTTTCCAATGCCTTCAGTGTATCCAGCCCGCCATGTTCCCCGAGCAACATGATTCCTAGGTCGCGCAGACGCCGTGAAGAAGAGAGCAAAGGAATCAAGGCCTCCAGGTCGTCCTCCTGCCCCATGTCCGCAAGTGCCTCGGCCATGGTAATGAGCCTGATTTCCTCCAGTCTTGTATTCCCTGCGCCAGACAACCGCTGTGCAAAAAGATCTTTCAACTGACCGACCGCCTCGGATTTGTCGCCACCGGACTGTCTCAAAACAGCCAGTGCCGAACTCACTATGAATGGGTCATCGCATTCCCTGACAACAGCCAGCATGGCTTCGTGAACGCTTTCTCCCCGCCCAATCAATTGCCGGGCGGCACGGACCTCCTCTTCGTCCTCCAAGTCAATGCCTTTGGGCAACATATTCCACTCTGGATAATCTTGGTATGTTTTTTCGGCCAAGGTGGCCGGCATGGCGGACAACATGCCAATAAACATTCCAATCAGAAACGCCCGATCCATCTTATTTTTGCACATGCGAATTGTCCTTGATGCTGGTTTCTTCACTGTTTACAAAGCGCCGGGAGGCCGTCGGGCCTTCCAGACGTATGCGGTGATACATCAATTGCCATGGGAGCGGCGAATGGTCGTCATCGGTCAACAAATGCCCCAATTCATGGGCAATGGCATACCCCTCCCCAACATCTGGATATCCTGTTCCCATGAAGACGTTGTACAGATATCCCTCTTCGGATTCGTCGTACCAATAATCGGCCACGCTGCTGCCGGGGCGCAGGTCGAGCCCGATTTTCACCTCGTTGACATAAATCAGGTGGATATCCCCCGTGTTGCCGACAGTGCCGAGCCCCGCAATCGCCGCCTTCGCCTCCGGTGCGAGGAATCTGGTATCCGTGTTTGTCCGCACCAGAAATCCATCCGTCAAATTGACGCCGGTCGGCGGGTCGCAGACGACAGGGTAATCCCAAGTGAGGTCCACACCGACTTGTGCATATCTCTGTTTGGCGATTTCCAGATAGCCATCGACTTGCCACTCGGACACGACGGCGCTCCCCCCGTTTGTCTGTGCGGCGTCCCGAAGTATGATTGGGATGACATGGACCGTGCCATGCCTTTTTACCTGGATGTCCTTCGTGGCCTTGGCCGTGCCGGTTTCCGGGTATCGGACCCGGACGCTGCCACGCAAACCCACCCTGTGTGTGCGGTCGTTCCGGACATCGTCTGCTGGAACACCTGCGCCGCTGTAATTGTCATCGATGTCGTCGGCAACCAGCAACAAGTTCGTCGAGAGGAAAATCCCGGAATTTGCCGGTTGTTCCACCAAGTCGATTCCCGTCGCGCCATCGTCCGTTTCGCCCCACCAATGGTCCGTGGAGAGTAGCACCGCAACCGTCCCGTCGCCAGTCCGGACGGTATCTTGGACACGGATACGGAACCGATCCGGGTCTAAATCAATGAAATTGCCTTTTAGAACCGCATTTGACCCGATTACCGTGAACGCATTCTCCCACTTCCCGACCTTCAGCTCGCTCGCCGCCACGTTCCCCCCGCCCGCGAGGAACTCGATCTGCACCACGTTCACCTCCTGCGACACCGCGTAGGCCCGTCCCGCCGACGCCGTGACGGTGGCGATGCCGGGGGCCAGCGCCGTCAGCACGCCATCCCCGTCGATTTCGGCCACGGGCGTCGTCCCCTCGTACGCAACGCTCCACGTGTACGGCCCGCCGCCCGCCCCGCCGGCCTCGAACTGCGCCGAGTCGCCCACGCACAGGCATTCCGGTCCGGTCACGGACATCGGCACGCCCCAGACCCACTCCACGACGAACTTGTCCGACTCGGAGGCACCGAGCTTCACTTCGTTCTCTCCGGCATAGTTCGTGGCGGGCCAGTCCCAGAGTTCCAGCGAAAAATCGCGTTTCAGGGGATCCGATATCTCCGACATGATGCTCCGTCCGCTGAAAGTCTGGGTGTCCCGCTCGAAGTCCACGTCATGGTTGTCGACTTTGATCCCATCGTCCACGAAACCGCTGACCCGGACGTTCCGCACCACGCTGTCCGACGTGGGCGGCTGGCCCGACAGGGGCCAACTGGCCACGAACACCGCCGGCGCATTGGAGTTGCACCATCCGCGGTACTCCCAGTAGTACCGCACATCCGAGGTCACCACCTCGAACCACACGTTCGACATGGCCGGCATCGTGTCCATCCCGTCCGGCACCCCGTCCCCGTCCGAGTCCTGGTTGGTTGGGTCCGTGTGCGAGACGAAATCCTCCCAGCCGTCGTTCAGCCCGTCCCCGTCCGTGTCCCGGGCCACGGCGGCCGCGTAGAACCGGAGACGGGACAGCGCCTCGGGGAACCCCGAATCCTCGAATTCCGCGACCCCGTTGCTGATGGCCACCGTGCCGCGCTGCTCCCAGTCGCTCTCCATCCCGTTGAAGGGCAGGCCGACCGAAGTCCAGACGAGGTTCGTGTCCGTGACCACCTGGTTCTCGTCGTTCGTCCACGTCGCCACCACCCAGGCCGAGGTGTGGGCCACCGCGTAGGCGAAAATGTCCACGTCCGTGTCCGTCTCGTACGCCAGCTCCAGCCGGAACGTGCCGTTCGTGGTCCATTCGTGCCCCGTGAACCGCAGTCCGTTCGTCGCCGCCGTCCTCCCTACTGGGGGCGCGGGCGTTCCGCCCGCGGTCTCCCTCATGCTCTCCACCGCCTCACGCACCCCCACGTACGCCGCCCACTCCTCCTCCGCCACCAGCCCGCCCCTCAGCACCACGTCCGCCGATTCCGGCCGCGCGAAGTCCGTCCTCCCGCGCCACAGCACCGCCCCGTCGCCGTCCTTCATTACCGTCGCGCCTGCCTCCTGCGACACCTCGACCGGGACCACCCACGCCCCGTACGCCCGCCCGGCCGCCGCCGCGTCCCAGTTCCGGCCGAACTCCTCCCACGCCGCCGGCCACGTCCCCGCGTCCTGGACCAGCGGCAGGTCCGGCGGCGTGATGCGCCGGTACATGTTCCGCAAGATTTCCGCCCGTTCCGCCAGATCTTCCTCCCCGAGCACCACTATCCCGGCGATGTCGTCCGCTTCGTCCGCCCCGGACGCCGGTACTCCCGCGTCCCCCGTGGCCAGCGCAATCGCGCCCCCGGGAATCGCGGCAAGCACAAGGCCCATCACCCAAAAGTGTTTCTTCATCCGCACCTTTCCGGGCGGAGCATCATGCCCCGCTTCCAATGTCGCACCCTGCCAAGGCTGCCGCTCCCCTGTCAACCGCAAAATGCGGACCCTGCGGCTTCTTGTGGTCATCGCATCCGCGGGGGTGATCGGGGCGGGATGGTCAATCCCACAGACTGCGGCCGACCTTCCGGAACTGCGCAATCCACAAGTTCCAGTAGCGTGTTTCGAGCTTCTCCAGTTTGCCGTAGTCCAGTTCCTTGTACGTGCCGGGCAGATACGGAATCGTGTCCTTGTACTTCTCGTACAATTCAACCTCCTCCCGTTTCCGCCCGTCAACCAGGCAGAAGCCGGCATAAAACATGTACAACCGCACGTAGAGACGCAGTTTCCCGATTTCCTCGCGCCAAAGCCCGGCGGCGAGTTCCATCGCCTCCTCCGAGACCTCCCCGTTGGGGCTGCGCGCCTCGCCGAGCCGGCGTCTTGCCTTCTCGCAGAATTCGTTGGGAACCCCGTGATTCTCCTTGGCAAGGCGCGGCAGATTGAAGTCCAGGAGGTCGAGTATCGCGCCGGCAATGTTCCAGCTCTCGCTCCTTTGGTGCGACTTGCCGGAAACCATGTCGTAGTGCCGGACAAAAAACCTGAAGTCGCCGATCATCCCGCGCAATTCCGGATCCCTTGTCTTCAGCGAATCAAAGAACGCCTTGATTGCCGCGTATATCCGCTTGCGCTCGGCGACGAACCTCCTGCGGGCGGCCTCGGATTCCGCCCTCTTGCGCTTGCTCCCGGATCCGGACAGCACATCGTCCAGGTCGTCGTGGCGCGTCCCGTCGCCACAGACATGGTAGCCGCTCGTGGAATAATAGTACGTCTCGCCGGGATGGTCCTCCGAGTATGCCTTGAGAACCGACAACGCCTCGTTGCGGCTCTTGGCCCAGAACTTGTACACCGTCACCTTCTTCGGCCTCGTGCGGTTCTTCCCCGCAAGACGGAATATCCTGTAGTGCGTCTCCTTGCGGCGCCGGACCTCGAACTCGGCATCGCCTGTCTCCTGCCAAGCCCACTTCCCCGAGGCCGTGGCCGGTTCTTTCTTCGTTCTCGTCTTGTGCTTGTCCATGTCCATTCCCTCACTTCATCTCCCTGCCGTGGGGAGCCGTTGTTTCCATTTTGGGAAACGACCACTCCTTCGTCAAGTTTGCCTTCGGAAAAACCGTTCACTGGCTGGCGTCGAGGTGTATCTTCTCCGCGGCCGCGTCGCGGGACGAAATGCGGTGCTTCATCCAAGCCCAGACCGACCCCATCCTCGCCGCCGCCTACCGCGAGATGCTCCAAGGCTGCCTGACCCATCCCGATGCCCACCTCTGGCACGCCCTCTGGATGATTGACCGCAAGGACGGCCCCCACGTCGGCGAACTCTCCTTCAAAGGCCACAACGCCGACGGCAGCGTCGAAATCGGCTACGGCATAACGCCCCCCCTTCCGTGGCCGCGGCTACGCGACCGAAACCGTCGGCGCCGCCGTGGCCTGGGCCCTTGGCCAACCCGGCGTGACCCGCGTGGAAGCCGAAACCACCCCCGACAACGCGCCCTCCCTTCGCGTCCTCGAAAAGTGCGCCTTCATCCCCACCGGCACCACCGGCGAAGAAGGCCCCCGTTTCGTGCGCTACCCCTGAGGCCTACCCGCCCCCGGAAAATTTTTTCCAATCATTGGAAAACCGCCGAAAAATTTTTCCAATCATTGGAAAATTTCGGCCATTTTTTCCAACCATTGGAAAAATATTTTCCAATCATTGGAAAAATCCATCCGAATTTTCCAACCATTGGAAACTTTTTTTCCAATCATTGGAAAACTCCGGTGCCGCGAAAAACCGGCGTGCCCGCATCCCGGAATCCCCTTGCCGGATGAAACGCCGCCGTGGTAGAACGCCGCCATGAAAGACAACTTACTATCGGCCCCCGTGGAAGGCGGAAGGGAAATCCTTTCGGGCCTGGCCGCCTGGTTGACGGGACTCACGTGGGGCTACGCCCTCTTGACCGGGGACATGCTCTGGGAGCTGCGAGGGGGCGAATGGATGGTGGGCTGGCTGGGAGCGGTGTTCCTGCCGCCCGGCATGTCGGGCTGGGGCTGGCTGGCGTTTCCGTTCGAGCTCGTGATGCTGTACGGGGCGGTCTGGCGGGGATGGAACGCCTGTCTCGTGATCGGCCTGCTGGCGCTGGCGGCGGGACTCCTCGCGCTCTCCGACTACGGCCCCTGGTACCTCCTGCGCCTGATCCTGCCCCTGTTGCTGGTCCTCCTCGGCCTCGCCATGGAACGCGGCTGGTTCATCCCCCGCCGCCGTCCCCGCCCGTCCGCTCCTCCGTCCCCCGAAGAGGCGCCCCCGGGCCGATAGAGCGATTCAGGAAAAAGTGCGGCCGCCATCCCCGGACGCATCCCGCCCGCCCGCCCGTGGATTTTTCATGGGCGGGATTTTGCTGGGAACAGTCGGTTTTCCGGCAACTTTTCCGTAATCTCACGATGGCATCCGACGGCGGTCGACGGCCGTCCTGAAATCTCCGGAAAGCAGGCCCCCCTTCCGCTCACTCCCGGGCGGGACCGCCGAGCCAGTGTTCGGACTGGAGGCGGGCGAGGCGGTTGGCGGCTTCGCCGCTGGCGGGGACGCCGGCGTCCGCGACGCGCCGGTAGGTCTTCGCGGCGGCTTCCCAGTCCCCGGCGCGCTCCTGCAGCGCGGCCGCGGCGAAGGCGGCCCGCGTGAACCACACCGCCGACTCCGCGTCCGGCCGCGGGTCCTGCAAGTACAGGTACGCCGTCTCCAGGTACTGCGCGACGGCCTCCGTCCGGTTCCCGAGCTTCTCCATGCACCGCCCGATCTTGTAGCGCGCCTGCAAGGCGAGCGCCGCCGGGACCCCGGCGAAGTCCGCGAGCGCCCGGTAGCTCATCAGCGCCTCCTCGTACCGCCCCGGATCGTCCGCCCCCAGCGCGAACTGGCAATCCCCCTTGCGCCCGCGCGCCATGAGCGCCTCGGAACTCTGCGGGTACTTGCCGGCGACTTCGTCGAACGCCACGATGGCCAGCGCGAACTGTCCCAGCTCGCACAGCACGTCGCCCTGGGAGAGCAGCGTCTCGGGCATGCGCGGCGAGTCCGGCCAGCCG
Organism: uncultured bacterium; assembly: GCA_902766695.1. GTDB lineage: Bacteria > Verrucomicrobiota > Kiritimatiellia > CAIQIC01 > Lenti-01 > CACXEY01. The sequence continues at coordinate 10,627 of CACXEY010000234.1, forward strand.
GCCATGAGTGCGTTGAAGTGCTCGTTGGCCTCCAGGTAGGCGCTTCGCGACGCGGCGGCCCGCCCCGCCCAGTACAGCGCCTCGGGCGCCCGCGGACTCTCCGGATATCCCGCGGCGACGGCGGCGAACAGCCCCTCCGCGCGCGCCGCGTCGCCCTCGTTGAACGCCTTTTCGGCGAGCCAGAACCGCACGTCCGGCGCGAACTCCGACTCCGGGTAGTCGTCGAGGAACCGCTGGCACGCCGCGATCGCCTCGTCGTCCTTCCCGAGCAGGTACAAACACCACCCGCCCATGAAGAGCGCCCGCGGCGCCTCCTCGCTCTTGGGGAAATCCCTCCGGATCCGCGAAAAATCGTCCAGAGCCGCCTGGAACGCCCCCGACCCGTACCGCAACCGTCCCCGGGCCATGAGCGCCGCCGCGGTGAGCGCCGGGTCCGCGGCCGCGCCGGCGCCCTCCACGAGCCGCCCGTACTGCTCCATCGCCGTGTCCAGTGCCCCCCGTTCCTCGTACATCCGCCCGAGCCGCGCCGTCGCCGCGCGCGCCCAGGCGCTCTCCGGGTCGGCCCGGCTCAAGTCCAGCCACTCGATCTCCGCCTCCCGCGCCTGCCCCAGCGCGAGCCGCGACTCCGCGCCCAGCAGGCGCGCCTCCCCGCGCGCCGCGCTGCCTTCCGGCGCGTCCGCCGCGATCGCGGCATACGCCTCCGCGGCGGCCGCGTGCCGCCCGCACACCGCGAGCAACCGCGCCTCCTCCAGACGCAACGGCAGCCGCGCCACCGGGTCTGGCTCGGCGGCGACCGCGCGCGTGCAGGCCTCGGCGGCCTCTTCCGGACGTCCGGCGGCGGCGAGCAGCCGCGCGAGCCGCGCATACACCTCCGCGGTGCCCGGCGTACCCTCGAACGCTTCCAGCCAGGCCCGGCATTCCGCCTCCGCGTCGTCCGGGCGGCCGGCCTGTTCGAACCAGTCCGCGAGTTGCAGCTGGAGCGCCGCCGCCCGCGCTTCGTCCGGTATCCGGCCCGCCAGCGCGCGCAGGTCCGCGGCGGCCTCCTCCATCCGCCCCGACGCCCCGAGCAGCCGCGCCCGCAGCACCTGGCATTCCAGACGTTCCTCCGGCGACGACGCCCGTTCCGCGGCGATCCCGGCCGCCTCCAGCGCCGCCGTCCAATCCCCGCGCACCGCGTACGCCCGCGCCGCGATCCGGTATCCCGCCGACGCCGCCCCGCCATCCCCGATCCCCTCCAGCCGCTCCGTCCACGCCTCCGGCGAGAGCGCCCCGTCCTCCGCATCCAGCTCCGCGCGAGCGACTTCGGCCCAATCATGCCAGGGCGACGGCGACGGTCGCCCCTCCGCGACCCGCTCCAGCACCGCCCGCGCCCGGTCCCGCTCCCCGGCGGACGCGAGGCGCAGCGCCAGCGACATCCACGCCTCCGGAGCCGCATCCCCCTCCGGCGCAAGCGATTCCAGCGCCTCGCCCTGCGCGGAAGCCTCGTCCCAGCGCGCGAGTTCCCCGAGCACGTCCATGCGCAGCCGGAGCGCCGCGGGAACCGCGGGGTCCCCCGCGTAGGCCCCCTCGAAATCCGCCAGATCCTCCAGCGCCGACTCCGGTTTCCCGGACGCGACCGCGGCCCGCGCCGACTCCAGCGCATATCCGGCGGAGAGCGCCGACGCCGTACCGATCTTCGCCTGGTGCGCCGCGAGCAGCCGTACCGCCTCCGACGCCTTCCCCTCGGCCAGCGCCGCGCGCGCGAGCCATAGCGCCGCTTCCGCCTGGCGCCGCCGGTCCGGGGCCCCGGCGAGGACCGACTGGAACTGCCGCCGCGCGAGCCCCCACGCCCCGTCTTCCAGCGCCGCGCGGCCCACCGCGAGCCGCCGCGACGCCTGTTCCGCGCCCAGCGCCTCCTCCGGCGCCACCGTCCCCTCCCCCTCCTGCCCGTACGCCACCGCGCACGCCGCGGCCGCGAGGCACCCCGCCGCCACCGCGATCAACCCGAAATGGCCCTTCTTCATTCTCTCCTGCTCCTTTGCATGCCGCGTCCGGAATCAACATCCCCCGTGCGCCCCGCCGCCACCGCTGCGGCCGCCCCTGCCGTGGAAGCCGCCGCCCCCCCGTCCCGGCCCCCCATGGTTGCCGGCCCCCATCCGCCCGTGGCGGGGAAGTCCCGACCACCGGCGCCGCCGCGGCGCTTCCCCGCCCCCGCCCCCGCCGCCGACCGACCGCCGCCGCTTCGTCGCGCTCCAGACGATCAGCACCACCACCCCCGCGAACACCGCCCAGAAAATCCATATCCCCGCCCGCGCCCCCTTCCCGTCGCGCTCCCCGAACGACTCCCCGGCCATCACCTCCAGCAGCGCCGCCGCCCCCGCCTCCAGCGCCGACGCCGGATCGCCCGCGCGGAAACGCGGCAGGATCACCTCGTCGCGGATCCGCCCGCACAGCGAATCCGGCAGCGCCTCCTCGAATCCCTCCCCCACCACGATGCCCACCTCCCGATCCGCCAGCGCCAGCAGCAACAGCACCCCGTTGTTCCTGTCCTTCTCGCCAATTCCCCACTGGTTGAAGAGCTTGTACGCGAAATCCCCGATTTCCCCGCCCCGGAGTGACGGCAGCGAAACCACCACCAGCTGCGCCCCGTTCGTGGCCGTACCCGCCCGTATCGCCTCCGCCAGCGCCGCTTTCCGCTCCTTACCCAGCACCCCGGCCCAGTCCATGACCGGCGACGACAGCACGAGCCCCCGCCGCCACGCATCCGGGTCCCCCGCGCTCCCGTCCACGACATCGCCCCGCGCGACGCCCCCTCCCGCGCCGCCGGCCACCGCCAGCGCCGCCACGACCGCCTCCATCATCCACCTCACGCACTTCATGTTTCCAACTCTACCCCCTCCCCCCGCCCCCGCGCAACGCTTTTCCCGACCCTGCCCGTACCGGCCGGATTGCCGGAAAACAGGCGACAGCGGCGGGTGTCGTTCATGGACGGGAGTGTGAGGGATTCAGGGGGGAAAGTCACGGGGTTTTCCTGTTTTCAAAAACGGTTCCGCCGTCCGCCGGAAGGTCTTTTCCCACCGCCGCCGGAGGGACGGAAGGACGCCCCCGGCGGCTCGTTCCCCGGGGCGCACCACTTGGCCCGCCCCGGATTTCCATGCTTGCCTTTTCCTTCCGGCGGGGTAGCCTTTCCGTTTGTGCCCATGAACGAAAACGAAAAAACTGCTTCCGCCGCCCCCCAGACGCTGGATTCCGCGGCCGTCTTCACCGAGGACGAGGTCCTCTGCCACACCAAGATCGCCGACGCCGACAAGCTCTTCGAGGCGCTCGTCGGGCTGCTCTCGGCGCGCGACCCGTCCTTCGACCCCGCCGCCGCCGTGCAGGCCATCCGCGACCGCGAGGCCGCGTCGCCCACCTTCGTCGCGCCGGGCATCGCCATGCCCCACGCGCGGCTCGGCGACGTCTCCCGCACGCTCCTCGCCGTCGCGACCTCCCCCGACGGCATCCCCTTCGGCCCCGCCGGGGAACCGGCCCGGCTGGTCATCCTGGTGCTGACGCCGTCGACGGCGCCCGCCGCGTACTTGAGCGTCGTGGCGTCGATTTCGCGCCTGCTGCGGCAGCCGACGTTCGCGGACGAGGTGGTCGCGGCGGAGACGGCGACCGGCGTGGAGGCGGTTTTCCGCGGCGCGCACCGCGACCCGAACCTCCCGCCCTACGTCTGCGCCGCCGACATGATGGGGCCGCCCGTCGCGACGCTGCGCGAGACCGATTCGGTCAAGGACGCCATCGACGTGATCATCCGCACCGGCTTCACGAACATCCCGGTGGTGGACAAGGAGGGCGACCTGGTGGGCGTCGCCACCGCGCAGGCCATCCTGGGCATCTGCCTGCCGGAGTACCTGCTCTGGATGGAGGACCTCTCGCGCTACTCCAGCTTCGAGCCCTTCGGGACGCTGCTCGGCAAGGAGTCGAGCACCTGGCTGGCGGACATCACCGACGACGAAACCTACGCCGTCGTCGCCGCCGACCGCCCGGCCATCGCCGTCGCCGAAGCGATGGCGCGGCGCAAGACGAACGTGTGTTTCGTCACCGACGGCGCCAAGCTGGTCGGCGTCGTGACCCTGAAGCGCTTCCTGCACAACGTGTTCCGCGATTGAGGCCCGCCATGAACGCTCCCAAGAATCCCAAACGCCTCGTCGCCATCCAGTTCGCCGTCATGGCCGCCGTCGCCGGCCTCGCCGGGTGGCTCACCTCCCTGCTCGGCGCGCCCGCCGACGTAACCGTGCGGCAGGTCGCCGCCGTGTCGGTGTTCGCGTGCATCATCTGCGCGACGCTGATGTTCGAGGAACGCCGCCTCGGGGTGGCCTTCGTCGGCATCTCCTCGCTGCTGGCGCTGCGCGTCATCTCGCTCAGCGACTTCGTCAAGAGCACCGAACTGCACATCATCCTGCTGCTCGTCGGCATGATGACGCTCGTCGGCGTGCTCAAGGACATCGGCCTCTTCACGTGGGTCATCCAGTCCATCATCAACGCGCGCAAGATGACGGGCCTGCGCTTCGTCGCCATCCTGATGCTCCTCTCCGGCATCATGCCGGGCATCGTGGACGAAGTGACGTCGATCGTATTCGTCCTCGCCCTCGTCTTCCAGGTCTGCGACACGCTGAAGCTGCGCCCGACGCCCTTCGTCCTCATGTCCGTGATGGCGACGAACATCGGCTCCACCGGCACGATGCTGGGCAACCCGGTGGGCATCCTCATCGGCACCAAGGCGACGCCGACGCCGCTCTCCTTCGGCGACTTCATCGTGCACGCGACGCCCATCATGTTCCTCTCGCTGGCGGCGACGTTCCTGCTGCTGCTGATTTACTACCGCAAGGACATCAAGCTCCTCGACGAACGCCTCGCCGAGCGCCGCGCCTCCCACATCGGCCTCGGCCCCATGGTCCCCATCCCGCACAAGCGCGGGCTGGCGATCCTGTTCGGCGCCCTGGCGTTCATCGCCGCGCACCACCCCCTTGAAGAAGCCCTGCACCTCGAACCCAACACCATGCTCGTCGCCGCGCCGCTGACCATCGCGGGCCTGCTGATGGTGTTCCGCTCCCACCGCGCGCGCCACTACGTGGAAGTGTCGGTCGAGTGGTGGTCGCTGCTCTTCTTCATGATGCTCTTCGCCGTGTCGGCGGCGCTGGAAGCCAGCGGCGTGACCGACGTCGTGGCCGACCAGATCGCGACCGAGGGCGCCGCCAACAAGTACCTCCTCACGCCGCTGATCGTGGCGATCACGGCCGTCGGGTCGGCGTTCGTGGACAACATCGTGTTCGTCTCGACGTTCATCCCGATTGTGAAGGAAATCGTGGCGAAGTCCCCCGAGATGCAGCCCCTCTGGTGGGCCCTGCTCTTCGGCGCGTGCTTCGGCGGGAACATCACGGCGATCGGCTCGACGGCGAACCTGGTGGCCATCTCGATGCTGGGCAAGAAGTACTCCATCAAGGTCGCCTTCCTCGAATGGCTGAAGATCGGCCTCCTTGTCGGCCTCGTCTCCTGCTCCGTCGCCGTCGCCGTCGTCCTCTGCTACTTCAAGTAGCCGCCCCTCGGCTTGGCGGGGGAGGCAGGCTGTGGTATCAAGGAGAGGATGGAGAAACGGGTGACATACCGGGCGCTGGCCTGGAGCTTCTTCCGGGTCGGCGCGGGGGCGTTCGGCGGTGGATGGGCGTCGTTGCCGGTATTCGCCGCGGAACTGGCGCGCCGGCGGGGGTGGTTCGCCGAGGAGGAGCTCGCCGGGATGTTCGCGCTGGCGCAGTCGGTGCCGGGGGTGATCCTGGTGAACTTCGCGGTGCTGGCGGGCGGACGGCTCAAGGGCAGGACGGGGGCCGTGCTGGCGGGGACGATGGCGGCGATGCCGGCGTTCCTGCTGATCCTGGGCGTGGCGGCGGCGTACGGGCGGTTGCCGGAAGGCAACGCGTGGCTCCGGCGGGTGCTGCTGGGCTTGCAGACGGGGGTGGTGGCCCTGATCGCGGCGGCGGCCGTGAACCTGGCCCGGCGGAACGCCCCGGCGGGCTGGAAGCGGCTGCCGGCGTGGGGGATGGCGGTGGCGGCGCTGGCGGCGGCCATGTTGGGCACGGACATTCCGCTCTGGATGTGGCTGGTCGGCGGCGCGGCGGGAGGGGCGGCGTGGGAACGCCTGGCGCGGAGGCGGAAGCCATGAGTCCGGCGGTCGCCCTTTTCGCGGTGTTTTTCCGGATCAGCCTGCTGTGCATCGGCGGCGGGTACAACATGATTCCGCTGATGCAGCAGGAGATGGCGGCCCGCGGCTGGCTGGATGCGGACGGCTTCATGCAGATATTGGCCCTCTCGGAGGTGACGCCGGGCCCGGTGGCGGTCAACCTGGCGACGTTCGCGGGATACCGTACCGCGGGGCTGGCGGGCGCCGTGGCGGCCACGGCGGGCGTGGGGTTGCCCGGAATGCTCATCCTGCTGCTGGTGGGGGGCGCCGTGGCGCGCGGACGGAATCATCCCGCGGTGCGGGCGGCGATGCGGGGCGTGATGCTGGTACTGGTGGCCATGCTGGCCGCCACGGCGGTGCGCCTGGCGCTCGCCCTGCCCCCGTTGGGGAACGCCGCGACGGCCCTCCGGTGGGCGGTGGCGGGAATCTGGACGTTCCTCTTCGCCAGGCGCATCTTCTCCCCGGTATGGGGATTGGCCGCGGCCGTTCCGGTGGGATTCTTGCTGGCCGCGATGGGATGAACCGCCCCGACGGCCCGGCCCGGCATTCCGCGGCTCCTCCTGCCTTCGCGCAAAGCGTGCGGCGTCCCCGTTCCGCCGTTCCGGGACCGTGGCGGGTTTTGGCTTTCCTTTTGGCGGCGGGAGGGGGATAGTGGCGGGCCATCCATGAAAGCCGTGATCGAAAAAGCCAAGGTGCTGGTGGAGGCGCTGCCCCACATCCAGCGATTCAAGGGGGAAACCGTCGTGGTCAAGTTCGGCGGATCGTCGATGGACCACATGAACGTCGTGCGCGACATCCTCGAAGACGTCGCGTTCATGAGCTGCGTGGGGTTGCGTCCCGTCATCGTGCACGGCGGCGGCAAGGCCATCAGCGCGCAGCTGAAGCTAAAGGGCGTGCAGCCGCGCTTCGTGCGGGGGCTGCGCGTGACGGACGACGAGACGGTGCGGGTCGTCGAACACGTCCTCAACAAGGCCGTCAATCCCGAGCTGGTCCGCATCCTCAACGAGTTGGGATGCCCGGCGCGCGGCATCCACGGGGAGGACATCCTGTCCGTGACGAAGCACCGCGACCCCGAGGCGCCGGACCTGGACTGGGGGTGGGTCGGCGACGTGGCGGGCGTGGACGACCTGCCGGTGCGCGCGTACCTGGAGGCCGGCATCACGCCGGTCATCACGCCGCTGGGCTCCGACGGCGAGGGGCAGGTGTACAACGTCAACGCCGACAGCGCCGCCGCCGGCCTCGCCGAGAAGCTCAAGGCCCGCAAGCTGGTGTTCCTGTCGGACGTGCCGGGGTTGCTCTCGGACCCGGAGGACCGCAAGTCGCTCATCAGCACGCTGCATTTCTCGGAGGTCGAGGACCTGATCGAGCGCGGCATCATCGGCGGCGGGATGTTGCCGAAGATCGGCGGCGCGCTCAAGGCCATCAAGGCCGGCGTGCGCAAGACGCACATCATCGACGCGGCGCTGCCGCACTCGCTGCTGCTGGAATTGTTCACCGACCGCGGGGTCGGTACGGAGATCGTGGCCGATGAATGAGAACGAGAAGCTGAAGGAACTGGACGCCGCATACGTCATGCCCACCTACCGGCGCGACCTCGCGCTGGTGCACGGCGAGGGTTGCCGCGTGTGGGACGCCGACGGGCGCGAGTACCTGGATTTCATGTCCGGCATCGCCGTCTGCAACACCGGCCACTGCCATCCGGCGGTCGTGAAGGCCGTCCGCGAGCAGGCGGGCAGGCTGATGCACGCGTCGAACCTCTTCCTCAACGAGTGGCAGCCGCGGCTGGCGGAGAAGATTTCGGGCATCGCGCTCGGCGGCAAGACGTTCTTCTGCAACAGCGGCGCCGAAGCCAACGAATGCCTGTTCAAGCTCGCCCGCAAATGGGGCAGCGCGGAGGGGCGGTACGAGATCGTCACCATGCGCAACTCCTTCCACGGGCGCACGCTGGCGACCATGACCGCGACCGGCCAGACCAAGTACCAGAAGGGTTTCGAGCCGCTGGTCCCCGGCTTCGCCTACGCCGATTTCAACGACCTCGACTCCGTGCGCTCCGCGGTCACCGACCGTACCGTCGCCGTGCTGGTCGAAGCCGTCCAGGGCGAAGGCGGCATCCTGCCCGCGACGGAGGCCTTCATGACGGGCCTGCGCGCCCTGTGCGACGAACGCCGCCTGCTGTTGCTGTGCGACGAAGTGCAGTGCGGCATCGGCCGTACCGGCAAGTGGTTCGGCTGGCAGCACTATCCGGTCAAGCCCGACGCCTTCTCCATGGCCAAGGGCCTCGGCGGGGGCTTCCCCATCGGCGCCGCCACCGCCACGCCCGCGCTCTCCGACGTGCTCCAGCCGGGCAACCACGCCAGCACCTTCGGCGGCACCCCGCTCGCCTGTGCGGCGTCCTACGCGGCGCTTTCCGTCATCGAGGACGAAGGCCTGCTGGACAACGCCACCGTCCGCGGCGGGCAGCTGCGCGCCGGACTCCGCGACCTCGCGGCGCGGCACGGCTGCATCCGCGACGTCCGCGGCCTCGGCCTGATGGTCGGCCTCGAACTCGACGGCCCGGCCGCCCCCGTCGCCGCCAAGCTCCGCGAAGCGGGCCTTCTTTGCATCCCGACCGGCCAGTCCGTCCTCCGCTTCGTCCCGCCGCTCGTCGTGACCGACGCCGAAATCGTCCGGGCCCTCTCCATCCTCGACGCGGCGTTGTAGGCTCCTTCCCGCCTTCCTTTCCCCGCATCCCGACCGCTTGGGATTGCCGAAACGGGGCGGGCGATGTATCACGGCCGCATGACAACGCCCCGTTCCAACGAAGACACCATCGTCGCACCGGCGACGCCGCCAGGCGAAGGAGGGATCGCGGTCGTCCGCATATCCGGCCCGGAGGCGCTGGCCCTGGCGGACCGCCTGTTCCGCCCCCGTGGCGGTCCCCTGCCCTCCCTCACGCCGGAGAGGACGTTCCGGTTCGGACACGTCCTTTCCGGGCCCGGCGGGGCCGTCCTCGACGAGGCCCTCCTGCTCGTCTTCCGCGCGCCGTGCTCCTACACCGGCGAGGATTCCGTCGAAATCCAGTGCCACGGATCGCCCCGCACCGTGCAGGCCATCGTGCAGGCCGTCCTCGACGGCGGGGCCCGCATGGCCGAGCCGGGGGAATTCACGAAACGTTCGTTCTTGAACGGCAAAATGGATTTGACCCAGGCCGAGGCCGTCGGCGACCTCATCCATGCCCGGAGCGAACGCGCCGCGCGCCTGGCCGCCGCCCAGCTCGGCGATGCCCTGGGCCGCCGCATCCGCGGACTGTACGACGACCTGGTCCGCCTTTCCGCCGACACCGAGGCCATGCTGGACTTCCCCGACGACGAGTTGCCGCAGGAAGTGCCCACCGAATTGCTGGGGAGGCTCCGCGGGACCATGGAAAGGCTCGAAGAGCTGCTCGCGACATGGCACGAGGGGCGCATTCTTCGGGACGGACTCCGGATCACCATCGCGGGTGCGCCGAACACCGGGAAATCCACGCTGCTGAACCTGCTCTGCGGGGAGGGCAAGGCAATTGTATCTCCTTATCCCGGAACGACTAGGGATATCATTGAGGCCGAGACGAGCCTCCGTGGGTATCCTGTCCGCCTCCAAGATACCGCCGGGTTGCGGGAGGCCCCTGACCCCGTTGAACGGGAGGGCATCCGGCGGGCTCGCGAGGCGGTCGCTGCGGCCGACTTGCTGGTCTGCCTGGTGGACGCCTCGAAGCCGCTGTCGGAGGAGGAGTCCGCTTTCCTTTCGGGACGCGATCCCGCCACGACCCTCTGTCTGGCCAACAAGGCGGATCTGGGCGACGGATCGGCCGGGTTCCGGGTCGGCGGACACGTTTTTTATTCCGTGTCGCTGGTGGACCCGGAAGCGCGCGAACCGGTGGTCGGGATGATCCTGCGGAAGGCGGGGCTGGAAACGGATGGAGAGATCACCACTTCCCCCATCCGGACAGCCGGGGCGTCCGCCGAGTCCGGCGAGGTCGCGGTATCGGCGCGCCACGGAAAGGCCCTGCGTGAAGCGCTGGAGGAGCTCCGCAAGGCAGAGGAACGGCTGGAAACCGGACGGGAGGAAGACTGGCTGCCGGCCGCCATGGGACTCCGGGAGGCGGCCGTGCGGATGGCCGCCATCCTCGGGCGGCAGTGGGACGAAGATACGCTGGACGCGGTGTTCTCGCGGTTCTGCGTGGGGAAATGAGCGTAGGGCCGCCCCTCCTCCTCCCCGTGCGACCAAAACAACCACCCTCTTTGCAAAGGAAGAAACAGATGAATACCCCAGAAAAGAAGACCTTCCAGCTGATCGTCGTCGGGGCCGGACATGCGGGCTGCGAGGCGGCGCTGGCGGCGGCACGGATGGGCGTGGATACGGCGCTGGTGACCATGAAGGCGGAAAACGCGGCCAAGATGTCGTGCAACCCCTCCATCGGAGGCATCGCGAAGTCCCACATGGTGTTCGAGCTGGACGCCCTGGGCGGGGAGATGGCGCGGAACACCGACTGCACGGGCATCCAGTTCCGGGTGCTGAACCGCCGCAAGGGGCCCGCCGTGCAGGCCAACCGGGCGCAGTGCGACAAGCCGGCGTACTCCGCGCGCATGGCGGAGGTGCTGCGGAGGCAGGAGCACCTTGCGGTCGTGGAGGACACCGTAAGGGAAATCCTCGTGGAAAACGGCCGCGCGGCGGGCGTCCTGGGCACCCGGTCGGGGCGGCTGGAGGCGCGGTGCGTGGTCCTGACGGCGGGGACGTTCCTCAACGGAAAGATATTCGTCGGCAAGCACGCCGTGGACGCCGGGCGCCTGGGCGAGCCTGCGGCTCTGGAATTGAGCGACAAGCTGCGGGATTTGGGGTTCCATGTGGAACGTCTCAAGACCGGCACCCCGCCGCGCCTGCACAAGGATTCCATCGACTACGCGGCCATGGCCGTGGAGCCGGGCGAGACCGATCCCGTGCCGTTCTTTTCCTGGGAGGGCCGGGAGGAATTGTTCCACGTGGAACAACCGTGGAACCCCTCCGGTGGCGATGACGTAGCGGAACGCGCCGGCGAGTCGATGGTTCCACGTGGAACATCGGGCTCCGCGCTGTTTCCATGGGTTCCGGGGAGCGACCCCATCCCTTGCCACCTGACGCACACGAACGCGGAAACGGTCGGCATCATCTCCGCCCACCTCGCGGATTCGGCGCTCTACGGCGGGCTGATCGACGCCCCGGGGGCGCGGTACTGCCCCTCCATCGAGGACAAGGTGGTGAAGTTCTCCTCCCACACGGACCACCACGTCTTCGTCGAGCCGGAGGGGCGGTCGGTCCCGGAGGTGTATCCGAACGGGACGTCGAACAGCCTTCCCCTGGAGGTCCAGCTGCGGATGATCCGGTCGATCCGCGGCCTGGAGCGCGCGGAGTTCCTCGCCCCCGGGTACGCCATCGAGTACGACTACTTCGACCCGACGCAGCTCAAGCCGACGCTGGAGACGAAGCGGGTGGAGGGACTGTATTTCGCCGGACAGGTCAACGGCACGACCGGCTACGAGGAGGCGGCCGCCCAGGGCGTGATGGCCGGCATCAACGCGGCGCTGGCCGTCCTCGGCAGGGGGGAGCTGGTCTTCGCCCGGCACGAGGCGTACATCGGGGTGATGATCGACGACCTGGTGACGAAGGGTGTCACGGAGCCCTACCGGATGTTCACCTCCCGCGCGGAGCACCGCCTGCTCCTCCGGCAGGACAATGCGGTGTTCCGCCTGGCCGGTGCCGCGGAGAGGGTGGGGATCGTCCCCGCCGCCCGGCTCCGGACCATCCGGGAACGGGAGGGGCAGATCCGCGACGAGCTCGCCCGGCTGGACCGTGAACGCGCCCCCGACGGGGCGACCCTCGCGCAGTGGCTGCGCCGCCCGGAAATCGGATACGATTCGATGCCCGGCCGCCGCGGCGACCTGCCGCGGATGGTCCGGGAGCAGGTGGAGTTCGGGACGAAGTACGCGGGCTACATCGAGCGGGAACTGCGCAATGTTGAAAAGTCACAACGTATTGCGGAGAAACAAATTCCAGCCGATTTCGACTACCATTCCATCGCCGCCCTCCGCTACGAGTCCCGCGAAAAGCTCTCCGCGATCCGCCCCCGCGACCTCGGCCAGGCCTCCCGCGTCTCGGGCGTCACCCCCGCCGACATCGCCATCCTCTCCGTCTGGCTCAAGCGCGGGCAGCAACCGCGCGGGTGACCTCCAGGCCAGGGATCCGGCCCTTTGCCGGGAGGCAACGTCCGTCTCCGCGCGCGTCCTCGCGCTGGCCTTGCCGGCCGGCCCGATCCGACCTTCACCCAATCTTCTTTCCCCACCGCTCCGGCAACATTGGGGTGGATTTGGCGGGGAAGGGAGGGTAGGATTCGGGAAAAACCGCATGGGAGAATGACGATGGACGATTGCCTGTTTTGCAAGATCGCGGCCGGGGAGATTCCCTCGACCAAGGTGTACGAGGACGAAAAGTGCCTGGCCTTCATGGACATCGGTCCGGTGGTGCAGGGGCACGCGCTGGTGGTGCCGAAGGAGCATTTCGCGAACCTCGCCGAGGCGACGGACGAGGTGGCGGCGCACTTGATCTGCGTCGCGCGCAGGGTCGCCGTCGCGCAGATGAAGGCACTGGGCGCGGCCGGCTTCAACGTCATCACGAACCAGGGCGCGGTCGCGGGCCAGACGGTCGGCCACCTGCATTTCCACGTGATTCCGCAGTTCGAGGGCAGCGCCCACAAGTGGAACTGGGAAGCCCGCCCCTACGCGGACCTCTCGGAAGCGGCGGCCCTGGCGGAGAAGATCAAGGCGGCGCTCTGAATTGTCGCGGAATGCGGGGGGGGACTGGGTTTCCAATGGTTGGAAGAGTTTTCCAATGATTGGAAACTTTTTTTCCAATGGTTGGAAAATTCGGGGCGGTTTTTCCAACGATTGGAAAAATTTTTCGCCATTTTTCCAATGATTGGAAAAAATTTTCGCTGTTTTTCCAATGATTGGAAAAAAGTTTTCCAATGGTTGGAAAATTGTCGGGGCGGCGGCGGGCGGAGGAGGAGGGGATGGCGGATGGCGCGGCGGGGGAAGGAGTTGGGACGGATGGGTGCGGCGGCGGGGGGACGGGGGTGTGGATTTCTTCGCGGAAATGTCCAGAAATCGCGGGGGGCGGCGGGTCTATCGGGAGGTGTTATCAAGCAGTTGGGGCGATTGGGCGGGGTGTCAAGCGGTTTGATGGTGTTTTTTTTGTGCCACAAGATGTGGGATGTGTAAAATGGAGTCGGCGGCAGATGTTGTGGTTTCGTGTTTTTTCCCGGGAAGCGGCGGGCGGGGCTTGCCAAGTGGGCGCTCGGCCGTTATCGTCGGGGCCGTTTTCGGAGCCAAGGAAAGGATGGGCAGTGTGAACAACCTGTTGATAACTTTCCACGGGCGACGGAACGGCGGACGACGGGAGTCATCGGCGTCCGGTCACCATTTGGTTTGTGCCGCGCGGGGTTTCGTGCGATAGTTGCGTGCGTCGCCCGCCGGGTAACAGGGTTTGTGTCGTGCAAGAGAAACAGGCAATTGAATATTGGAAGAAGGCGCGGGAGTTCCTCGCGGAAGTGCTGTCGCCGGACATATACGAGCGCTGGATCGGCGTCATCGACGCCGCCGGGGACGACCTCGGGGACAGCCAGCTGACGCTCACCGTGCCCAATGATTTCTACCAGGATTGGCTGGTGGAGAATTTCATGCCCCACATCCGCAAGGCGCTCTCGGCGGCGGGGTGCGAGAATCCGGCGATCCACTTCGCGGTCGACGCCTCGCGCCAGCTGCGGGAGATGCCGGAGGAGCGGCTCCAGGGCGGGGTGCCGCCGGCCGCGCCGGCGAAGTCTTCCGCGCGCAAGGCCGCGGTCCGCAGCTGCAACGTGGGGAGCCCGCTGAACCCGAAGAACACGTTCGAGAATTTCGTGGTGGGGCCGTCGAACACGTTCGCGCACGCGGCGGCGCTGGCGGTGGTGGAGGCGCCGGGCAGGGCGTACAATCCGCTCTTCATCCACGGCGGGACGGGGCTCGGCAAGACGCACCTCATCCAGGCGATGGGCGACGCGGTGCTCAAGGGCAAGAAGGGGACCGTCTGCTACATCTCCAGCGAGAAGTTCACCAACGAGTACATCCAGGCCATCCAGCAGCACGCCATCGCGGACTTCCGCAAGAAGTACCGCGGGATCGACATGCTGCTGATCGACGACATCCATTTCCTCGCCGGCAAGGAGGGCATCCAGGAGGAGTTCTTCCACACCTTCAACACCCTCTACGAGAACCAGAAGCAGATCGTCCTGACGAGCGACCGGCCGGTGAGCGAAATCGCGAACCTCCAGAAGCGCCTCGTCTCGCGCTTCGAGTGGGGCCTCGTCACCGAGATGGAGATGGCCAACCTCGAGACGCGCGTGGCGATCCTCCGCCGCAAGCGCGAGCAGATGGACTTGCAGGTGCCGGACGACGCGCTCTTCTTCATCGCCGAGCACATCCGCTCGAACATCCGCAAGCTGGAGGGGTCGCTGCTGCGCGTGACCTCGTACCTCTCGCTCACCAAGAAGGCGCTCACGCAGGAAACCCTCGAGTACCTCCTGCGCGACACGCTGGAGCAGGAGAACCAGACGGCGCTCACCATCGAGGGCATCCAGCGGCTCGTCGCCGAGCACTACGACATCCGCCTCGGCGACATGACGAGCAAGCAGCGGCCGCAGAACATCGCCTTCCCGCGCCAGGTCGCCATGTACCTCTGCCGCGAGATGACGGGCCAGTCGCTGCCGGCCATCGGCAACGCCTTCGGCCGCAACCACGCCACCGTCCTGCACGCCCACCGCCTCATCGGCCAGAAGATGAAGACCGACGCCGCCCTGCGCCAGACCATCCTCTCCCTCGAGCAGCGCCTCGGCACCGTCGCGGCCCCCAACTGATGCGCGCGCGCCCGGCAGCCCTGTCGACAACCGCGTGCACCGGCGGTGCACAACCTGTCGAAAACCTCCCCGCCCTGTGGACAACGCCAGGTTGCGCACATTCCGCACAGGGGGGAGGGGGCCTGTTGCGAACAGCCGCGGGACCGCAAAAGCCCCTTGAAAACAATGCGTTGTGATGATATGCACAGCGTGAACAGGACATAAGAATAAGAGAAATCAAAAAACTCTTTTTGAAAACCAACACTATTCCAACCGGAGACGGCACATGAAAATCAAAGTCAACAAGGACGCCTTCATCACGGCCCTGCAGCAGGTCCAGTCGGTGATCAACACCCGCAACCCCCTGCCCGTGCTGTCCAACGTACTCTTCCGCGCGGCGGACGGCCGCCTCGAACTGACCGGCACCGACACCAGCCTCACCGTAAAGACCGCCATCGAGGCCGAAGTCGCCGAACCCGGCACCACCACCCTGCCGCCCAAGCGCATCTTCGGCGTCGTGCGCGAACTGCCCGTCGACACCGCCGAACTCGACATCAGCCCCGAGAACGTCGCCTCCATCCACTCCGGCAGCAGCGACTTCAAGATCAACGGCCTCGGGGCCGAGGACTACCCCGCGCAGGTCGCCCTCGACGGCGCCAAGACCTTCACCCTCGACCAGGGCGTCTTCAAGAACATGCTCCGCCTGACCAGCTACGCCGCCAGCACCGACGCCAACCGCACGCTGCTCAACGGCGTCCTGCTGAGCTTCAAGGGCGGACGGCTGAGCGCCGTCGCCACCGACAGCCGCCGGCTGGCCCTCGTCGAGCAGGAACTCGCCATCCCGGAGAGCGACGAAGCCGACCTCATCGTCCCCCTCAAGACCGTCGACGAACTCCTCCGCACCCTGGGCAGCGAAGGCGAAATCCGCATCTCCGCCACGCCCAAGCTGGCGGCCTTCGAATACGGTAGCATCCTCGTCACCAGCAAACTCGTCGAAGGCGTCTATCCCAACTTCCGCCAGGTCGTCCCCCAGGCCAGCGGCGAGCGCGTCACCCTCGACCGCGACAGCTTCCTGACGGCCATCCGCCGCACCTCCCAGCTCGTCAGCGACGCGGTGAGCGGCGTCAAGCTCACCTTCGGCGCCGACCAGCTCGAAATCCTCGCCACGGCCCCCGACATCGGCGAAGCCCGCGAGCGCATGGCCGTCAAGTACTCCGGCAAGGACGTCACCATCTCCTTCAACCCGGCCTTCCTGATGGACCCCTTGAAGAACCTGACGACCGACGAAGTCTACCTCGACCTCATCGACGACACCTCCCCCGGCGTCATCCGCTCCACCGTCAGCTTCGTCTACGTCCTCATGCCCATCCGCCTGAGCTGACGTCCCGCCCCCGGCGAAGGGCGCGCGCCCCATGAGCTGCCGCCTCGACGGCTTCGACTACACGCGCCCGCTCTACTACATGGTGACGCTCAAGAAGCGTCCCGGCGTGCCCGATTTCTCCGCCCTCGCCCCGTCCGGCGCCCCGCCGCCGCGCGACGACCGGGGTCGCGAATGCTGGTTGCTCGCCAACGGAATCACGCGGGCATTCGCCCGGACCATCCGCGGCTTTGCGGGGAAATGGCGGGGCATTGCCCCCATCGAGCACTTCATTGTCATGCCCGACCACCTGCACCTCCTGCTGAAAATCGAGCAGACCCCGGACCGGCTCCCGCTTGGCACCTACGTCTTCCAGTTGGAAAAAGCGCTTGCAAAGGCGTTGTGGGAGGTGGTGGGGAGCGGGGGGAAAGGGGGCGGCACGGTGGCCGCCCCGCCAAACACCGATGATGCGTCGGCATCCGTGTTTGGCCGGGCGGCCCCCGTGCCGCCCGTGTTCGAGAAAAACTGGCACGACTGGATCGTCATGAAGCGCGGCC
>CACXEY010000235.1 GCA_902766695.1 uncultured bacterium
CATGGCCGCCGACACCGCCGCCGCCGCGCCGTCCGCCCCCGCCGACCGCGACGCGGCGCGCGAACTCTTCCGCCTGCAATCCGAAAACCAGCGTCTCCGCGCGCGCCTGGACGACGTCCTGAACTGGCTCCTCGAAAACGTCCGCGGCACCTTCCCGCTCCCCGAGGACCAGATGGCGAACCTCCGCATCGAGCCGTTGGACGACGCGCTGGAGGTCAATCCCGACCTTGCCCGCCTGCTGCGCCTGACCGACGAGGAGACGGCGCGCCTGGGGACCGCCTTCGCCGAATCACGCGAAGTCCTGCAGGAGCTGGAGACGGAGAACATATCGGTGGAAAACCCGGCCGAGTACCAGGTCGTCCTCTCGATTCCCCCTTACGCCGACACCGCCGAACCCGTGCGCGAAGCCCTCTTCGGCGACCTCCTGCGCACGCTCGGCCGCGCCCGCTACGACCGCTTCCTGCAAGTCGCCGGCGCGGGGCTGGAGGAGCGCTTCGCCCACTTCGGGGCGGAGGACCGCACGCTCAGCTTCGAAGCCTTCGCCGACGAAGCTTCCGGCGCGGCCCGCCTCTTCGTGCGCGACGAACGCGCCCTCCCCGACGCGGCGGACCCCGACCGCGTGAACGTCACCGCCTCCGAGCGCGTCGTCGCGACGCTGCCCGAGGAATACGAGCCCTACTGGGCCTGGCTGCCCGACTACGTCCAGGCCTTCTCCGGCGCCGCCACCGGCACCGACTGACCCCATGCCGCTGCGCCTCCCCAGCGACGAGGACCTCCTCGCCTCGAAGCGGCGCGCCGCCCGCGCGGCCCGCGCCGAAGAAAAGCGCCTGGAGGCGCGCCGCCGGATGGTGCGCGTCGGGCTGGTGGGCGGGTTCGCGGCGGTGCTGCTGGTCGCCCTGTTCGTCGACATGCGGCACCTGACCACGCGCATGGACCGCTTCGGCCGCACCGGCAAGGAAGCGCGGCGCGGCGACGCGGCCGACATCGCGGCGGGCATCGACGGCGGCGACGCCCGCTACGCCGACCCCTCCGGCCTCTTCAGCCTCGTCCCGCCGCGCGGCTGGGTGCGCGTGAAGAAGCCGGTGCGCGGAATGTTCAACGCCTACTTCCGCGGTCCCTACGGCATGGACCTGGGCATCCAGGCCGTCGAGAACCGCGGGGCGACCTTCGACAGCCTCGTCTCGCGCCTCAAGCTCGTCGAGCGGAACCTCGCCGCCGACACCCACATGGAGATCGCCTACGTCGGCCCGCACCGCGCCGTCCGCCGCACCGCGCAGCTCTTCAAGAACAAAGTCCTGACCCTCGACTTCCTGACCGGCGACCTCGCCCACCACATCCAGTTCGCGGCCCCGCCCGAACTCTTCGACGAATACGAACCCGTCATCCTCCGCCTCCTCGAAACCTACGAACCCGGCACCCTCCTCCCCCCCGCCGCCCCCCCCGCGCCGGAGGAGCCCGGGTCAGAAAAATCAGACAATTCCTGACAATTTCCGACAATTTCTCGAACCCAAAATGAACACCCCAAACATCCCATTCCCCCTTGTCCCCTTTGTCCTCTCTGTCCCCCAATTGTCGGAAATTGTCGAAATTGTCTGAAAAAACGGAGTCACCACCCATGCCCATCGACCTCTCCACCCGCCCCTTCACCGCCGTCCTGATGGGCGGCCCCTCCTCCGAGCGCGAAGTCTCCCTGCGCTCCGGCCACTCCGTCGCCGAGGCCCTGCGCAGCGCCGGACTGCCCGTCGCCGAAGTCGAGGTCGGCCGCGACGGCACCTTCGAGCTCCCGGCCGAGACGCAGGTCGCCTTCGTGGCCCTCCACGGCCAGTTCGGCGAGGACGGCCAGATCCAGGCCCTCCTCGAAGCCCGCGGCATCCCCCATACCGGCTCCTCGCCCGCCGCCAGCGCCAACGCCTTCGACAAATCCAGAAGCAAACCCATCCTCGCCGCCGCCGGCGTCCCCACGGCCCCCTACCAACTCCTCCGCCGCGGCGCCCCCGCCGCGCGCGAACTCCCCCTCCCGCTCGTCGTCAAGCCCACGCGGCAGGGGTCGAGCGTCGGCGTCAGCCGCGTCTTCCGCGAAGAAGACTGGGCACCCGCCCTCGCCGCCGCCTTCGCCTACGACGAAACCATCCTGGCCGAGACCTTCATTCCCGGACGCGAACTCACCGTCCCGGTCATCGCCGGCGACCCCATGCCGGTGGTGGAGATCGTCGCCCCGAACGACAACTACGACTACGACACCAAGTACTCCGAAGACCCCGCCACCGCCGCGAAGCACCTCATCCCGGCGCCCCTCGACGACGCGACCACCGCCCGCGCCCAATCCGCGGCCCTGGCCGCCTACCGCGCCCTGGACATCACGGGCATGGGCCGCGTGGACATGCGCCTGCGCCCCGACGGCGGCCTCTTCGTCCTGGAGCTCAACA
>CACXEY010000236.1 GCA_902766695.1 uncultured bacterium
GCAGGCCGTACAGGAGGCGGAATGCCATTGTACCCTTCATGCCTCCACTCTGCCGCAAACGGCTGCACCCGGCAACCCTTTTCCGCACCCCCCTTTTCCCCATGCTCCCCTGCTTCGTGCACCGGCGGGAACGCTGAAATTAAGGGGACAGGCCACTTAAAAGAACATTTGTTTCCAATCGTCTCCGCAGGCAACCCGCCCGCGTCCCGACAGCTATCCAAGTCCGCGAAGCGGCTTTCGAGATATTCTTGCAGCTTCCCTCCTCCCGCATTCCTCCCACGCCCCTCCCGCCCCCCGCCGTTGCGTTCTTTGCGTCACCCCCTTTGCGTTCTTTGCGTTTTCCTCTTGCGCTTGCCTTGCGCACACCTTGCGGGGGGGGCGGCAACGGGGACAACCGGGACGGACGGGACAGATGGGACGAACGGGGCGGGGCGGGGCGGGGATTGATTGCGGGTTTTCCGCAATCCCACGGGCTTGCCTGGGGCGGATCGGAGCGGGGGCTGCTCTTGCGTTTTCCGTTTTCCACCTTGCATCAAAGCATCAAACCCGTAGAATGGAGGGCGAAAGGACTTCGCCATGAGAACGACCCTCACCATCGATGACGACATCGCCGTCCGCCTCGCGGAAATCCGCGCCGGGGACGGGGAACGCTTCAAGACGCTCCTCAACCGGGTCCTCCGCGCCGGACTGGCCTCCCTTCGCGAAGACGCCGTCCGCGCCCCCGCCCGGCCCTTCTCCACGAAGACCTATCCCTCCAAATGCCTCCTTCCCGCGGACATGGCCTCCACGCACGAGATGCTCGCCTTTGCCGAGGGGGAGGATTGGCGGTGAGGCTCCTCGACGTCAACCTCCTCGTGTACGCCACCTTCTCCGCCATGCCCCGCCATGCCGCGGCCAGGCGCTGGCTGGATGGCCTCCTGCGCGGACGCGAACAGGTCGCTTTCCCGTGGGAGACGCTGTGCGGGTTCGTACGCCTCGCCTCCAATCCCCGTGTGTTCTCGCCCTGCCTGCCGGTGGCGGAGGCCTGGCGCCATGCCGCCGCCTGGCTCGACTGCCCCTGCGCCTGGATACCCGCCGCGACGCCGCGCCACCGCGACATCCTCTCCGGGCTCCTATCGCTCCCCGGCCTGACCCACAAACTCGTCGCCGACGCCCACCTCGCCGCCTTGGCCCTCGAACACGGCCTCGTGCTCTGTTCCGCCGACGAAGACTTCCGCCTGTTCCCCGGCCTCCGCTTCGAGAATCCCCTCGCATGACGCCCCGCCCTCCCCAGGGGAACACGCCCGTTGCTCTCCTTGCCCGCAAGCGAACGGGCCGGAAATGGCTGGAACTTGTCGGGACACTCGTGGTTGGGCATGTCATAGGCACCCTTGCCGCTGTTCCGTGGAAAACACCGTATTGCGGCTTCGATGTCACGGCCTCCGATGTCCTGGGCCTGCTCCTGCTCCCCGTGTTGCTCCCCTTGTCGGCCGGCGTTGCAACGGCACTCGGACCGCTGGTTTTGGTCGTGTGCGGATTGACGGCATTTCGCGTCCAGGGAGGCACGAAGACGGCTGTCGGGAGCATCCTGCTTGGCATCCCGTTGCTCTACACCGCCTTGATCTGGGGCCTCCGCCGGTGGTGGAAAACAGAAAGCCCGCGTGCGAGGCTTCTCTACGGTCTTGCCTTGGCGGGCTACAACGCACTCGTGTCCTTTTGCGTGCTTTGCTTTGGCTTCCGCGTTTGACTTGGCAGACAAAGAGCACTCGTTCCCATCCTCGCCCCCTTGAGCATTGTGCATTGTGCATTTCCTGCCCCCAGGTCCCCCATTGCGGGTTTTCCGCAATCCCACGGGCTTGCCTTGGGCGGAGCGGGACGGTGGCTCCCCTTGCGTTTCCCTTGCGCGAGGGCGCGGAAAGAGTTGACGCACCCTCCCGCCACTCTGTAGGCTCATTTCCTGTGATGAACAACCCATTCCACCCCCGAAATGTTCATTCTGCATTCCCCAGAAGGGGGCCGTCCCCTTTTCACTAATAGAATAGTAATAGAAATAGGATTAAGAAATGATTGCCTCTGAAATTATTAAAACAATTTGTCTGAATCCAATAAAGTTTTCAAACAGATCGGATGTGGAACATTTGGTGCTTCGGATTGAAATTCATCAAGAGACAGTAGTTCCAAAGATGTATTTTGCTGTTATTTGGCGCGTGGAAACCTATGTGACCACTCCAAAATTTCAACCTGACGGAAGGGAAGAACAAGCAGACCATTTGCAGTTGGTTGTCGATGATTATCTAACGGATCTCTTTTCGACACTGCGAACCGAAACGATTGAGGAATTGGAGTCACGAATCCTCCATGAATTATCACAATTATTTCATGTTGCATAAATTCAGGAATTAAGGGCCCAAGGAACCAAGGGGCCAGCCCCCATACACGCTGAAGGGTTGAAAGGGTGAAGAGTTGAAAGGGTGAAAGGTTGAGGGAAGCTGTTGAAGGGCCATTCATCAACTTTTCAACCTTTCAACTGTTCAACTGTTCAACTTTTCAACCGCGCCGAAGGCGCTCCGCGCGTTTCCCGTTGCCTCGCGCCGCGCCTTCTGCTAGACGGGAACTTGAAACAGGAACACCTGCTAACCAAAGGCTTTCCATGAAACGTCTTATTTCCTCCATCCTCTTCCCTATCGCCCTTACTGCCGCACTTCCCGTCGGCGCACAGTTACCCTGCGACACCTTTGGCGAACCGGAGGTGTCTGCCGGAATAGTAAAAGAACTTGTCATCGCCGAAAATGCTGTCAGTTGCTCCTTGACACTGGCTGACATCGAGGAAGCAGAGCGCCGCTTGAAGAAAGAGATCGCCCACTGGAACGCGGACGCGAAAGTGGAAGGGAATGACGTGTTGCTGATTTGGTCGCGGGATAATAAAGGGGACAGCCCCGGGACAGCCCCCATACACGCCCTTGTGTTCCCGGAATGTCAGAGCGGCCCTTCGCGTGCGTCAAATGATGGTCTCCAGCCCGGGGAGACGATCTGGGTATGCAACGCCCAACACATTGTGAAGACGGAAGATACTGAGGTCCGCATTCAGGCCGATGGAACCGCAACGCTTCCCATCATCGGTGCCGTTCGTTTAGCCGGCC
>CACXEY010000237.1 GCA_902766695.1 uncultured bacterium
ACACGAACGGCCCCTCCCCCAGCGGCACGTAGTTCCGGCCCCCTCCGAGCCGCCCGGCGGCCTCCGCGTCCTCCGTCGCCTTCGCGTAGGCCGCCGCCGGATCGAGCGTGCGGCACGCCTCCAGGTATGCCTGGAGCCGTTCCAGGGCCTCTGTCTGGTACCGTTTCAATTGCATGGCGCATCCTCCTGGCCGTCCGTCCCGGCGCCCGCCGGGAGGGCCGACGCCGTCTGCCGCAGTTCGATGCCCTCCGCCTCGAGGGTGGCCGCGCCCAGGCGCGACCATTCCGCGAACACGACCAACCGTTCCACCTTCTCCCCCGGATGCCGCCTCGCCAGGTCCCCCCGCAGCAGCGCCAGCGTCCTGCGCGTCAGCACGTTGCCCCCGTTCACCCGTCGGTCCTTGAGAATCCCGTTGAACAGCAGCGCGTACGCCGTCCCTCCGTGAACCCCCAGCACCGGCGACCGCTCCCCGCCTTCCCGCACGAACAGCCTCCCCCCGTCCGCCGTCCAGAACCCCGTTTTCGTCTCCGTCCACCACACGTGCGCCGCCAGGACATCCCACGACACCTCCCGCCGCACCGCTCCGGTCTCGTCCCGCAGCACCTCCCCAAGCTCCAGATACCGGAACCCGCCCCCGCCTTTCCACCCCTCCGCCTTGCTGATGCCCCCCTGTTCCCCCTCCACCACCTTCCTCAGCCGTACCGCGCAATGCGTCCGCGCATGTTCCCCCATCTCCACCCCGATCCACCGCCGCCCCATCTTGTGCGCCACCGCCGCCGTCGTCCCGCTCCCCAGGAACGAATCCAGCACCAGATCCCCCTCGTCCGTCGCAATCTGGAGAATCCGCTGGATCAGGCGCTCGGGTTTCGGGGTGTCGAAGGCATTTCTGGCACCAAACAACGATGTTTGTTCAGACATTGCGTTTCGATTGCTGCCGGCAAAAGAAAAACTCCATAGTGTTTCTGGGGGGCGAGTTGAATGTTCGTCCGCAAATATCCGGTAATACGGTGTCCAACCTTTTCTCCCTTGCACCCATTCGATCAGTTGGGGATTTTCAGCGACTTTTGTACGTGACCAACGCCAATTGCCATCTGACCCATCGGCTCTTCTGGGAAACACCTCTGTCCCATCGGGCGCACTCAAAGAGTAGTAGAGATTGGGGCGGTCAGCACGCCCGTCATTGGCCCCCATGGCTCGGAGAGGTTTCAAATAGTATTTGCGTCCGTCGCCAGTCTGTTTGTTGTAGTGTGCGGGAACTTCCCCGACAGAAACTTTCCGGATTTTAACGCGATCAATCTTGCTCGCATACACGAGGATATGGTCGTAGCGTGTGGAGAATAGCTTCGCATCCATGCGGGGGCTATCGGACTTTTCCCATGCCACATCGGCAAGAAAATTGCCCTGTCCGAAAATTTCATCGCAAATCACTTTGCAATAGTGGCACTCTATGTCGTCGATTGATATCCAGATGGTCCCTTCCTCAGATAAAAACTGCCGTAGAAGTTCCAGTCGTGGATACATAAGCGAGAGCCATGTCGAATGCTCGAACCTGTCATCATAATGTTCGAAGGCGGACCCGGTATTGTAAGGCGGATCGATGCAGATGCACTTGACTTGTCCCGCGGCAAACGGCAACAGAGCCTTGAGCGCGTCAAGATTCTCCCCATGCACGAGCAGATTCTCCGCCCCCGGCTCCCCCGCGGCGAGGTCCGGTAGCTCGACGAGCGCCCTCAGCGGCGCCGCCGCCGCTGCCCGCAGCGCCTCGTGCCGGTTCCGCCAGTCAAGAATGGGCATGGAACCCTCCCCTGCCGCCCCTGCCCGGAACATCGCTGAACTTCATCCTTCCCATGGTCGCATTCCTTCCGCATCCCGCCAGCACCCCTGCCCCCGGCAGACATGGAAGAAACCCCGCCACAAAAAACGCGTTCCCAATCCATGCCCACGCCGAAGGCCCTAGGAAGCCCGTACCGAATGCATGGAAGAGAACGCGCCTGGTTTGGGCGCGTCCTGCTACGATTCGGCACAGGCCATTCAGGCTCTGTGAAATACGACTCCCGAAAGTTTCCTAGGTTTTCGGCGTGGCGTCGTTTAGCAGTTCGCTAAAAAGATGAGATTCTGGTTATCCGTCCGGTATTGACCGATCCTTTTCCAATGACAATCACGAAGGTCGCACACCCGCGCGACACTCCCTCCACCCTACCACACTCCCGCCTTCAGGAAAGCCGTTTTTCCACCCCGCGCCATTTCCATCCTCGTCCGCGAAACGGCATTCACGACATTCATGTAGCTTTCCCCCTCCCGCTCCCCTCCCGTGTCCCTCCCGCAATTTGTCCGCCCGCAGGGCGCACCGCATCTCTGATTGGCCGTATCGGCGAATGGACGTGCGACACCGGCAGGCCCATCGGAAAAATCGGAGTGCCCATCGGCTCTCCGGAAACGGTTTTCGAATGACCACCGCATTCCTCCGCGGTAGCGGAGGGAAATCGGACCAATCGGAGTTTCTTTCTTTCCCGCCTTATGCGGACAGACAATTCTTTATCGTCCCGGCCATGGATAATGACATGGGAGTTGTCCGGTCGGCCCCTGCCGGCCAGCCGCTCCAGGCAAAAGACAGGGGGACACCTGACAATCCCTTTGGAACCAACATTTCAGGTATGGGCGCATTTGTGCCCGCATGCTCCAATGCAGGCAAGGCGGGATGGGGAAAGGCGGGTGATCAGCGGCGCCAGAAGGCGGGGACGAGGAGGGCGAGGAGGGTGTAGAGTTCGAGGCGGCCGGCGAGCATCAGGAGGCAGAGGACGATCTTGCCGGCGGCGGGGACCGCGGAGTAGGTGCACGTCGGGCCGACGGCCGAGAAGCCGGGGCCGGTGTTGGTCGCGCAGGAGATGACCGCCGAGAAGGCGGTGGAGAAGTCCGGCGCGAGGGGAAGCAACGCGAAGAGGCCGACGAGGAGCGTCAGCAGGAACAGCATCAGGAAGGCGACGATGGAGAGGACGAGCGTTTCGTCGATGGATTTCCCGCCCATGCGTACGGAAAAGACGGCCTGCGGCTGCATGAAGAGGCGGATTTCGCGCAACATGGCCGCCGCGGCGACCTGGACGCGGCCGAGCTTGACGCCGCCGGCCGTCGACCCCGCACAGCCGCCGATGACCATCAGGACCGCGAGGATGCCTTTGGCGAGGGCGGGCCAGCGGTCGTAGTCGGCGGTGGTGAAGCCGGAAGTGGTCATGAGGCTGCACGCGGTGAAGGCGGTTTCCCGGAG
Organism: uncultured bacterium; assembly: GCA_902766695.1. Classification (GTDB taxonomy): domain Bacteria; phylum Verrucomicrobiota; class Kiritimatiellia; order CAIQIC01; family Lenti-01; genus CACXEY01. The sequence continues at coordinate 3,263 of CACXEY010000237.1, forward strand.
GGTGTGCAGGAACGTGGCGCCGACGGGGGCGGCGTGGAAGACGATGGCCGCGAGGGCGAGCGAGGCGGATGCGTAGAGGGCGAGGAAGGCGACGGCTTCGCGGTTGCGGAACCAGGCCCAGAGATCGCCGCGGAGGATGCGGTAGTGGAGGGTGAAGTTGATGCCGGCGACGAGCATGAAGGCGATCATGACCACCTCGATGGCCGGGTTGTTCCAGTAGGCGACGCTGGCGGAATGCGTGGAGAGGCCGCCGTTGGCCATGGCCGTCATGGAGTGGCAGACGGCGTCGAACGTGCCCATTCCCGCCAGGCGCAGGGACAGGACCATCAGGACGGTGAGGCCGACGTAGATGCCCCAAAGGCATTTGGCGGTGGAGGCCATGCGCGGTTCGATGCGGTCCTTGGAGGGACCGGGCATCTCGGCGCGGAAGAGCTGCATGCCGCCGCTGCCGGCGAAGGGGAGGATCGCCAGCACGAGCACCAGCACGCCCATGCCGCCGATGTACTGGGTGAGCGCCCGCCAGAGGAGGAGGCTGCGGGGGACGGCTTCGATGTCGTCGAGGGCGGTCGCGCCGGTGGTGGTGATGCCGGAGACGGACTCGAAGACGGCGGCCGCGGGGTCGCCGGGGAAGACGTCGGTGGAGAGGATGTAGGGGACGGCGGCGACCAGGCCCGCGGCGAGCCAGCCGAAGGCGACGATGCCCAGGCCGTCGCGGAGGCTGAGTTCGCGGCGCATGCGGGTGGCGAGGCCCAGGACGAGCGCGGCGGCCAGCGTGGCGCCGGCGGGGAGCAGCAGGGCCAGGCAGTCGGCGCGCGGTTCGTCGAAGAGCCACGATACGCCGCCGCAGAGGGCCATCAGGACCCCGATCACGGCCAGCAGCCAGGAGATGATGTGGATGACGTTGCGGAAGTTCATGGGGGCAATCCAAAACCGGCGGGAACGTTCCGACAAATCACGCCGGAGGGCAAGGCAAAAACGGCACCCCCGCGGGGCGGGGATGCCGGGGAGGGAGCGGGCTGGCCGCGATCAGTACTTGCGGATGACGGCGCGCACGATGCCCCCGATTTCCAGGGAGCGGCGCGGGCGGATGAACTTGTACTTGCGGTTCGCGGGTTCGAGGCGGACGCCGGCCTGGTCCTTCATGTAGTACTTGAGGGTCCACTCGTCGTCGACGCAGGCGACGACGATGTCGCGCTGCTGCGGGGCGGGCCCTTTCTCGACGAGCACGAGGTCGCCGGGCTGGATGCCGGCGTCGATCATGGAATCGCCGCGGACCGTCAGCATGAAGGTGTGGTCGGGATCGCGGACGAGGTATTCGTCGAGCGAGATGGCTTCGGACTTCTGTTCCTCCTCCTGCGTGGGGAAGCCCGCGACGACGGAGCCGAGGTTGCGGACGCCGCCGGTGAGCTTGGGCAGGAAGGAGAGCTTGCCGTCCTTGGCCTTGAGGAGGTATCCCCGCTGTTCGAGGTGGCGGACGAGGCCGAAGACGGAGTTCTTGGACTTGTAGCCGAAAAGTCCGAGCATTTCGGAGTAGGAAGGGGGACGGTGTTCCGAACGCCAGAAGGCGCGGAGTTTGAGAATCTTGTCGTCGAGGATCATTTTGCGTGGCATGGTATTTCTCCTGTTTGAGTTCCATGTACGAACATACAGGAGGATGCGACGTCGCGCAAGAACGAAATTTCGGGAACAGGCGTTTTCGGGACGCGGGAGGGGCGATGGACGGAAAAGTGCCCCCAGGTGAAACTTTTCACTTGCCTTGTCGAGCGTTTTACCGGATGAATGGAGAGAGGCCGGGGCGGACCCGGCGGCAGGTACCGAAGAAGAGATCATGAAACGCAGGACCATCAAGGACATCGCCAAGGAAAGCGGTTTCTCGCTGAGCACCGTCTCCCTCGTGCTCAACAACCATCCCCGCATCAGCCAGTCCACGCGCGACCGCGTGATGGAGGTCGTCCGCAAGTACGATTTCCATCCCAACAGCGCCGCCCGCGGTCTCGCGTCCAAGTCCAGCCGCACCCTCAGCGTGGTCATCCCGAACCTCTCGCGCGTGTTCTCCGACATCTACCTCGGCGAAATCATCTCCGGCATCTACGAGCGCGCCACCTCCCAGGGCTACAAGATCCTCCTCGACATCGCGACCGCCCAGTTCATCGAGTCCCAGGAATACAGCAAGCTCCTCGCGAGCCGCCGCGCGGACGGGATGCTGTTCATCGCGTCGGACATCCACGCGGACTACCTGCACGTGTTCGAGGATTCGCCGTACCCGTTCCTGCTGGTCAACCACCTGTTCCCGGGCAAGCGCCTGAACTACGTCGCGGTCGACTACGCCTCCAGCGCCCGCCTCGCCGCGGAGCACCTGCTCGGTCTCGGCCACCGGCGCATCGGCCTCATCGCCGGCACCAACACGCACACGGGGCTCATCTTCCGCGACGAGTTCCTGCGCGCGTGCAAGTCGTGGCCGGCGGGCGCGGCGGACGTGACGTGGGTGGACGGCGGCGAGGAATGGAGCCAGCGCGGCGGCTACGCGGCCACCGCCAAGCTCATGGACCTCAAGCCCGGCCTGACCGCCATCATGGCCGCCAACGACCGCATGGCCCTCGGCGCGATGCGCTGGATGGTGGACCACCATCTGGAAGTCCCCGAGGACGTCTCCGTGATGGGCGTCGACGACATCCAGATCGCCGCCTACGTCAACCCCGGCCTCTCGACCATCCGCCACGACCTCTACCAGGTCGGCATCGAAGCCTGCAACCGCCTCCTCCAGCTGATGAACGGCCAGATCAAGGAATGCAGCGACCTGCTGCCGACCTCCCTCGTCGTGCGCGGCTCCACCGGACGCGTCCCGTCCGGCAAGTGACGGGAAAGGACCGCGTCATGGCCCGCAAACCGCCGCCGCCCCTGCCGCCGCCCGCCGTGCCCTTTGTGCGGCGCGCGCCGTTCGGCGCGGAGCCGTGGATTGTCGGCTGCGTCGGCGAGCCGGCGCTGCTGCGCGAATGCGCGGCGAAGGCGCCCGACTTCTGCGACCTCCTCGAAGTCCGCATCGACCTCCTCTCCCGCGGCGGCCCCGACGGCCCCGTGCCCGGGCAAACCCCCGATCCGTCGCTCGGGATGTCCGATCCCGAAATCCTCGACTGCTGCCGCGCCATCGCCGCGCAGGGCCTGCCCATCCTCGCCACCATCCGCCACGCCGCGCAGGGCGGCAAGTGGCAGGGCGAGGAAGCCGTCCGCCAGGGGCGCTACTACACGTTCGCCGAGGTCGCGGCCGGAATCGACTCCGAGCTGCGCGCGCCGGGCGGCGTGGAGTTCCTGCGGCGGTTCAAGGCCGATACCGGACGCCACACCGTCGGCTCCCACCACGACTTCCGGATGTGGCCCGACCGCGAACTGCCCGAACTGATGTCGCTGGCCGCCAACGCCAAGGTCTCCGTCTACAAACTCGCCGCCGAAATCGAAAACCGCTGGGCCATCGAAATGGCGCAGCGGCACATCCGTGAATGCCTCGACCGCGGCCTGCGCGTCGGCATCCAGGGCATGGAACCCTACGGCATGATCTGCCGCGCCTCGTTCATCCACACCGGCTCCTGCTGCTGCTACGGCGCGGTCGGCGCCGAACTCGTCATCGGCCAGCCCACCTGCCGCTGGCTCGCCGAACATACCGGACGAATCGGTCCGACGCCGCGCTGCACCCAAGCCAGCCTCCACAAGATGGTCTATGGATTTTGACCCCGACACCCTCCCCACCCTCGGCGACACCGGCGCCTCCCCGGAGCCTGTGCCCGAACCGTCCCCCGCCGTTCCGCGCCACGTCCCGCGCCACGACATCCTGTCCATCAAGTTCGTCTGCGGAGCCTGCGGACAGCACATCGAAGCCGCGCGCGACTGCTTCGGCGAAGTCATGCCCTGCCCCGTCTGCGGCGCGGTCCACCAGATTCCCGACGTCAAGAACGCCCCCCGCAGCTTCCCCGTCCGCCGCTTCTTCCCCCGCAAGCCATGATGAAGCGCCTCGGCAAGGTCGCCCTCGTCCTGCTCGTCCTCGCCGCCCTGCTGACCGGCTTCGTCGCCGGACTCTACCCCTTCCTTTCGCCCAACCACCCCGCCGAAGGCTCGACCGTCCTGGTCTTCGAGGGCTGGGTGGCCGACGCCCCGCTGGAAGAAGCCCTCGCCTGGGCCGGCGCGCACGGCGTGAAGACCATCTACATCACCGGCGGGCCCATCACCACCGGCTCCTGGCTCGCCCCGTGGGGGTCCTACGCCGAAATGTCCGCCGCCCGCCTCGAAGCGCTGGGTGTGGCCGACCGCTACGACGTCCGCGCGTTCCCGGCCCCCGAGACCCGCAAGGACCGCACGTTCGTCTCCGCCGTCGCCCTCCGCGACGCCCTCGGCACGAACGCCCCCGCCGCCATGACCCTCGCCAGCGAAGGCCCGCACGTCCGCCGCAGCGCCCTCCTCTTCCGCCGCGCCTTCGGCGACTGCACCCGTATCGGCACCCTGGCCCTGACCCCGACGGATTTCGACCGCTCCGACTGGTGGCGCAGCTCCGCCGGCGTCCGCACCGTCCTCTCCGAAGCCATCGCGTTCCCCTACGCCCTCCTCTCGCATCCCGACGCGAAGCCGGAATAGGGAAAAGCATGGTTCGGGGAAAACGTGTCACGGGAAGGCGCGACGGAAAAAAGAAGTCGCTTCTTGCGGCCACCTGTTCATGCGGTGGAGTTGTCCGGCGGAAACCATGCGATTTCGTGCCGGGCCCACCCTCCGGCAGGCCCGGTCTCCGGGCGGACCGTGCGGCAGGATGGCCCATGACGGCCGGCCGCACCATGCAAAAGACAGGGGTGTCATCTGAACCCGGTGATTCGGGAGCATCTCCAGTTTGTGCATCCTCCTCCCTTCCGCCTCGACTTTTGATGCCCCTTGATTGGATGGCAAGGCTCCTGGTGGGGCGAGCCGTCCCCGGCGAGTCGGCGTGGAAGGGGGCAGGAGGTCTGGAAAACCGGCAAGAACGGCTCGGAGGGGACGCCTCGCCCCACCATGCGCTTCGCGCAGGAATAGGCACGCTTGGATTGGTCCGCCCCTTGCACAACAGAGATGCGCCCGGTGATTCGCCGGCGCTTCTCCGGGCGTGACAAACCGCGGCTCCGCGTGTATGGTAAAGGGTTATGCCGAAACGCGGACAGATTGCCAATCCTGCAGCCCGAATGGCCGGGGCGGAGTGAAGCCATGCAGGGCTATTCGTATTCCACGTTCTCCCTCGTCGCGATCGCGCTCCACTTGATCATCAACTTCAACCTGATCACGGGCCGCTGGGGCATCACCACGCACGGGGCGCGCTACCGCGGCGTCCTGCTGGGCATCCTGGCGTATTTCGCGGCGGACGGGGCGTGGGGGCTCTTCGCGGGGCTCGGCTGGACGCGCGCGCTGTACGTGGACAGCATCTTCTTCTTCCTCTCGCTGGTGGCGTTCGCCCTCCTGTGGAGCTGGTTCCTGGTCGCCTACCTGGAAATCGGCGGCTGGCCGGCGCGGATCATCGCGTGGTCCGGATGGGCGTTGGCGGCCTTCAACATCGCGGCGCTGGCGGCCAACCCCTTCACCGGCTGCGTCTTCAGCATCGGTGCCGACGGCGTGTACCGGACCGGCTGGGCGCGCGACCCGGCGTTCTACCTGCTGGTCGCCTTCATGGTCATGCTCGCGCTGTTCGTCTATGCGAAGGCGCTCGTCAGCCGCGAAGCCCTGCGGCGGCGGAGCATGATGGTCGCCATGTTCTGCATCCTGCAGGCGGCCTCGAACTTCCTGCAGGTGATCTGGCCGCTGACGCCGTTCACGGCGCTGGGCTGCCTCGTGGGGTGCTGCTTCCTGCAGGTGTTCCTCGTGGCGGACGACCAGACGGCCCGCCACATGGCCGAGCTCGAAAAGGCGCTCGTGCGCGCCCGCGCCGCCGAGAAGGCCCGCAGCATGTTCTTCAGCATCGTCAGCCACGACATCCGCACGCCGCTCAATGCCATCCTCGGCTACACCGAACTCCTCCAGGTCGGCATCTGGAACCAGACCGAGCGGGACGCCGCGCTCGAATCCATACGCGCCAGCGGCACCACCCTCCTGGAACTGGTCAACGACGTCCTGGACCTCGCCAAGATGGACGCCGGCAAGATGACCCTCCAGCCCGGCCCCGTGCGCCTGGAGAAGCTGGTCGGCGAAGTATTCGCCTCCTTCCGCCTGGCCGCCGACGGCAAGGGCGTCGCGCTCGTCAACCGCACCGCGGGCGTGCCGGAGCTCCTCCTGGACGAGCACCGCTTCCGGCAGATTCTCTTCAACCTCGTCGGCAACGCCGTGAAGTTCACCTCCAGCGGCTCCGTGACGGTGTCCGCCGTCCGCGACGGCACGACCCTCGAAGTCGCCATCGCCGACACCGGCTGCGGCATCCCGCGCGAGATGCAGGGGAGCATCCTCGACGCCTTCGTGCAGGTGCAGGACCCCACCCATTCCGCCGACCGCGCCGGGGGTACGGGGCTGGGGCTGTCCATCTGCCGGCGCCTCGTCGAGATGATGGGCGGCGAACTGCTCGTCGAGAGCGAACCCGGGAAGGGCTCGACCTTCACCGCCCGCATCCCGGGCGTGGCCGAGCCAGGCGGGCGGGAGGAACATGCCGCCGCGGAGAAGGCCCCCGCCGTCCTGGCGAACCGGCCGAACCACGTGCTCGTCGTGGACGACTCCCCGGTCAACCGCTCCGTCCTGACGGCCTTCCTCAAGCGCGCGGGGGTGCCCGCGATCGAGCAGGCCTGCGACGGCGCCGAAGCCCTGGCCAAACTGGAAGCCGCCGACGCGGCGGGGCACCCGCACGACTTCGTGTTCTCGGACTTCTGGATGCCGAACATGAGCGGCGCCGAGTTCATCGAGAAACTGCGCGCCACCCCGCACCTCGCGCACCTCCCCGTCTACGCCCTGACGGCCGACACCGAATACCGGCGCGACTCCCGCAGCGCTCTCTTCACCGGCATCCTCCTCAAACCCCTCACCTACGCCAAGCTCGTCGCCGTCTTCTCATCCCCCCCCGCCAAGAGCCCTGATCGCTAATCTCCGGCCGTTTGGGTTCTTCGGGCCTGGGGTGGCGTGCTCCCAATCCGAATGCCTTTCCCGGATTGTTTCATGAAACAGTGCGCCTGTCCGGCAAGCCATTGGGGCCGCACGGAATGATTCGCGTTTCATTGGAATCCCATGGGCGCGGCGGGCAGGAAACGGCCCTCCCCTACCCTTCCCTGCGCAAGGGAAATCGCAAGGTTTTCATCTGACAACTCAAAGACGAAACGTGGAGCGGATTATCGTCCTGCCATGGATAATGACCTGGGAGTTGTCCGGAGAAAACGTTG
>CACXEY010000238.1 GCA_902766695.1 uncultured bacterium
CCCCCCCCAGGGCGAAGCCCCCGATTCACCTCCCGCCCCCGACCCCTCCCCCATATCGTAGGGGCGGGCCTTCAGCCCGCCCTCCCCCGCCCCCCCCCCCACACAACCCAGGAGCCCTTCCAATGACCACCCCCTCCACCCCCTTCCGCCCCTACAACACCCTCACCCGCCGCCAAGACGACTTCCTCCCCCTCGACCCCGGCCACGTCCGCATGTACACCTGCGGCCCCACCGTCTACAACTACGCCCACGTCGGCAACTTCCGCGCCTACGTCTTCGAAGACCTCCTCCGCCGCTGGCTCCGCTGCAAAGGCTACCGCGTCACCCAGGTCATGAACCTCACCGACGTCGACGACAAGACCATCCGCGACTCCCGCGCCGCCAACCTACCCCTCGCCGACTTCACCGCCACCTACAAAAAAGCCTTCTTCGACGACATCAAGACCCTCAACATCCAGCCCGCCGACTACTATCCCGCCGCCACCGACCACATCCCCGAGATGATCGCCCTCATCCAGCGCCTCTTCGACCGCGGCATCGCCTACCAGGCCCCCGACAAATCCATCTACTTCTCCATCGACAAATGGCCCGCCTACGGCAAACTCGCCCGCCTCGACCGCTCCGGCATGCGCTCCGGCGTCCGCATCTCCAACGACGAATACGAAAAAGAAAACGTCGCCGACTTCGCCCTCTGGAAAGCCTGGGACGAAAAAGACGGCCCCGTCTACTGGGACTCCCCGTGGGGCCGCGGCCGTCCCGGCTGGCACATCGAATGCTCCGCCATGAGCATGAAATACCTTGGCCCGACCTTCGACATCCACACCGGTGGCGTCGACAACATCTTCCCGCACCACGAAGACGAAATCGCCCAATCCGAAGCCGCCAACGGCGTTCCCTTCGCCCGCTACTGGATGCACTGCGCCCACCTCATGGCCGACGGCCAGAAAATGTCCAAGCGCCTGGGCAACTTCCACACCCTCCGCGACATCCTCTCCCGCGGCTACACCGGCCGCGAAATCCGCACCGTCCTCATCTCCACCCACTACCGCGCCTCGTTGAACTTCACCTTCGCCGGCCTCGACGCCGCCCGCACCACCCTCCGCCGCCTCGACGCCTTCACCACCCGCCTCGCCGAAGCCGCCTCCTCCGCCTCCAATATCGAACCGGCGGGCTTCAGCCCGCCCTCCCCCGCCCTCCCCGAGTGGGCCGCTTCTGCCGAGACCCGCTTCGCCGCCGCCATGGACGACGACCTCAACATCTCCGGCGCCCTTGGCGTCCTCTTCGACACCCTGCGCGACGCCAACTCCACCCTCGACGCCAACGCCCTGCCCCCCCCTGCCGCCGCCGCCCTCCAAGCCCTCTTCGCCCGCTGGGACGCCGCCCTCGGCATCCTGCAACCGCCCGCCACCTCCGCCCCCGCCGCCCTCCCCTCCGAAGTCGAAGAACTCCTCGCCGCCCGCGCCGCCGCCCGCGCCGCCAAGGACTGGCCCCGATCCGACGCCCTCCGCGCCCGCCTCCAAACCCTCGGCTACCTCGTCAAAGACACCCCCAAAGGCCAAGTCGCCACCCCCATTTCCTGACCATCCCCACCCCACCCCTTCCCCCCCCCCGAGGTCCTGCGCCCCGCCGCGTGCGGCGGGGTTTTCTTTTCCCTCCCCCCCTCCTCCCCCTTTTCCTCCCTCCAACGCAAAAACCCGGCCGCCATCTCTGGCGACCGGGCCGAAGAACGTTGCGTCGTTCAAGACCGTTTACGGCTCGACCACGTCGATGTCCGCATCGTCCTGCTTGCCGGCGGGATTCAGGTTGTTGTACTTGAGCTGCTTCGCGCCCTTGAGGGAGAAGGCGGCGCCGCCCTTGAGGACCGCGACCATGCCCTTCTTCTGGAAGGGAGCCTGGTTGCCGCTCAGTTCGATGTTGCCGTCGGTGTCGCTGTTGAGCGTGCTGGCGGAGATTTCGGCGTTGCGGGTGAACAGGAAGGGGAAACCTTCGGCGCATTCATCCAGACCGAGCACCAGCTTCCAGGCATTGCCGTCGGCCTTGAACTTGCTCTCGTCGGTGGTCTTGTAGGAGTTGAGGCCCTTGGCGGAGAAGAAATCGAACGACACGCTCATGACCTCGTTCGTGACGAGATACTTGAAGTAGTCGGTGGAGGTGGAGAACTTGAAATCGCCGTCCTTGGCGGGCCAGGAGGCGCTGCCGCCGAACACGACGTCTTCCATCTGGCCGGCGAACGCCGACTTGTAGATGTTGGAACCGTTGGAAACCGTCTGCACCATCGCCGCGCTGTCGAGAGCGCTGTTGACGGCAGGGACCAGAATGGCCGCGAGCATGGCGATGATCGCGATGACCACGAGCAACTCAATCAAGGTAAAACCACGACGATTCCGATTTCTCATTTCTCTCTCCTGTTGGTTGATGAGGTTGCCCGTACCCTACCAAACCTCCGACGGATGTCAATATGCCGATTCCTCTCTTTTTCACTTCCGTCTTCCTCCGGCCGCCCCTCTTCCGTCCATCTTTTTCCCACGATTTTTCTTGTCCCCGCCGCCCGTTTCGTCTTCCATGCCCCCATGCACGTTCTCCACGCCATCCGGGTCGTATTTCCGTTTTCGGTCCGCTTTTCCTAGAAAGGTCCCCGCCATGCCCTCCACCATCGTCCTCGGTATCGACGCCTCCCTCCGCGGCACCGGCCTGGCCGTCATCGAAGCGGCCGGCTCCGTCATGCGCTGCCTCCATTGGGAGGTCGTCAAGATGCCCCCCAAGGCCGCGCACTCCGAGTGCCTCCGCGCCATCCGCAACCGCATCGACGAACTCCTCGCCGTGCACGCCCCCGCCGCCGCGTCCATGGAAGGCGGATTCTACTTCAAGAACGGCAAGACCGCCCTCGTCCTCGGCGAAGTCCGCGGCGTCGCCATCTCCTCCTGCGCCGTCGCCGGCGTCCCCGTCTACGAATACTCCCCCCGCTCCGCCAAGCAGAACCTCACCGGCTGGGGCGCCGCCCCCAAGGACCAGGTCGCCCGCATGGTCGCCTCCATCCTCGCGCTGGAGGACACCCCGCCCGACGACGCCACCGACGCCATGGCCCTCGCCCTCTGCCACCTCCAGACCAACCACACCTACTTCCCCGCCACCCCCATCTGATGCCGCCCCCCGCCGACACCCCCGCCCTCTCCATGCAGGGCGTGAAAAAGCGCTTCCGCGCCGCCGACGGCCGCGACGTCGAAATCCTGCGCGGCATCGATCTCTCCCTCCCCCGCGGCGCCTACGCCGTCGTCACCGGCCCCTCCGGCTCCGGCAAGACCACCTTCCTCATGGTCGCCGGCCTCCTCCTCCCGCCCGACGCCGGAACCTTCCTCTTCGACGGCCGCGACGTCTCGACCCTCCCCGACCGCGACCGCACCGCCCTCCGCAAGACCGCCGTCGGAACCGTCTTCCAGAAATTCTGCCTCGTCCCCGGCCGCTCCGCCCTCGCCAACGTCGAACTCCGCTTCCGCTATCTCGGCACGCCCGCCGCCGAAGCCCGCCGGAAATCCCTGGCCGCCCTCGATCGCGTCGGACTCGCCCACAAGGCCCGCCAGCCCGCGCATCTGCTGTCCGCCGGAGAAATGCAGCGCGTCGCCATCGCCCGCGCCATCGCCCATCCCCCGACCCTCCTCCTCGCCGACGAGCCCACCGGCAACCTCGACCCCGATACCGCCGCCCGCACCATGGACCTCTTCGCCGACCTCAACCGCGCCGGCACCACCCTCCTCCTCGTCACCCACCACCCCGCCTGGGACGCCCCCTCCTCCGCCCTCCGCCTCACCCTCCGGGACGGAACCCTATCCCCTTGACCGACCCGGCCGCGCGATTTCCACCACCCGCTCCCCTTCCGCCTGGCCCGGCGCCAACCGCACGTGCCAGGCATCTTCCGGCAGGAAATCCAGCGCCCTCTCCGCCCACTCGATCGCGACGATTCCCGGGTAATGCTGGAGATAGTCCTCCAAGCCCAGGCTGAACGCGTCCGCCGCCCCCCGGATCCGGTACAGATCGATGTGCGCCAGCCCCCGCGTCCCCCGGTACTCGTTGACGAGCGTGAACGTCGGGCTCCCCACCGGACGCCGGATGCCCAGCGCCCGCGCCAGCCCCTGCACGAAGCATGTCTTGCCGGCGCCCAGGTCCCCGTGCAGGCACACCAGCGCCCCGTCCGGGCATTCCGACGCCAACCGCGCCGCCACCGCCCGCGTCTCCTCCGCCGACCGGCTCACGATCCTCTCCGTCCGTCCTGCCGGAAAGAACCCATCGCTTTCCACGTTCGTATCCATGCCATTCATGCCCTCCACTCTATCCCCCTCCCCCCCTCCGCGCAACGCCTTTCTCCTCTGCGCCCCCGCCCACCACCCGCCCCGTTCCAACCATTTGCAATATCAAAGAAAACTCCTTGAAATTCCCCTGTTTCCACCCCCATCCTCCTCCCATGGATTTTCCTGCTCCTTCCCCCCCATTTCCCACTTGCAGTCCCGCCCCGTTTCCGCACAATGGCACCCAACGCAAGATGACCTCGCCCCTCCCCCCATTTCCCCGCCCGGCCTCCCGCGGCTTCACCCTCGTCGAAGTCCTCGGCGCGCTCGCCCTGTGCGTTCTGCTCGCCGGCGTCGCCGCCACCGCCACCCTCCAGTCCTCCCGCGCCCTGCGCCGCGCGGAAACGCTCCGCGACCAGACCCTCCGCCTCCGCACCCTCCACGTCCAGGCCCGCCTCCGTCCCGCCGAGACCGCCACCGACGCCCCCTCCCCCTGGCGCATCGAACGCGACGAACTCCTCGTGCCGCCGCCCCCTCCCCCCCGCGCCGTCTCCCGCCTCGCCGACCGCCCCCCTCTGCCTCCCCCGCCCCGCCGCTGGACCCTCCTGACCCTCCGCGACGCCGCCTCCACCCTCCGTCCCGTCCAACTCGCCATACTGGAAACCGAAGAACCATGACCGCCTCCGCCCCCCGCAAAACCCTTGTCGTCATCGCCGCCGGACTCGGATGGAACCTCATCGAGCGCAACAAGCCCAAATCCCAAATCCCCTTCCACCCCATCCTCCCCGGCCCCCTCTCGCTGACCTGCCCCGCGCAGGCCACCCTCCGCACCGCCCTACCGCCCTCCGCGCATGGCGTCGTCGCCTCCGGCTGGTACCACCGCGACCTCGCCCGCCCCTACTTCTGGGAACAGTCCGCCGCCCTCGTCCGCGGCCCGCGCATCTGGGACGCCGCCCGCGCCCGCGGCGAAACCGTGGGCATGGCCTTCTGGCAGCAGAGCCTCGGCGAGAGCCTCGACCTCGTCCTCTCGCCCAAGCCGATCCACCGCCACCACGGCGGCATCGTCATGGACTGCTACACCCGCCCCGAGCCCCTCTACGCCGACCTCTGCCGCGCCATCGGCCGCAATTTCGACCTCTACCGCTACTGGGGCCCCCTCTCCGGCGAACGCGTCGGCCGCTGGGAAGCCGCCGCCGCCGCCGAAATCCTCCGCCGCCCCGACGCCCCCGACCACCTCTTCCTCTACCTCTCCTCCCTCGACTACGCCCAGCAGCGCCACGGCCCCGACTCCCCCCAGGCCGCCGCCGCCCTCCGCGAAACCCTCGCCCAGCTCGAACCCCTCCTCGACGCCGCGGCCACCCTCGGCTACGAATGGCTCGTCACCGGCGACTACGCCATCGAGCCCGTCACCCTCCCCGACGGCGCCGTGTTCCCCAACCGCGCCCTCCGCGACGCCGGACTCTTCCACACCCGCGCCGTCGCCGACATGCTCTATCCCGACTTCTACACCTCCCGCGCCTTCGCCATCGTCGACCACCAGATCGCCCACGTCCACGTCCCCTCCCCCGCCGACCGCCCCGCCGTACGCCGCCTGTTGGAACACCTCGACGGCGTCGACCTCGTCCTCGACCCCGACGCCCAGCGCGCCCTGGAGGTCCTGCACGAACCCCGCTCCGGCGACTTCCTCCTCATCGCCGCCCCCGGACGCTGGTTCGCCTACCCCTGGTGGACCTCCCCCCGCCAGGCCCCCGACTACGCCAACCAGATGGACATCCACAACAAGCCCGGCTTCGACCCCTGCGAACTCCACTTCGCCTTCCCGCCTCCGCACACCTCCCAGAACACTTCCCGCATCCGCGGCACCCACGGCCGCAGCGGCCCCGGCCACGAAGTCGCCGCCGCGGGCCTCTTCCCCGACGCCCCCGACTTCCCCCCCCTCGCCCGCTCCCTCGCGGCCCGCCTCTCCTCCTGACGGCGGGCGGTCCCGCCCGCCGCTCCCGCCCTCTTCCCCTCCCCCTCCCCCTCCCCCCGTTTTTTGTCGCCCCACCCTCCCTCATGCGCTAGAGTGCCCCCATTCCCAAGGAGACCCACCCATGTCCAACACCATCCTGATCGGCGCCCAATGGGGCGACGAAGGCAAAGGCAAGATCATCGACGTCCTGACCGAGCGCGCCGACTGGGTCGTGCGCGCCCAGGGCGGCAACAACGCCGGGCACACCGTCGAAGTCGGCAACGAGCGGTTCGTGCTGCACCTCGTCCCCTCCGGCATCCTCCACGAGGGCAAGCGCTGCGTCATCGGCAACGGCGTCGTCCTCGACCCCGCCGGACTCGTCGAAGAAATCCGCGGCCTCGAAGCGCGCGGCTTCCCGGCCGCCGGACGCCTCTTCGTCAGCGACCGCGCCCACCTCGTCCTCCCCTACCACCGCTCCCTCGACGCGCGCGGCGAAGCCCTCAAATCCGCTTCCGGCAAGATCGGCACCACCCTGCGCGGCATCGGCCCCGCGTACGGCGACAAGATGGCCCGCACCGGCCTGCGCACCGGCGACCTCCTCGACCCGGCCTTCCCCGACCTCCTGCGCGAGCGCATCGACGCCCACAACCGCACCCTCGCCGCGCTCGGCGGCGAACCCCTCGATCCGGCCGCCGTCATCGCGGGCGTCGAAGCCGCCATCCCGACCCTCGCGCCGCTCGTCTGCGACACCCTTCCCCTGCTGCACGAAGCCGCCGCCCGCGGCGAAGAAATCCTCTTCGAAGGCGCGCAGGGCGTGATGCTCGACATCGACCTGGGTACCTACCCCTACGTCACCAGCTCCAACGCCGTCAGCGGCGGCGCCTGCACCGGCTCCGGCTTCCCGCCCAACCGGATCGACCGCGTCGTCGGCGTCCTCAAGGCCTACACCACGCGCGTCGGCGAAGGCCCCTTCCCGACCGAACTCTCCGACGCCGACGGCGAAGCCCTGCGCGCCGCCGGACGCGAATTCGGCGCCACGACGGGCCGCCCGCGCCGCTGCGGCTGGTTCGACGCCGTCGTCGCCCGCCACGCCGCGATGAGCTGCGGCGTCGACGGCTGGGCGCTGACCAAGATGGACGTCCTCGACGGCTTCGACCGCATCAAACTCTGCGTCGCCTACGAACTCGACGGCCTGCGCATCGACACGTTCCCGGCGAACATCCGCGCCGCCGCCCGCTGCAAACCCGTCTACGAAGAGATGCCCGGCTGGAAGACCCCGCTCGGCGCCATCCGCACCTTCGACGCCCTTCCGCCCGCCGCCCAGGCCTACCTCCGGCGCATCGAGACCCTCACCGGCGTCCCCGTCCGCATCCTCTCCCTCGGCCCCCGCCGCGACCAGACCTTCGACCTCCCCTGACCCCCCGCCCCTCCTTCCCTCCTCCCCTCCAAGCGTTCCTGCGCCCCGCCGCGCACGGCGGGGTTCCGGCTGGACTTTTACGGCCGATGCGCGTTCAATGCCCACCAAGCCGCGCCCACTCCACCCCGCGGCGGAAAGAAACATCACATGGACATTTTCCACGACATCGCGGCCTGGTCCGCGGGCAACTGGCAGGCGCTGGTCGGCTACGGCGCGTCGGTCGTCATCCTCGTCTCGCTGGTCACCACGAACGTCCTGCGCCTGCGGCTGGTCAACGGCATCGGCTCGCTGCTCTTCGGCTGGTATGGCCTGCTGATCGGCTCCTGGCCGGTCTGCATCATCAACTGGATCATCGCGGGCATCGACGGGTGGTACCTGCTGAAAACCCTCCTCGCGCAGGCGTTCTTCGATCTCGAACCGGCCTCCGCCACGGGCGCCGCCTACCTCCGCAAATTCTTCCTCTACCACGAACGCGACATCCTCCGCTTCACGCCCGGTGCCTCGCTCGAAGCCCTCCAGGCAGCCGAAACCTACCTCCTCTTCCGCAACCTCCTGCCGGTCGGCCTCTTCTCTTTCCGCCGTGAAGGCGACCGGGCCGTGATCGTGACGGACTACATGGTCCCGGAATACCGCGACTTCAAGGCCGGCCGCTTCCTCTACCGCACCTGCCGCATGCGCTTCAAGGAGACCGGCATCAAGGCCTTTTCCGCGACGAGCGCCCAACCCCAGCAGGTCCGCTACTACCTCAAGAACGGCTTCCGCCGCACCGGTCCCGGCGACGGCCAGTGGCTTCTGGAGCTGTAGCGGATGGTCCCCGCGCCGCATTCCCCCGCCCCCGCCGACGCCGACGCGCTCTCCATCGGGCACGTCTCCGTCCGCTACCCCATCCGCCGCGGCGTCTTCGCCCGCGTCCGCGGTGCCGTGCACGCCGTCGAGGACGTCACCCTCCGTCTGGCCCCCGGCGAAACCATCGGCCTCGCCGGCGAATCCGGATGCGGCAAGACGACCCTCGGCCGCGCCGTCGCCGGACTCGAACCCCTCGCCGCCGGCCGCATCGCCATCGGCGACCGAACCCTCTCCGAAGCCGGACGGCCGCCGCGCCGCACCCGCGCCGACCGCCGCCGCATCCAGATGGTCTTCCAGGACCCGCTCGCCGCGCTCAATCCGCGCCTGACCGCCTGCGACCTCGTCACCGAAGGCCTGGCCGAGCACGGCCTCCTCGGCGCTGAAACCCGCGAGGAAGCGGCCACGCGCCTGCTCGCCGAAGTCGGCCTCGGCAAAGACGCCCTCTGGAAATACCCCTTCGAGTTTTCCGGCGGCCAGCGCCAGCGCATCTGCATCGCGCGGGCGATGGCGCTGCGTCCCGACTGGGTGGTCTGCGACGAAGTGGCCAGCGCGCTCGACGTCAGCGTGCAGGCGCAGGTCATCAACCTCCTGACCGACCTCAAAGCACGCCACCGCGTCTCCTACCTGATGATCGGCCACGACCTCGGCGTCCTCCGCCACGTCTCCGACCGCATGGCCGTGATGTACCTCGGGCGCATCGTCGAACTCGGCCCCGCCGACGCCTTCGTCGACCGTCCCCTCCACCCCTACACGCGGGCCCTCCTCGCCGCCGTGCCCGTGCCCGGCGGCCCCCGCGGCGCCGCCCGCAAGGTCCTGCGCGGCGAACCGCCCTCCGCGGCCAACCCGCCCCCCGGATGCCCCTTCCATCCGCGCTGTCCCCTCGCCCGCGGAGAATGCCGCCGCGCCATGCCCGCGCTCGCCGGCGATGCCGACCACCTTGTCGCCTGCCACCGCGCCGGAGACGCACCATGACCGCCCCCGCGCCCGTCCTCTCCGCCCGCGATCTCCGCATCGTCTACCGCGCTCCCGGCGCCGCCGCGCCCGTGCCCGTCGTCGAAGACGTATCCTTCGACCTGCATCCCGGCCGCATGCTCGCCCTCGTCGGCGAATCCGGATGCGGCAAGAGCGTCACCGCCGCCTCCCTCGGCGGACTCCTCCCGCGCGGCATGGAACTCGCCTCCGGGCGCATCGACGCCGCCCCCGGTGTCCTCCGCGCCGGCCGCGGACTCGCCTACGTCTTCCAGGACCCCGGCGAATGCCTCGACCCCGTATTCCGCGTCGGCCGTCAGATCGTCGAAGCGATGCCGACCGCCGACCGCCGCCATTCCGCCGACCGCCTCCGCGCGCTCCTCGTGCAGGTCGGCTTCCACGACCCCGACCGCGTCGCCCGCTCCTACCCCCACCAGCTTTCCGGCGGCATGCAGCAGCGCGCGATGCTCGCGATGGCGCTCGCCGGACGCCCGCGCATCCTCGTCGCCGACGAACCCACCACCGCCCTCGACGTCACGGTCCAGGCCCGCCTCCTGCGCCTCCTGGCCGACCTCCAGCGCAGCGAGAACCTTGCCGTCCTGCTCATCACCCACAACCTCGGCGTCGTGGCCGAAGTCGCCGACGACCTCCTCGTCATGTACGCCGGGCGCGCCGTCGAAAGCGGCCCCG
Source organism: uncultured bacterium (assembly GCA_902766695.1). Lineage (GTDB taxonomy): Bacteria > Verrucomicrobiota > Kiritimatiellia > CAIQIC01 > Lenti-01 > CACXEY01. The sequence continues at coordinate 10,154 of CACXEY010000238.1, forward strand.
TCTCCCTCCTCTCCGCCCCCCCCCCCCCCCC
>CACXEY010000239.1 GCA_902766695.1 uncultured bacterium
CCCCCGACCGCCCCTCCACCCTCCGCACCTTCCTCTCCGCCGCCCGCAAATGACCGCCCCCGCCCCCTCCCCATCTTTTCCCTTGTCCTCCCCGCCCCCTTCGTCCCCTCGTCGTCCCGTCGCTTCGTCGTTGCCAGCGCCCCGAGAATGCAATTTCAAGATTCAACTTGAAAAATGCATCCATCGCCTTCCTCGCCGCCCCCGCACGGGAACCCCCACCTTTTTCACCAAGCGCCCCCAATGAACGCTTCCATTCCATCAGTCCGCATCAAGATCTGCGGCCTCTCGCGCCCCGAGGACATCGCCTGCGCCAACGACGTCCGCCCCGACTTCGTCGGCTTCGTCTTCGCGCCCGCCAGCCGCCGCTGCATCACCCCCGAACGGGCCGCCGCCCTACGCGCCGCCCTCGCGCCCGGCATCGACGCCGTGGGCGTCTTCGTCGACCAGCCGCCCGACTACATCGCCTCCCTCCTCGCCGCCCGCACCATTGACTGGGCCCAGCTCCACGGCCACGAATCCCCAGACTACATCGCCCGCCTCCGCGCCCTGGCTCCCTCCACCCGCCTCATCCAAGCCTTCTCCGTCCGCACCCCCGACGACATCGCCCGCGCCGCCGCCTCCCCCGCCGACATCGTCCTCCTCGACCACGGCGCGGGCGGCACCGGCGCCGCCTTCGACTGGACCCTCGCCGCCAACTTTCCGCGCCCCTACCTCCTCGCCGGCGGCATCACCCCCGCCAACGCCGCCGACGCCATCCGCGCCGCCCGCCCCTGGGGCCTCGACGCCTCCTCCTCCCTCGAAACCGACCGCCTCAAGGACCCCGCCAAAATCCGCGCCTTCGTCTCCGCCATCCGCGCCTGCCATCCATGAACCCAAGAAACATCAGACAATTTCCGATCATTTCCGACAATTTTTTCGGAAAACAATTTGTCCCCCCTTGTCCTGTTTGTCTTCCAAAAATCTTTTCTCCCGTCATCCATTGTCGGAATTGTTTTTCCAAGTTGTCGGAATTGTCGTAAATCCCACCCCCCAGGAGTTTTGCCATGACCACCCCCACCTCCCCCACCCCGTCCGCCCCCGGCCGCTTCGGCCCCTACGGCGGCCAATACATCCCCGAGACGCTGATGAACGCCGTCGCCGAGCTCGACGCCGCCTACCGCCGCCTCTCCGCCGACCCCGCCTTCCGCGCCGAACTCGACGCCCTTCTCCGCGACTACGCCGGCCGTCCCAGCCGCCTGACCTTCGCCGCGAACCTCACGGCCAAGCTCGGCGGCGCGCGCATCTACCTCAAGCGCGAAGACCTCAACCACACCGGCTCCCACAAGATCAACAACGTCCTCGGCCAGGCCCTCCTCGCCAAGCACATGGGCAAGACCCGGCTCATCGCCGAGACCGGGGCCGGCCAGCACGGCGTCGCCACCGCGACCGCCGCGGCCCTCCTCGGGCTCGAATGCGTCGTCTTCATGGGCCGCACCGACACCGAGCGCCAGGCCCTCAACGTCTACCGCATGAAACTCCTCGGCGCGCGCGTCGTCCCCGTCGACAGCGGCACCGCGACCCTCAAGGACGCCGTGTCCGAGGCCATGCGCGAGTGGACCCGGCGCATCGCCGACACCCACTACTGCCTCGGCTCCGCCATGGGCCCGCACCCCTTCCCGACCATCGTCCGCGACTTCCAGTCCGTGATCGGCCGCGAAACCCGCGCCCAGCTCCTGGCCGCCGAAGGCCGCCTCCCCGACGCCGTCCTCGCCTGCGTCGGCGGCGGCTCCAACGCCATCGGCTCCTTCCACGCCTTCATCCCCGACGCCTCCGTCCGGCTGATCGGCTGCGAAGCCGCCGGCCGCGGCATCGACACCCCCGACACCGCCGCCACCTTCGCCACCGGGCGCCCCGGCATCTTCCACGGAATGAAATCCATCTTCTGCCAGGACGCCCTTGGCCAGATCGCCCCCGTCTATTCCATTTCCGCCGGCCTCGACTACCCCGGCGTCGGCCCCGAACACGCCTGGCTGCGCGACACCGGCCGCGCCGAGTACGTCCCCGTCACCGACGACGAAGCCGTCGCCGCCTTCGAACTCCTCTCCCGCACCGAAGGCATCATCCCGGCCATCGAATCCGCCCACGCCCTGGCCCACGCCGTCAAACTCGCACCGACCCTCCCCGCCGACGCCATCCTGGCCGTCACCCTGTCCGGCCGCGGCGACAAAGACTGCGCCGCCATCGCCCGCCTCCAAGGAGAAGACATCCATGAATGACCCCGCCGCCCCCGCCGCCCCCACCCTCGCCTCCGCCTTCGCCGCCGGGCACAAGGCCTTCATCCCCTTCGTCACCTGCGGCGACCCCGACCTCGAGACCACGCGCCGCATCGTCCACGCCCTGGCCGACGCCGGGGCCGACCTCATCGAACTGGGCATCCCCTTCTCCGACCCCACCGCCGAAGGCCCCGTCATCCAGGCCGCCAACGCGCGCGCCCTGTCCGGGGGCGTCACCACCGACCGCATCCTCGCCTTCGCCGCCGAACTCCGCCGCGAAATCCCCATCCCGCTGGCCTTCATGACCTACGCCAACGTCGTCTACGCCCCCGGGCCCGATCGTTTCGCCGCCCGCTGCGCCGCCGCGGGCGTCACCGGCCTCATCCTCCCCGACGTCCCCTACGAAGAGCGCGCCGAATTCGAAGCCCCGTGCCGCGCCCACGGCATCGACCTCGTATCCATGGTCGCCCCCACCTCCGCCGACCGCATCGCGGCCATCGCGCGCGCCGCGACCGGATTCCTCTACGTCGTCTCCTCCCTGGGCGTCACCGGCGAGCGCACCCGGATCACCACCGACCTCTCCGCCATCCTCCGCACCATCCGCGCCGCCTCGACCGTCCCCGCGGCCATCGGCTTCGGCATCTCGACCCCGGACCAGGCCCGCGCCATGGCGTCCATCTCCGACGGCGCCATCGTCGGATCCGCCCTCGTCCGCCTCATCGCCACCCACGGCCGCGACGCCCCGGGCCCGGTCTACGACCTCGCCTCCTCCCTCGCCTCCGCCATCCACTCCGCCTAGAGCGGGTTCAGGAATAACATGGCCGCTTTCGGACAGGAAAACTCCGATGGATCCGATTGGCCGTATCGGCGAACGGACGCGCGACACCGGCAGGCCCATCGGAACAATCGGAGTGCCCATCGGCTCTCCGGAAACGGTTCCCGAATGACAACCGCATTCCTCCCCGGTAACGGATGGAATCGGACCGATCGGAGTTTCTCTTCCCGGCCCCGGATCTGCCCTGTTGTCTCTTGAACGGCTTTACAGCCCGACGGCCTTCTTGCCGATGGCGGTGAGCCCGCCGGCGGTGTCCGCCCCGTGCTGGGAAACGGCATTGAGCGAGCCGTAGTCGCCGACGCCGACCCAGCCGGCCTTGACGCCGACATAGCCGTACAGCCACAGCCCCGCCAGCACCAGCAGCGCGGCGCCGATGATGCCCGGCAATACCTTCTTGAGCAGCAACTTGACCAGAATGGCGTTCTTCATGGCATCTCCTCCGATGGTTGATCCATGCCCCGCATTCTGCCGCCCGGCCCGCCCGCGGTCAAGCGCCGGTTCGCCCCCGTCGTTCATGGCGGGGACCCTGCATGGAAACCGCATGAAACGTCAATGTTTTGCGTGTTTTCAAAACATGCACGGCGTTGCCGTTCGGGCACCTTTCGGTTTCTTGTCGGGCCGTCATGGGCCCTCCTGCCGAACGGCCGGCCGCACCATGCAAAAGACAGGTTTTCCCCTGCCCTCCCCCTCGCACGAACCGGAAATGCGCCCGCCGGCGGAAAACACGAAAATTGCGGCTTGCGTTCCGGCGGGGGGCGGGGCACAATCCGCGCGATTCACCAACCACCAAGGAGCCGAACATGGCAGATCAACAGAACACCCCTTCCCCCGCGGAACCCCAACTCGCCGAAACCGCCGACGTCCAGCAGTTCAAGTCTTGGATTTCCGAATACGGCAAGCCCGCCGCCATCGGCGTCGCCATCGCCGTCGTGATTCTGCTCGGCGTCAACGTCTGGCGCACCCAGAAGGCGAACGCCGCCGCGGCCGCCGCCCAGGCGCTTTTCACCGCGCGCACGCCGGAAGAGTTCCGGATGCAGGCCGACCAGGCGCCCGACGCGCCGACCGCGCCCATCGCCCTCGCCAGCGCGGCCGCCGAGTACTACAACGCGAACCGCTTCGAGGAAGCCCTCGACGCCTACCGCCTCTTCACCTCCCGCTATCCCGACCACATGCTCGCCGACAGCGCGCGCCTAGGCATCGCCGCCAGCCTCGAAGCCATCGAAGACTACGCCGCCGCCGCCGAAGCCTACACCCTCTTCGCCAACGACCGTCCCGGCAGCCCGCTCCTCACGCAGGCCCGGCTCGGCGCCGCCCGCGCCTACGCCGCCGACGGCCGCTACGACGACGCCCGCGCCGTCTACGAAGAGATGATCGCCGCCGCCGCTTCCCCCGAAGCCGTCGGCCAGGCCGAATCCGGCCTCCTCTTCCTCAAGAAGGAACAGCGCTCCGCCGAAGCCGCCGCCGCGGCCCCCGCCGAGGAACCGGCCCCCGCCGAAGCACCGACCCCGGCCGAAGAACCGGCCCCCGCCGAAGAACCGGCCCCCGCCGAGGACGCCGCTCCCGCGGAAGCAGCCCCCGCCGAGTAACCCCTCCCTCCCCCAGGCGGCGCCCCCACGCGCCGCCTTTCTTTTTCCCCCCACCAACACCCCACCCGTCCCCCCCTCCAACGATCCCACCATCCAACCATCAAACCATCCCACCATCTAACAATCCCACCATCCAACCATCCCACCATCCAACCATCCCACCATCAAACCATCCCACCATCCCACCATCAAACCATCCAACCATCCAACCAGATGATCCCCCGCTACACCCGCCCCGCCATGGCCGCCCTCTGGACCGACGGCCACAAGTTCGACACCTGGCTCAAGGTCGAACTCGCCGCCGCCGAAGCCATGGCCGCCGAAGGCTCGATTCCGCCGGCCGACCTCCGCGCCATCCGCCGCAACGCCGGCTACGACATCGCGCGCATCGGCGAAATCGAAGCCGAAGTCCGCCACGACGTCATCGCCTTCCTGACCGCCGTCGCCGAGCGCGTCGGCCCCGCCGCCCGGCACCTCCACAAGGGCATGACCAGCTCCGACGTCGTCGACACCGCCCTTTCCGCGACCCTCGTCGCCGCCGCCGACATCCTCCTCGACGACCTCGCCGCCCTGCGCGCCGCCGTCGCCGAAAAAGCCGTCGCCCACGCCTGGACCCCGATGATCGGCCGCAGCCACGGCATCCACGCCGAGCCCACGACCTTCGGCCTCAAGATGCTCCTCATGCACGACCAGTTCGGCCGCGACCTCGACCGCCTGCGGGCCGCCCGCGAAGCCATGCGCGTCGGCAAGATCTCCGGCGCCGTCGGCACCCACGCCGCCGTCTCCCCGGACGTCGAAGCCGCCGTGTGCCGCGCCCTCGGCCTGCGCCCCGCCGCCGTATCCACGCAGATCCTCCAGCGCGACCGCCACGCCCAGTTCATGCAGGCCCTCGCCCTGTGCGCGACCGGCATCGAACGCTGGGCGCAGGAATTCCGCCACCTCCAGCGCACCGAGGTCCGCGAAGTCGAAGAATCCTTCGGCGCCGCCCAGAAGGGTTCCAGCGCCATGCCCCACAAGCGCAACCCCATCATCGCCGAACGCCTTTGCGGCCTCGCGCGGGTCATACGGGCCAACTCCCTGGCGGCGCTCGAAGACGTCCCCCTCTGGCACGAACGCGACATCTCCCACTCCTCCGCCGAGCGCGTCATCCTGGCCGACTCCTGCATCCTGCTCGACTACATGCTCGACAAGCTCGCGACCCTCGTCCGCAACCTCCGCGTCTTCCCCGACCGGATGAAGGCGAACCTCGACCTCACGCACGGCCTCATCCACTCCCAGCAGGTCCTGCTCGCCCTGGTCGGCCGCGGCATCGCCCGCGAGACCGCCTACCGCTGGGTCCAGCGCAACGCGATGGCCTGCTGGCAGTCCGGCGGCTCCTTCCACGACCGCCTCGCCGCCGACCCCGACGTCGCGGCCGCGCTCCCCCCCGCCGACCTCGCCGCCTGCTTCGACCTCTCGCACCACTTCCGCGACCTCCGCCGCACCTTCCGCGCCGCCGGCCTCCCCCTCCCCCGCACCTCCCGCCCGCCCCGCGAATGACCCCGCGTCCTCGCAATTTCATTGACGGGAAGCCGTCTTTCGTCCAATATCCGCACCGTTGGCTTCCGGCGGGTGTAGCATAGTGGCTAATGCTCCAGCCTTCCAAGCTGGCTAGGAGGGTTCGATTCCCTTCACCCGCTCCAGACCGGCAACACCGTGTACGACGGTGTTTTTTTTCGGGGGACTCCCTCCCGCCCCGCCCTTCTCCCCTGGGCCCCTCTCCGTCGGGTGCAAGGGCCCCCCCGGCCATGGATGGAATGCCCAGGCGCAGTGGTAGGGCGGGCAGTCCCTGCCCGCCGGCGACCGTCATGCCGAAGGGCGTTCCCGCAAATGTGCGGACGCCTGTTTCCCCGGCAAGGGGCGACCCCATCCACGTTTGCCTATTCCCGCGCGAAGCGCCTGGTGGGGCAAGGCGTCCCCGCCGAGCCGTTCTTGCCGGTTTTCCAGACCACCTGCCCCATTCCACCCCGCCCTCCGCCGCGGCCCGCACGATGGACATTCACGCGTTTGGAAAGCGTCTCCGGAGCGTTGGCGCCGGCATCGGACAAATCGGAGTTTGTTCTTTCTCCAGGGGGTCGCCCCCCTGTCTTTCGCCTGTCCCGCCTGCCCGATAGAAGCCGACCTCCGGGCGGCCCGCCATGGGCCATCCGACCGCACGGCCCGCCCGACACGGTTTTGGTTCTTCGGGGACTTTCGTGGCCCGTCTCCCGAGTTCCGCGAATGCAAGGATCCAGGCGGGTTCCAGGATCCGCCCCCCTCCGAGAGGGGGGTGGCGCGGCCATGAAGGGGATGTCCATGCCCGGGAGAAGGAAAACGCCAGGGGCCGCGCCGGGGGGAGTACTGCGCGTGGCCGTCGCGGCAAGCGCGACTCCGCACCGCCAACGAACGAATCAAGACTTCTGCGGATGGACCAACTGGACGCATGCATCGACGGCTTCCCGCAGTACTCCCCCCGCCCCCCCCGCCTTTTTGCTGGCAAACCCGGCGGCTGCGCGTACAATCCCCGCCCCGACAAACCGGAAACAAAGAGAAAGGAAGGTCCGCCCGCCGGACCGCCACCCCATGAAACAACTCGACGCCCAAGACATCCGAAACATGAAAGGCCGGGAGAAAATCTCCTGCCTGACCGTCTACAACGCCCCCGTCGCCCGCGCCCTCGACGCCGCCGGCCTGCCCCTCCTGCTCGTCGGCGACAGCGTCGGCACCACCGAACTCGGCTACTCCTCCACCATCCCCGTCACCCTCGACGACATGGTCCGCCACACGGCCGCCGTCGTCCGCGGCGTCTCCCACGCCCTCGTCCTCGCGGACATGCCCTTCATGAGCTACCAGGAATCCCCCGTCCAGGCCCTCCGCAGCGCCGGACGCCTCCTTCAAGAGACCGGCTGCGGCGCCGTCAAGCTCGAAGGCGGCGAATTCCGCGCCCCGACCATCCGCACCCTCGTCCAGAACGGCATCCCCGTGTGCGCGCACATCGGCCTGACCCCCCAGAGCCATGCGCAGCTCGGCTACCGCGTGCAGGGACGCGGCGACGCGGCCGCCGCGCAGCTCCTCGCCGACGCCCGGGCCGTGGCCGACGCCGGTGCCTTCGCGGTCGTCCTCGAATGCATCCCGGCCGACCTCGCCAAGGCCGTCACCGAATCCGTGACCATCCCGACCATCGGCATCGGCGCCGGACCCCACTGCGACGGGCAGGTCCTGGTCCTCCACGACATCCTGGGCATGGGCGGCGCCATCCACCCGCGCTTCGCCAAATGCTACGTCGACCTCGCCGCGCAGATCCAAACCGCCGCCGAAACCTACAAATCCGAAGTCCTCTCCGGCACCTACCCCGGCCCCGAGCACCAGTACACCTGAACCAGGAGTCCCTCCCCATGCAGATCATCGAATCCCCCGCCGACCTCCAGCTCGCCGCCCTCGCCCTGCGCTCCGCCGGCGAAACCATCGCCCTCGTCCCGACCATGGGCAACCTCCACGAAGGCCACCTCTCGCTCGTCCGCACCGCCCGCGCCATGGCCACGCGCGTCATCGTCTCCGACTTCGTGAATCCGACCCAGTTCGGCCCCAACGAAGACTACGCCGCCTACCCGCGCACCTTCGAAGCCGACTGCGCACTCCTCGAACGCGAAGGCGCCGACATCGTCTTCCATCCCGCCCCCGAGGCCATGTACCCCGAAGGCACCAGCGTCTCCCTGATCGAGACCTCCCTCTCCAAATACCTCTGCGGCGCCTCCCGGCCCGGACACTTCAACGGCGTCTGCACCGTCGTCGCCAAACTCTTCCTCCTCGCCCAGCCGCACATCGCCGTGTTCGGCCAAAAGGACGCCCAGCAGCTGCGCGTCCTCCGCCGGATGGTCCGCGACCTGAACTTCCCCATCCAGGTCGTCGGCGCCCCCATCGTCCGCGAACCCGACGGCCTGGCCATGTCCTCCCGCAACCAGTACCTGACACCCGCCCAGCGCCTCGAAGCCCCCGCCCTGCACCGCGCCCTCGAAGCCTGCGAAGCCGCCTTCGCCTCCGGCGAGCGCTCCGTCGCGGCCCTCCGCAAGCGCATCCTCGGCGTCCTGTCCGCCTCCGCCCCCTCCGGCGTCCCCGACTACGTCACCCTGGCCGACGACGAAACCCTCGTCCCCCTCGACGACGCCGATACCGTCACCCGCCCCGTCCTCGCCGCCCTCGCCGTCCGCTTCGGCACCACCCGCCTCATCGACAACACCGAACTGCGCCCTTAGGGCGCGGTGACAAGTGACAAGTGACAAGATGCGGTGCGGCCTCCGGCCGCCCATCCCCCCCCGGCGCGGCAAGATGCCGCACCCCCGGAAGCCCCGCCCCACTTGTTGCACCACTTCCGCGCCACTTCCGGAGGTGCGGCTTCCAGCCGCGCCCATTCCCTATTCATCCCGCCCGCGCAGCGGGCGCACCTCATCTTGTCACTTGTCACTTTTCACTTGTCACTGGCACCTCATCTCGTCACTCGTCACTCGTCACTGGCGCGCCCCCCGGGCGCGCCCTCCCTCTCCGAAAAATCTCTCCCCGAAAAATCTCTTGAGTCCCCTATTCCCCCCTGCTAGTCTGCCAGACGCCATGAATGCCCCCGATCCATCCTCCCGCGCCGTTTTGGAGTGCGAAGGACGCTACTCCCGCTTCTCCTTCCGCGGCTGGACCCTCACCTTCCGCCACGGCAAGGACCTCCTCCGCTATCTGGCCGTGAAGGACTTCGCCTCCGGCGTCCTGGTGCTCGATTGCCTGGGCCGCGCCAAGGGCCGCTACGAGGACTACATCGACCTCGCCCATCTTCTCCGCGAACTGCTCATGGACCCCGCGACCGCGCTCGACGGCCTTTCCGGGGTGGACCTCGCCGCCCATGCTTGACGCGCGCCTCAAGGAACTGGCCGACCGGGCCGACCTCATCGTCCGCGGCTACGCCTTTTCCCGCGACGGCGACCTCATCCGGGTCTTCAACCTCAACGACGGCTTCTCGGCCATGATCCTCTCGCCCGACGGCACCATGCTGGAGACGAACATGGACGAAATCCAGCAGGCCCTCGTCCTGCGCATCTGGGAGCGCGACGCCCCGTTCATGACCGCCTAAGATGCCCAAGTACTACCAGCACAAAGTCTGCGGATACTATCTCTACTACACCTCCTTTTGCATCATCGAGGCCATGCATGTCCATGCCTCGGACGGACAGCTTTCCGAAACCGGCTCCGCCAAGTTCTTCGTCAAGGGCGACGGCAGCACGGTCGTCGCCCGGGCGGGCACCCTCGCCCCCCGCGAAATCTCGCGCATCCGGGCCTTCATCAAGGAACACTACCTCGAGATGTACGAACTCTGGAAGACTGACGCCGACACCGGCTTCTACCGCGGCCGCTGACGCGCGCGCCCTTCGGCCGCAGTGACGAGTTACAAGAGACGAGAGACGAGTTTGCGGTGCGGCCTCCGGCCGCTCCATTTCTTTCCTCCCCCCTAAGAGTCTGGCCTAAGAGTCTGGCCCCGGCCCGCTCCGCCGGGCCGCCCCCCCGCTCCACCCGTTGCACCACTCCCGCCCCACTTCCGGAGGTGCGGCTTCCAGCCGCGCCCATTCCCTATTCATCCCGCCCGCGCAGCGGGCGCACCGCCGCGGCCTTCGGCCGCAGTGACGAGTTACGAGTGACGAGTGACGAGTTTGCGGTGCGGCCTGTCGGCCGCGCCATCCCCATCCCGGCGCGGCAAGATGCCGCACCCCCGGAAGCACCGCACAACATCATCCCCAACTTCCGCGCCACTTCCAGGAGGTGCGGCTTCCAGCCGCGCCCATTCCCGTCCACTCCCCGCCCGCGCAGCGGGCGCACCTCATCTCGTCTCTCGTCTCTCGTCTCTCGTCACTGCGCGCCCGCAGGGCGCGCTCTCGTCACTCGTCACTGGCGCTCACCGGCAAAAGAGCTTGCGTTCCGGATTCTTTCAACTACATTTCAAGAAACTTCCACAACCGACGGAGTTTTGCAATGTCGCCTGAAGATTCATCCACCATCCTCCATCCCCGTCCCCGCGTGACGGCCTGGCTCAAGGCCTGGCAGGGGCGGAACTTGGTCAAAGTCCTGACCGGCGTCCGCCGCTGCGGCAAATCGACCGCCCTCGCCCTGTACGCCGAAGCCTTGCGGGCGGACGGCGTGCCACCGGACCGCATCGTCCGCGTCAACTACGAAGACCCCGACGAACCGGACTATCCCTCCTGGCGCGACGCCTGGGCGGCCCTCAAGCCGCGCCTTCCCTCCGGCGGGCGCACCCATGTGCTGCTCGACGAAGTGCAGCGGGTCCCGGATTGGGAGCGCCTGGTCGACGGACTCCACTCGCGTGGCGGCCTCGACGTCACCGTGACCGGTTCCAACGGTTCCTTCCTCTCCGGCGAACTGGCCACCTACCTGACGGGCCGCTACGTCGAATGCCGCATGTATCCCCTTTCTTTCGCCGAATACCGGGCCGCGCTCGCCCCTTCCGTTCCCTCGCCCGAAGCCGTCTGGCGCCGCTACGCCCGCGAAGGCGGCTTTCCCCTGGCCCTCACCTTCGGCGGCGACACCACCGCCGTCGACCAGTACCTCCAGGGCGTCCTCGACACCATCCTCTACCGCGACATCCTCGAGCGCCGCGGCTTCCAGGATGCCGCCCTTCTCAAGCGCCTCATGCGCTTCGCCCTGGACAACGTCGGCTCCCCCCTCTCCGTCAACCGCATCGTCAACGCCTTCCGGGCCGACGGCGTGCGCGCGGCCGCTTCGACCGTCGACGAATACCTCGGCGCCCTCTGCGATTCCTGCCTCCTCTGCAAGGCCGACCGCTACGACATCCGCGGCAAGGCCTGCCTCAAGACCCTCGGCAAGTACTACGCCGTCGATCCCGGCCTCCGCTTCGCGCTCCTCGGCACCCGCGGCGCCGACGTCGGCCATCTCCTCGAAAACATCCTCTACCTCGAACTCCGCCGCCGCTACCGCGAAGTCTACGTCGGCTGGCTCGAGCGCGGCGAAGTCGATTTCGTCACCTTCGAAGAAGGCTCCCCCCGCTACTGGCAGGTGGCCGCCACCGTCCGCGACCCGGCCACCCTCCGGCGCGAACTCGCCCCTCTCCGCGCCATCCACGACCATTGCCCCAAGACCCTTCTCGTCCTCGACCCCGATCCCGACGCCGACTTCGACGGCATCCGCAAACTCAACGCCCTCGCCTTCCTATCCGGCGCGCCCTGCCGGGCGCGCAGTGACGAGTGACGAGTGACGAGAGACGAGTTTGCGGTGCGGCC
>CACXEY010000240.1 GCA_902766695.1 uncultured bacterium
GCGGTAGACGCGGCCGGTGCTGATGACGGTGGGGACCACCCGGAGGGTGCCGTCTTCCCGGGTTTCCAGACGGGAGGCGAAGGTTTCTTCCGCGTCCAGCGGGTCGGTGTCCGCAATGTATTCTTCCCAGTTGCTGGCGCCGTCGGCGTCGGCGTCGGCAGCCATCGGCATCGCTTCGGGCGTGCCGCCGCGGGCTTCGATCCAGGCCGCGTAGGCGCGTTCCGCGGGAGCCCGCCGGATGCGCAGCGCCAGCCGTTCTTCCAACAGCTCCCCGTCCGCGTTCCACGACGCGAGCCGCAGGGTGAAGGTTCCCCATTCGTCCTCCCCCGGCGCCCACTCCGCGCTCCCCCGCGCCCCGCCGCCTTCCCCGCCGCCCAGCGTCTCCACCGTGCCGTCCGGCCGCTCCAGCGTCGCCTCCACCTGCGCCGTTCCCTCCGTCCACGCCGCGTCCCAGACCGCCCACTCCGCCGCCTTCGCATCCAGCGCCGCCCCGTTCCCCGCCCGCCCGTCCACCCGGAACGCCGCCGTCTCCCCGGTCCACCCCGCGCCGAGTGACGAAACGGTAAAAAGCTTAACCACCGCCAACACCTCGAGCACATGTCTCGCGTTTGCCCTTTTTGCCGTCATCATGGACCTCCGTTTTCTTCATTCTCATCCGCCAGCGGCAACGCCAGACGAAACCCCAGTACACTGGTGCTCCAATATGTCATTGCGGGATCCTGCCCCTGACGTGTGGCGCATCTGCAGTCGCGTTCACCCTCACGCCACGAACCTCCGCGTCCGACCCGGTAGGATCTGGAACTTTCAGGAAAAGGACCGACGGGATCTGTTTTGGGTGTTTCATCGAATGCCTCGAAAACATCCAGGCACCATTCGAACACATTGCCATGCATGTCGTAGAGTCCCCAGGCGTTGGGACGGTAACATCCCACGGTTGTCGGGGACTGGTTGTGGCCGCCCGCGCCGTCGCTGCTGTTGGAACTGAATCGGCCCAATTCCGCCAAGATGAGACGGGCCTCCTGCCAATTGGTCGCACTCTGCCCGTTGTTGTAAAGGCCCGTCGTCCCGGCCCGACAGGCATACTCCCACTGGGCCTCTGTCGGCAAATCGAACGCAAGTCCCGTCTTCGCGCGAAGCCGCGCGAGGAAGCTTCCATCGTCCACGACGTTCCGTGACGGCCAAGCCAGACCTCCATTGCGGCCGCGAAGGGCGGTATAGGAAACATCTTTTCTGGGTTGATTTCCCTCCGTGGCCCAGGGAATCCCGTCCCCCGTCACCCACTCCCACTGTTTATAGGTCACTTCGAACACTCCCATGAAAAAGTGCCGGGTCAACGTGACAGTGTGTTGGGTTTCCTCCTGCCTCCTCGCCCATTCATTGGTCGGACTGCCCATGAAAAACGTTCCCGGCGAAATCAAACGCATTAGGATTTTGTCGGTCTTGTACTCGTCCGTCCAGCCTCCTTCCGGCACCGTGGAAAAATACTCCCATCCTCCCCCCCCGGGGGCCGTCCCTCCATCTAGGTCCACGGCCAGATAGGAGTTTTCTTCGACGATGGCCATTGGGCACTGCGCCACCCCTTGGTAACGCGCATCCACAACCGCCACGGAAACCGCGTGCAGGCCGACGGCCGACGGTTGTCCATCCGCTCCGTCGTAGCTCACGGACACAGGGAGCCCCGGAGGTTCCGTTTCGACCCTCACGCTTTTGGGCGTGCCGTCAAACACGGCAATCCGGCCATTCACGGTCACAGTGGCCGTTGCCTTGGACACGCTTACCGTCTGCATGGCGCACTGGGCGGCCAGTTCCCCGGCTGCGGGCAGGCGCGCCGACACCACCACTTCGCCGGGGCCGGTGAAGGAGAGGACACCGTCCTCGATGGCGCCGGGACCGGATTCGACGGCAAAAGCCGCCTCGCCGTCATTCGCGCCGACAACGGCAAACAGTGGCACCCGTTCGTCGCATTGGCGGGGGCCGATTTTGGGAAAGAGGAGGCACCCGCCCGCCGCGCACGACACGCGGAAACCGACCCCGTTGCTGGACAGCGAGGGCACGCCGATTCCCATGCTGGCGCTGCGGCATTGGGAAGAAGGCTGGGTCCAGTTCCCGCCGCGAATCAGGCGCTGGCCGAATGGACTTTCCGCCGGTCCGGCGGGATTCGTCACGGCCGCGGTCCCGCGGATGCTCTCGCGCCAGTCCAGACACCACTCGGCGACGTTCCCATGCATGTCGTACAGACTCCAGGCGTTGGGCAGGTAGCTGCCGACGGTCGTGTGGGCGTAGGTGGTCCCCCCCACGCCGTCGCATGGATACTGGGCGTAGCCCCCGAACCCGCTGTTGCAGGCGTAACGCCCCAGTTCCGCCATGGCCGGGTCGGCCCCGATGGTTCCCGTTGCTTCCTTGCCGCTGTTCAAGCCGGTGGCCGTCCCTGCGCGGCAGGCGTGTTCCCACTGCGCCTCCGTGGGCAAGTCGAACGCCAGCCCCGTCTTCGCCCGCAGCGCCCCCAAGAAACTGTCCTCGTCCACTTCCGCGCCCGCCGGCCAATTCGTCCCCGCGGACGCGCCGCGGATGTCGTCGTAGCTGACGCGCTCCACCGGACGGGCCTCCCCGGCGTATTCGGACGGGTTGCCGCCCGTGGCCAGTTTCCACTGCGCCTGGGTCACCTCGAAAATCCCCATGTAGTGGGGGTCCGTCAGCACCACGGTCCGCTGTTTTTCGTACAAGGAAGTGCTCCCCGGCTCGTTCGTGGCGGCGCCCATGACAAACGTTCCGGCCTCGATCCGGCGCAAAACCAGCTTGTTCCGCTTGTGTTCGTCCAGCCAACCGCCCTGCGGCGCGGCGGACAGCCGTTCCACCGGCCAGGACTCCGCCGCCGCGCCGCCGCCCATGTCGACCACCAGGTACAGCGCGTCCACCGCGTTCTCCGTCACCTCCAGCGTCTGCGACGCCTCCGCCGGGAGCCATGTTTCGTCCCCGGCCTGCGTCGCGAGCAGCTCCACGCGGCCCGCGCCGGTGAACGTGAGCGTGTTCCCCTCGACGACGCCCGGCCCCGACACGATGGAAAACGCCACAGGCCCGCCGCCCGTCGCCGTCGCCGCCAGTTCCACCCGGCTCGTGGCCGTCTGCGTCCCGACAACCTCGAACCACACCTCCTGCGGCGCTCGCGCCGCCACTACCGTCTGCTCCGCCCGCGCCGGGAGCCATCCGACGCCCCCCGCCTGGACCGCCGCCACCACCACCGTGCCCCCGGCTCGGAACGCCAGCGTGCCCCCTTCGATTTCCGCCGGCCCCGACACCACCTCGAATTCCACAGGCCCCCACGAACCCGCCGACGCCGCCAGCGCCACCCGGCCGGTCGCGGTCTGCGGGGCGATGGAATCGAAAAGGATCCGCTGCGTCCGCATCCCGCCCGCCGCACAGGCCGCGCGCACGCCGAGCGCGTCGTTGCGGGTTTCCGGGGCGTAGCGGGCCCGGCGGCCGGCCGACCGGCACGACTGGGCGGCGCTCCGCCAGCCGCCGCCGCGGACGGAGCGCTGGGAGCCGGACGCCGCGCCCGCGGGGTCGGTGGCGGGCGCGCTTCCGTAGGAGCCGTACCAGTCGGCGCACCACTCCGCCACGTTCCCATGCATGTCGTGGAGGCCCCAGGCGTTGGGGCGGTAGCTGCCGGCCGGCGCGTGGCGCACGGAGCTGTCCCCGGCCGCGTCGTTGGTGTTGCCCGCGTAGCGGGCCAGCCGCGCGAGCCGCGGGCACGTTGCCGCCGCGGTCAGGTCGCGCCCGCTGTTGAGGGCGTTCGTCGTGCCCGCGCGGCAGGCGTATTCCCACTGCGCCTCCGTGGGCAGGGCGAACGCCAGGCCCGTCTTCGCCGCGAGCGTCTCCAGGAACGCCACCGCTTCGGCGTGCGCGATGCTTTCCACCGGATGCTCCGCCCCCTTCCAGGCCGACGGGTCGGCGCCCGTCGCCAGCTCCCACTGCCGCTGCGTCGTCTCGAAGACCCCCATCCAGAAGCCTTCCGTCAGCGCGACCTCGTGGCGCGTCTCGTCCGTTGCGCGCCCCAGTTCGCCGGAGGGGCTGCCCATGGCGAACGTCCCCGGTTCCACCCGGCGGAGCAGCAGCCGGTCCGTCTTGTACGCGTCCCCCCAGCCGTCCGGCGGTGCCCCTTCGAGCGTCCAGACCGGCCACGACTCCGCCTCCGGACCGCCCGACAAATCCACCACCAGGTACTGCGGCGTGGCCGGCGCCGCCAGCATCCGCACCGCGAAGGCATCGCTCGCCAGCTCCGGCGCGTCCGTCCCCAGGTTCCACGTCAGCCGGTGCGTCCCGGCCCCCACCGGCCCCGACGCGCCGCCGCCCGACAGCGACCGCATCTCCACCGTCTCCCCGGTCTCCCCGTCCACGCCCCGCACCGACACCTCCGCCAGCGTCCCCTCCGGGTCGCACGCCAGCGTGTAGTCGATGTCCACGAGCGCGTTCCACGGATACCGCTGGCGCGCCTCCAGCCCCGACACTTCCACCGTCGCCGCCTTCCCGCCGCCCTCCCAGTGCTCCGGGTCGAACACCGCGCGCACCCACTCCGGATGGTCCACGAACGGATTGCGGTTGAGCTGGTAGGTTCCGGCAATCAGGTCGTTCCGCCGCGTCTCGAACTCGTCCGGCGGGTCCAGCTCGTTCCACTCCAGGAGCGTCGAAAGGCGGCCGAGGACATTGCTCTCCGTCCCCGTGCCGACGGCCTCGACGAGTTCGAGGTCGCCCACCGGCGTCGACCCCGGCTCGTAGCGGACGTCCACGTAGAAGAGGGCGCGGGCGATGTCGCCCTTCGCCGCGTCCGGCGGCTCCCAGGCGCCCGAGGTGTACCAGTTCCCATTCTTCTCCTTCGCCCCCGACACCCCCCGGCAGTCATCGAAGTCCAGATTGCCGCGCGCCGCGTTCATCGCGCTGTCGCTCGCCCGCAGGTGGTGCAGGTCGCTGTAGGCCGGGGACTTGCCGTCGATGCCGTGCGACTGCGCCCAGAGGTGCTCCTTGTTGAAATTCGTGATTCCGCGCTGCAGGTAGATGCACTGCACCATCGCGGCGTTCGTCGGACATGCGTCAATCGTCCGCAGAATCGTGTCCAGGCCGCTCCCGTAGCCGTTCGTCTTCGTCCCCGCGTTCACGATCCGGCAAAGCGCCGCCTTCAGGTCCGCGCCCGTCAGCAGCCGCCCGTCCGCCCCCCAGCACGCATCGTAATAATCCTCCACCGACGCCCGCTCCGCCGCCCGCCGATCCAGCGTTGGAGCGGACGGCGGCTCTGGTTCCTCCGTGGGGGATGGCGTCGGCTCGGGCGGCGCGTCCACGCCCTCCCCGACCCGCCAGCGGATCGTGCCCTCCACCTCCTCCCCGCTCCCGGCGCATCCCGCCCGCACCCGTGCCCAGTGCCACCCCGGCGACGACGCATCCACCCGGAACACCGCCCCCTCGCCGCGCCCCGCCCCCTCGTCGCATTCCCACGCATTGCTTCCGAATCCGCCACCGCCGCCGTTGACCACCCGCGCGCGGATTTCCACCCCCTCCGCCCCTTCCGCGACCCCGAACCCGTCCTCCCGGTCGAACGCCACCCGCGCCGCCCCCTCCCCGCCCGCCACGCGCACCCCCGTCAGCACCCACGACCCGCCATCCGCCCGGAAGCGCAGATGCCGCGTCACCGCATCCGGCGGCAGCCCCGTCGCCTCCCATCCCCCGTCCGTCCCCTCCCCGAACTCGCCCAGCGGCGTCCCGTTCCACGCCCCGTCCCACGACGCCTCGTCCACCCGGAACCGCCCGCCCCCCCCTTCCAACCGCACTTCCACCCTCTCCGGCGCCCCATCCAGGTCCACCACCCACTCCGACCGCTCCCCGCCGAACTCCATCCGCCCCTCCCACTCCCACGGCAACTCCGCCGCCCATGCGGCCCCGCCCGCGGCCAGCACCGCCAACCCCGCCAGACACGCCACCGCCCGCAACATCCGGTTCCGCACGAGAGTCATCGCTCCATCATCCTTTCCAGCCGGTTGGCTTGTCCTCGTGTTCCGAATCCGTCTGGCCCCAGTCCCGCCGGATGCCATGCCGCAGCCAGAGCAATCCGGGGAAAAGGGGCGAGCCCCCTTTTGGGGACCTCTTTGAGGCCCGCGCGGGCCCCACACCGGCGGCCACAAGCAGCGCGGCGGTCAAGAAAGGTTTCAATTTGAGTGACATCCTGGAGGTCCCTTCGGGGTGCAATCTTTCTTTGGTTGGCAACTTACGGGAGTGCGCACCGGGCGTCAACCGTTTTTTCGCGAAAGGTCGATATCACTGGATTTCATGGAAAAGATTGGTGTTTTATCGCGGCCGGAGTGTGATTCACCTTGAAAACAAAGGGGGAAACAAGCGTGCGGGCC
>CACXEY010000241.1 GCA_902766695.1 uncultured bacterium
GACCATCACGCCCACCCTCAAGCAATACGTCTGGCTGGCCGTCCGCCCCTCCGACAGGGGCTTCTACGTCCTGGAAACCAAGCCCGATCCGACGAATCCGGCCATCCCTCCCATCCTCGGCAGATACCGCTTCTGACGCCCTCCCCCAAGGAGGTTCAAAGCCTCTTCCCCCCCCTCCAGCCCCTTTCCACTTTTGCTCGCCCGAGAATTCCACTTTTGCGCGCTCGCCAACAATGGGCGGGCGCGGGCCTTGACCTTTCCCGGAAAAACGGTAGGATGAACGAAGACTTTGATTTGAAAAGGGATACGACATGGCTAATTTGACCAAACGCAACCTCGCCGTCAAAATCGCGGCGGAAACCGGGCTGACCCAGATGCAGGTGCTGGACGTGATCCAGAAGACGTTCGACGGCATCGTCGAAGCCCTCCGAGAGGGGCAGTCGCTGGAGTTCCGCCGCTTCGGCGTGTTCGAGGTGAAAGTCCGCAAGGCCCGCATCGGCCGCAATCCGCACCAGCCGGACCAGGACATCACGATTCCGGAACACCGCGTCGTGCGGTTCCGTCCGGGCAAGGAAATGAAGGCGATCTTCGACCGGCCCGCGGTGAGTCCGGCGAAGAAGGGCTGAGTCCCGCGCGGCGGCCGCCGCCCGACCGCCGATTCCATTCCATCCACCCCCACCGCAGGAGGCCGTCCCGTGGCATCGTTGTTGCAACCCATCCAAGGCATGTCCGACATCGCCGAGCCCGAAGTGGCGTACTGGCAGCGCATGGAGGCCGTCGCGCGCGACGTCATGGAGCGCCACGGCTTCAGCGAGCTGCGCACGCCGGTCCTGGAGTACGAGGAGGTCTTCACCCGCTCCATCGGCGACACGACGGACGTGGTCCAGAAGGAGATGTACGCCTTCGAGCGCAGCCACCACCGCCTCTGCCTGCGTCCCGAAGGGACGGCCGGCGTCATGCGCCACGCGGCGGGGCTCGGCCCCATCGAGGCGGCGGGCGGGCGCTGGTACTACATCGGGCCGATGTTCCGCTGCGAGCGCCCGCAGGCCGGCCGCAAGCGCCAGTTCCACCAGTGCGGCGTCGAGTGCCTGGAAGAGCCGTCGCCGCTGGTCGATGCGGAAATCCTGTCCCTGCAGGTGGACCTGCTGCGCGCGTGGGGCATCCCCGACTGCGAGGTCCACCTCAACACGCGCGGGGCGGGCGGCGAACACGCCGCGGTCGCCGCGGGACTTCGCGCCGCGCTGGCGGAGCGCGAAGGCGACCTCTGCGAAGACTGCCGCCGCCGCATCCACGAGAACGTCCTGCGCGTGCTCGACTGCAAGAACGAAGGATGCCGCGCGATCGTGTCCGGCCTCCCGGCGGTCACCTCGTTCATGGGCCCGGAAAGCGTCGCCTACCTCGAAGCCGTCGAGGCGCACCTCCGCGCGATGGGGATACCCTTCGTGCGCGACCCGCTGCTGGTCCGCGGCCTCGACTACTACGAGCACACCATCTGGGAAATCGCCGGCCGCCGCGCCGGATCGCAGACCGCCCTCGCCGGCGGCGGCCGCTACCGCATCACGCTCGGCGGCCGCGACTGGGCGGGCGTCGGGTTCGCGATCGGCATGGAGCGCGTCCTGCAGCTGCTGCTGGAGAGCCCCGACGCCGCGTCCTTCCTGCCGCCGCGCCGCCCGCTGGTGTGGCTGGTGGGCCTCGGCGACGCCGCGCAGTCCGCGAACCTCGCCCTGATGCGCACCCTGCGCGCCGCCGGCCTCGCCTGCCGCATGGCGCCCGGCGGGAGCATTAAGTCCCAGATGCGCGCCGCGAACAAGGCCGGCGCCGCCTGGACGCTCCTGCGCGGCGACGACGAACTCGCCGCCGGGACCATCCTGTTCAAGGACATGGCCAGCGGCGAACAGCGCGCCGTCCCCGCGGACGGCACGCTCCCGGCGACGCTGATCGACGCGGTCTCCGCCGCGCTCCCATGACGACGCCCGCCAGCCTGAACGACGCCCCTTCGGGCGTGCGTGCGCACATCACCGTCTACGGCCGCCGCAATGCCGGCAAGTCCAGCCTCGTCAACGCGCTGACCGGACAGGAAGTCGCGCTCGTCTCCCCCGTCAAGGGCACCACGACCGACCCCGTCGCGAAGGCGATGGAACTGCTCCCGTACGGTCCCGTCGTCTTCACCGACACCCCCGGACTCGACGACGACGACGCGTCGCTCGGTGCCGGACGCGTGAGACGCGCCCGGGCTTCCCTCGCGCGCACCGACCTGCTCGTGCTCGTCACCACCGCCGCCTGGGGCGTCGGCGATGTCGAGCGCACGCTGCTGGAAGACGCGAAAGCGCGGCGGATTCCCGTTGCCATCGTCTTCAACCGCTGCGATGAAGCCTCTCCCGACGACGCACAGTGTTCCGAAGCGGCCGCGTGGGGCCCGGTACACGCCGTCTCCGCGCTGACCGGCGACGGCATCGGCGCCCTCAAGGACGCCCTGGCGCGCCAGCTCGCCGCCGCCCCCGCCGATCCGCCCTTGCTCGGCGACCTGCTGAAGCCGGACGACACCGTCGTGCTCGTGACCCCCATCGACGCCTCCGCGCCCAAGGGCCGCCTCATCCTGCCCCAGCAGCAGGCCATCCGCGACATCCTCGACGCCGACGCCCACTGCGTCGTCGCCAAGGAAACCGGACTCGCCGCCGCCCTCTCCCGCCTCGCCGCCCCGCCGCGCCTCGTCGTCACCGACTCCCAGGCCTTCCGGCGCGTCGCCGAAACCGTACCGGAGAGCGTGCCGCTGACCTCGTTCTCCATCCTCTTCGCCCGCCACAAGGGCGATCTCGACGCGCTGGCGGCCGGCGCGCGCGCCGTGGAAACCCTCCGCGACGGCGACAAAATCCTCATCGCCGAAGGCTGCACCCACCACCGCCAGGAAGACGACATCGGCACCGTCAAGATCCCCCGCTGGCTCCGCGAAAAGACCGGCAAGCGCCTGGAATTCGGCCACTGCGCCGGCCTCTCCTGGCCCGACGACCTCTCCTCCTACGCCCTGGCCGTCCACTGCGGCGGTTGCATGCTGACCCGTCGCGAAATGCTCTCCCGCATCGACGCCGCCCGCGCCGCGGGCGTTCCCGTGGTCAATTACGGCGTGCTGATCGCCTGGTGCCACGGCATCCTGGACCGGGCGCTCGCGGGACTGGAACGCCGTTGAGGACGGCATGCCGAATCAGGGGATTTCCGGCCAGGCGTGCTTGGGGTATTTGCGGCGGAGTTCCTGGCGGATGCGGGGGTAGTGGTCGCGCCAGAAGGCGGGGAGGTCGGAGGTGATCTGGACGGGACGTTGGCTCGGCGCCAGGATGTGCACCGCCAGGGGAATGCGGCCGGAGGCGATGGGGGGAAGGGCCTGGACGCCGAAGAGTTCCTGGATGCGGGCGGCAATGTGGGGGGCGCCGTCGGTGTACTGGATTTTGACGTTGCGGCCGTTGGGAAGGGTGATGCGCTCGGGCATGTGTTTTTCCACCATGGCCTGCTGGGCCGGGGATAGCCAGGAGCGGAGGGCCGGCAGTACGGGGCGGTCCTTGACGTCTTTGGCGGAAAGGGCGCCGTGGCAGATTTGTTCGAGGATGGTGCGGCGGGCGTCGTCGTCGTAGGGGGGGATGGCCCACTCGGGCCAGGCGGCGGCTAGGGCGTTGGTGCGGGCGATCCAGCGGTCGGCGTCGCGGTTCCAGTTCTTGAGGGTGGTTTCGCCGCGGAGGACAGTGTCGGCCAGGATGCGCGCGGCGTCGTCGGGGGGCGGCTCGGCGGGGCGGGAGCCGAAGGCGAGTCCGCGGAAGAGGGTTTCTTTCGCCGCGGTGACGCGCTTGGCGGCGGGGTCCCAGCGGACGGTGAGTTGGCCGTCGAGGAAGTCGGCGGGGTACATTTCGCGGAGCCATTCTTCGCGGATGGCAGTGGCCTGGGTGAGGAGGACGCGGGAGGCGCCGTCGAGCTGGCCGATTTCGCGGATTTCGGTGGCGACGAGGAGGGAGGCGTCGCGCGCGGCGGATTCGCGGGCGAGGTCGCCGCGGCGCCCGCGGACGAGTTCGCAGCGGAGGGTTCCGCGGTCGAGGCGGCGGGCGACCTGGTCGGAGAAGCCGGCGAGGATGCAGCGGGCGAGGGCGTCGTCTTCGGGCGGGGCGGATTCGACGGGGAGGCCCTGGGCGCGGGCGATGGCGATGAAGCGGTCGCGCAGGGGCGCGGCCTGGCGGGCGGCGGCGGCGTGAATGCCGAGGCGGCGGCAGGGGACGGGGTCGAAGCGGTGTTTTTCGGCGTAGGAGAAGGCGCGCAGGAGGAGGCGGTCGTCGGAGGCGGTGGCGTCGCCGAGGAGGTCGTCGCGGGCTTCGGCGCGGTCGCGGTCGGCGCGCCGCTCGAGGATGGGGCGTCCCTGGGCGAGGGCGGCGAGGAGGGCGACGGGGCGCACGGCGCCTTGTTCGGCGGCGGCCAGCATCATCCGGGAATGGCGGGGATGCAGGGGGAAGGCGAGCATGCGGCGGCCGAGGGGGGTGATGGCGCCGGAGGCGTCCAGGGCGCCGAGGTCGCGGAGGAGCTGGAGGGCGCGGTCGGCGGCTTTTTCGGCGGGCGGGTCGAGCCAGGGGAAGGAGTTCAGGTCGTCGATGCCCTGGGCCTTGAGGGTGAGGAGGATTTCGGAGGGGTCGATGCGCAGGATTTCGGGGAGGTCGGCGGTGGCGCGACCGTCGTGTTCGCGCTCGGACCAGAGGCGTATGCAGCGGCCGGGGGCGGTGCGGCCGGCGCGACCGGCGCGCTGGTCGGCGCTGGCGCGGGATATGGGTTCGACCATCAGGGTGTTGATGCCGCGCCAAGGGTCGAAGCGGGCGGTGCGGGCGTAGCCGGAGTCGATGACGAGGCGGATGCCGGGGATGGTCAGGGAGGTCTCGGCGACGTTGGTCGCGACGACGATCTTGCGGCCGCTGCCGGGCGCGACGGCGGCGTCCTGGTCGGCGGGGGGGAGTTCGCCGTGCAGGGGCAGGATGGCGGCGCCGCGGGCGGCGGCGGTGCGGCGGAGGACGTCGATGGTGCGGTGGATTTCGTGGGCGCCGGGCATGAAGACGAGGACGTCGCCGTCGAGGCCTCCGTGGCGGCGGGCGTCGTCTTCGACGGCCTGCGCGGCGAGGTCCCATACGGGCGGGCGCGGGGGGGCGGAGGGGCGGAGGGGCGGGAGGTAGGTGATGTCGACGGGGTAGGTGCGGCCTTCGGAACGGAGGAGTTCGCAGGGGGCGAGGTAGGGTTCGAGGCGGGCGGTGTCGAGGGTCGCCGACATGACCGCGATGAGCAGGTCGGGGCGCCGGGAGCGCTGGAGGAGGAGGGCCTGGGCGAGGGTGACGTCGCCGTGGACGTGGCGTTCGTGGAATTCGTCGAGGACGACCGCGCCGACACCGCGCAGGGACGGGTCGTCGAGGAGGCGGCGCAGGAGGATGCCTTCGGTTTCGTAGAGGATGCGGGTGGAGGCGGAGGCGCGGGACTCGAAGCGGACGCGGTAGCCGACTTCGCCGCCGAGGTCGCAGCCGCGTTCGCGGGCGACGCGGGCCGCCAGCATGCGCGCGGCGAGGCGGCGGGGCTGGATGACGACGACCTGGCCGCCGTTCGCGAGGCCGTCGTCGAGGAGGTACTGGGGGATTTGGGTGGATTTGCCGGAGCCGGTCGGCGCGGTGATCACCAGGCGGCGCGAGCGGGCGGCGGCGGCGCGCAGGGCGGGGCGGATGTCGTGGATGGGGAGGAGGTCGGGCATGGCGGGAAGTAAAGCACGCGGAAGGGGCGGGGGCAATGAAAACCCTCGCGGGGCGGTTTTTCATGGTGGGGGCTTTGACGGAATTGCGCGTGTTTCGTCAATGTTTTTCGTGTTTTCAAAAGGGATGGCGCCCCTGTCCCGTCCCCCTCGTCCCCCCGCCCCCATCCCACTGGCGGCTTGCTTTTCCCTGTCCCATGCGGCACACTCCGGCCCATCGGCAACCCACTACGAAAGGACATTCCCATGGTACCCCAATGGATCATCGAAAAGAAACGCGACGGCCAGGTTCTCGAAGCGGACGAAATCCGCGACTTCATCCAAGGCTACACCGCCGGCCGCATCCCCGACTACCAGATGGCCGCCATGGCGATGGCCATCTACTTCAAGGGCATGACCCCCGCCGAAATCGCCGCCCTCACCGACACCATGCTCCACACCGGCGACGTCATCGACACCTCCGCCATCTCCCTCCCCAAGGTCGACAAGCACTCCACCGGCGGCATCGGCGACAAGGTTTCCATCGTCCTCGCCCCCCTTGCCGCCGCCGCGGGCGTCGCCGTGCCCATGATTTCCGGCCGCGGTCTCGGCATCACCGGCGGCACGCTCGACAAGCTCGCTTCCATCCCCGGCTTCCGCACCGACCTCACCGAGAAGCGCTTCATCGAGATCATCCAGGCCTGCGGCTTCTCCATGATGGGCCAGACCGGCGACGTCGCCCCCGCCGACAAGAAGCTCTACGCCCTCCGCGACGTCACAGCCACCGTCCCCTCCATCCCGCTCATCACCGCCTCCATCATGTGCAAGAAGCTCGCCGAAGGCATCGACTCGCTCGTCCTCGACGTCAAATGGGGCACCGGCGCCTTCATGAAGTCCGTCGCCGCCGCCCGCGAACTCGCCGAGTCGATGGTCCGCGTCGGCGAAGCGATGGGCAAGAACATCACCGCCTTCATCACCTCCATGAACCAGCCCCTCGGCCAGGCCGTCGGCAACTCGCTGGAAATCATCGAGTCCATGGAATGCCTGCAAGGGCAGCACCTCGACGGCGATCTCATGCAGGTGACGCTCC
This sequence comes from uncultured bacterium, assembly GCA_902766695.1. Taxonomy (GTDB): domain Bacteria; phylum Verrucomicrobiota; class Kiritimatiellia; order CAIQIC01; family Lenti-01; genus CACXEY01. The sequence goes on from CACXEY010000241.1 coordinate 6,822, forward strand.
GCCTGACCGCCGAGATGCTCCAGCTCGCCGGGAAGGCCTCCTCCGAAGCCGAAGCCAACGACATCCTGCTCGGCCTGCTCCGCTCCGGCGCCGCCTTCGAATGCTTCAAGAAGATGACCGCCCTCCAGGGCGGCGATTCCTCCGCCCTCGACGACTTCTCCAAGCTCCCCACGGCCTCCATCGTGCACGACTACGTCGCCCCCGCCTCCGGCATCCTCGCCCGCGTCGACGCCGACGGAATCGGCCGCGCCTCCCTCGTGCTCGGCGGCGGCCGCCAGAAGACCGACGACGGCATCGACTTCGCCGTCGGCCTCTCCAACCTCGCCAAGGTCGGCCAGACCGTATCCAAGGGCGACCGTCTCGCGACCATCCACGCCAACGACCCGGGCAAGCTCGACCAGGCCCTCGCCTACGTCCGCGATGCTTTCGCCATCGCCGACGCCCCGGCCCCCGCCGAGCCTCTCGTCGTCGAACGCATCGGCCGCTGACCGCCCCCGGAAATTGGCGGAGAGAGAGGGATTCGAACCCCCGGAGCCTTGCGGCTCTGCGGTTTTCAAGACCGCCGCGATAGGCCACTCCGCCATCTCTCCGTGCATGGCTTCATAGCGGGTCTCCCCGCTTCTGGCAAGCGGATTTCCGCTGACGGCGCGCCACGGGCCCGCGCTTGACGTTCCTCCGGCGTTGTGGAAAATGCCGCCAACGAAAGGATTTCACCATGAGCGAATCGAAAATCACCGTACCGGCCGACGGCCGCAAAATCACCATGGGCCCCGACGGACGCCTCGTCGTGCCGGATTGCCCCGTCATCCCCTTCATCGAGGGCGACGGCACGGGCCCCGACATCACCCGCGCCGCCATGACCGCCTGGAACGCCGCCGTCGAAAAGGCCTATGGCGGCACCCGCCGCGTCGCCTGGATGGAAATCTACGCCGGCGAGAAGGCCAACGCCGTCTGCGGCCCCAACACCTGGCTCCCGGCCGAGACCCTCGCCGCGTGCAAGGACTGCCTCGTCAGCATCAAGGGCCCCCTGACCACCCCCGTCGGCGGCGGCATCCGCTCGCTCAACGTCGCCCTCCGCCAGGAGCTCGACCTCTACGTCTGCCTGCGCCCCGTCCGCTGGTTCGAGGGCGTCCCCTCCCCCGTCCTGCACCCCGAGCGAACCGACATGGTCATCTTCCGCGAGAACGCCGAGGACATCTACGCCGGCATCGAATGGCCCGCCGGCTCGCCCGAAGTCCGCAAGGTCGTCGACTTCCTCCAGAACGAGATGGGCGTCAAGAAAATCCGCTTCCCGGCCACCTCCGGCATCGGCATCAAGCCCGTCAGCGAGGAAGGCACGCGCCGCCTCGTCCGCGCCGCCATCCGCTACGCCATCGACAACGGCCGCAAGTCCGTCACCCTCGTCCACAAGGGCAACATCATGAAGTTCACCGAGGGCGCCTTCCGCGACTGGGGCTACGCCACCGCCCGCGACGAATTCGGCGCGACCCCCATCGACGGCGGCCCCTGGTGCGAAATCGCGCTCCCCGGCGGACGCCGCATCACCGTCAAGGACTGCATTGCCGACGCCTTCCTCCAGCAGATTCTCACCCGCCCCGCCGAGTACGACGTCATTGCGACGCTCAACCTCAACGGCGACTACATCTCCGACGCCCTGGCGGCCTGCGTGGGCGGCATCGGCATCGCGCCCGGCGCGAACATCAACTACGACACCGGCTGCGCCGTCTTCGAGGCCACGCACGGCACCGCGCCCAAGTACGCGAACCTCGTCAAGGTCAACCCCGGCTCCCTCATCCTCTCCGGCGAGATGATGTTCCGCTACCTCGGCTGGACCGAAGCCGCCGACCTGCTCGTCCGCGGCGTCGAAAACACCATCCGCGCCAAGACCGTCACCTACGACTTCGCCCGCCTGATGGAAGGCGCCACCGAAATCAAGTGCTCGGAATTCGGCGCCGCCATCGCCCGCAACATGTAGCCCTCGACGGCGGTCCGCCCGCCCCCGCGCGACTGCCCTTCTCCCGCATTTTCCCGCCGCAACGCTGGCAAATCGCCGCGGATGTGGTATAGTGCCCCACCATGTTGTGCGAAAACTGCAAGAAGAACGAGGCGACGGTCCACATGACCCAGGCCATCGACGGGCGGATACAGTCCATCCACCTGTGCGAGGAGTGTGCCCAGGCCATGGGGCTCGACCTCCACGGCGGCAAGCTGGACATGGGCAAGTTCCTCGAAGGCATGGGCCGCCACCTCCAGGAGGTGGCCGAAGGGTTGGCCCCGCACACGGACCGCTCCCCCGCCGAGCCGCCCATGCCCGCGTCCTGCCCGCTTTGCGGGATGCGGCGCGAGGAAATACGCCGCCGCGGCATCCCCGGCTGCCCGCAGTGCTACGACACGTTCGCGCCCATTCTGCTCGCCGGCTGGGAGAGCCGCGACTCCACGTACGCCGGCTGGCTCCCCAAGGAATTCCGCAAACCCGCCACGCGCCGCCGCAAGGGCGCCGCCGCCGCCGAAGCCCCCGCCCCCGCCGCCGCCGCCCCGTCCGCCGCCCCCGACCGCGAAACGCGCCTGCGCGAGTGCCGTCTGGGTCTGGAGTCCGCCAAGCGCCGCCTCGACGCGGCGGTCGCCGCGGAGCATTACGAGAAGGCGGCCGAGCTGCGCGACGCCATCCAGTCGCTCCGCCGCGAACTGGAGGCGCTCGGCGGCTCGGAACCCCCCGCGGACGGCGGCGCGCAGGAGGCCCCCGCCCCCGGCGGCGAGGAGGCGCGTCCGTGAACCTGCTGCCCCTGCCGCCGCGCAAGGCCGCGGTACGGGAGAACCGCCAGCGGCTGGTGTGCGCGTCGCACTTCGTCCTGGAGCGCAATCTCCGCGGCTTCCCCTATCCCTCGCAGGCGTCCGACGCGCAGCGCGCGGAAGTCTTCGCCCGCGTCGTATCCGCGCTGGAGCGGCTGCCGGAGCCGTTGCGCCCGGTGCCGGTGCCGGCGGACGCGCCGCCCGAGGAGCGCGAGGATCTCTGGATGTCGGTCTTCCCCCAGGAGCCGGAGCCGCCGGAATCGGGCCCGGACACGGCGCTTTTCGCGGGCGAGGCCTTCGGCCTCCGCTACGCCCTGGGCGTCAACCAGGGCTCGCACGTCAAGATCTGGACGGCGACCCCCGACGCGGACTGGAACGCGGTGTCGCTGCTGCTGGACCTGCTGGCGGAGAAGCTCGGCGACGCGCTGGAGTGGGCGTTCCGTCCGGACGTCGGCCACCTGACGGCGGACCCGGAGCGGCTGGGCACGGGTCTGGGGATCTGGGTGCGCATGCACCTGCCGGGCCTCGGCCTCCGGGGCATCCTGCAGGCGACGGCGCGCGGCCTGCGCGAGCTGGGCTTCGGCCTGCGCACCGCCCACACGGAGGACGCCCCCTACCGCATCGGCGGCCCCGCCGAGGAGGAATGCGGCGGCTCGCCCGGCGCCCTCTACTTCCTGCACAACCTGCGCAGCGGCGGCAACGGCTTCTCCGAGGAGATGCTGCTGGGCGTGATGAACATGCAGGCCCGCAACGTGATGGGCCACGAATGGGCCGCCCGCCGCAAGGCCATCGAGGACGACCCGCGCGACATCGCCGACCGCGTCTCCCGCGCCGCCGCGCTGATGGGCTCCGCCTACCTCCTTTCCTACCGCGAAGCGCTCGACGCCGTGTCGGCCCTGCGCCTCGGCGCCGAAGCCGGCATCCTGCCGGTGCGCCGCCCCGAAGCCCTCGACGCGCTCGAGCTCGACCTCCTCCCCTACCGCCTCCGCCGCCGCTTCGGCGGCACCACCGACGTCTCCCACCGCCTCCGCGCCGCCCGCGCCACCGTCGCCCGCGACGCCCTGCAGGCCGCCGGCGCCCCCGCCAAGCCGCGCGCAACCCATTCAAACCCCAAGGACACCCCATGAACAACTTCACCCCCGAAGCCCAGGAAGCCCTCCAGAAGGCCCGCGAGGAAGCGGACCGCTTCAACCACGGCTACATCGGCACCGAACACCTCCTCGCCGGCATCGCCCTCCTCGGCGACCGCGGCCCCCTGGCCCCCCTTCTCGCCGAAGGCCTGAGCATCGACGCCCTGCGCCTGGCGATCGAGCAGCAGGTCGGCTCCGGCGGCGCCATGAAGCTCGCCGGCAACCTCCCCTACACCCCGCGCCTCAAGAAAGTCCTCGCCCTGGCCGCCAACGCCGCACGCGCCGCCCGCGAAGAATACGTCGGCCCCGAGCACATGCTCCTCGGCCTCCTGCGCGAAGGCAACGGCGTCGCCGTCCGCATCCTGATGAACCTCGACGTCGACACCGAGGCCCTCCGCCGCCACCTCTCCCGCTCCATGCGCCCCGAGGGCACCCAGGACCCCTCCGACGACATGGAAGGTGACGGCTCCGGCGACGCCTCCGACGGCGCCCCCTCCGGCCGCCAGCAGCCCGACCCCACCCCCGCCCTCACCGCCTTCGGACGCGACATCACCGAACTCGCCCGCAAGGGCGAACTCGACCCCGTCGTCGGCCGCGCCGACGAAATCGAGCGCGTCATGCGCATCCTCTGCCGCCGCACCAAGAACAACCCCGTCCTGCTCGGCGAAGCCGGCGTCGGCAAGACCGCCGTCGTCGAAGGCCTCGCCCAGGCCATCGCCAACGACGAAGTCCCCGAGCTCCTCCGCGGCAAGCGCCTCGTCTCCCTCGACCTCGCCCTCATGGTCGCCGGCACCAAGTACCGCGGCCAGTTCGAAGAGCGCATCAAGGCCGTCATGGAAGAAATCCGCCGCGTCAAGAACGTCATCCTCTTCGTCGACGAACTCCACTCCCTCGTCGGCGCCGGCGGCGCCGAGGGCGCCATGGACGCCGCCAACATCCTCAAGCCCGCCCTCGCCCGCGGCGAGCTCCAGGTCGTCGGCGCCACCACCCTCAAGGAATACCACAAGTCAATCGAGAAGGACGCCGCCCTCGAACGCCGCTTCCAGTCCGTCACAGTGGACGAGCCGTCAATCGAGGACGCCGTGGAGATCCTGAAGGGCATCGCCCCGCGCTATGAGTCCCACCACAACGTCGCATACGCCCCCGACGCCCTCCACGCCGCCGTCACCCTCACCGCCCGCTACCTCCCCGCGCGCCTCCTCCCAGACAAGGCGATCGACGCCATCGACGAGACCGGCGCGCGCGTCCGCATGAAGACCGCCGTCCGCCCCCCCGAGTTCAAGGAGGAGCAGGAGGAGATCGCGAAGATTCACGCCAAGAAGCAGGCGGCCATCGAAGCCGAGACCTTCGACGAAGCCGCCCGCCTCCGCGACGAGGAGATCGCCGCGCGCGACGCCCTCGCCAAGAAGATCAAGACCTGGCGCGACGAGCACGCCGAGAAGAAAATCGACGTCTCCGCAGACGACATCGCCTCCACCGTCGCCTCAATCAGCGGCGTCCCCGTGGAGCGCATGACAGAATCCACCGCCGGCAAGCTCCTCAA
>CACXEY010000242.1 GCA_902766695.1 uncultured bacterium
GCCGCCCTCGGCCTGGTCGCCGACGAACACCACCTCCTGACGCAGCCCGGCTGGCACGAAGGCCGCCTCACCAAGGTCCGCTCCCGCCTCACCAACGAAGCCGCCCTCGCCCGCGTCGCCCGCCGCATCGGCCTCGGCCCCTGCCTCCTGCTCGGGCGCGGCGAAGACCTTTCCGGCGGCCGCGACGCGAATTCCACGCTGGCCGACGCCCTCGAAGCCGTCATCGGCGCCCTCTGGCTCGACGGCGGTCCCGGGCCCGTACGCACCCTCTTCCGCACCGCCTTCGGCGACCTCCTCCGCGAAGCCGTCGACGCCGCCACCGAGATCAACCCCAAGGGCGAACTCCAGGAATGGACCCAGCGCAACTGGCAGGACCATCCCGACTACGTCCTGCTCTCCGCCGACGGCCCGCCCCATCTCCGCCATTACCGCGTCGCCGTCACCCACCGCGGCACCGTATGGGCCGAAGGCGAAGGCACCGCCCTCCGCCGCGCCGAATCCGCCGCCGCCGCCCTCGCCCTCGACCGCATCCGCCGCGGCGATATCCCGCCCCCCTGAGTCGGTTGCCCCTTGTACGCCGACGCCCCGGCGGCTCCTTTCGCGGAACCACCGGGGCGGTCTTTCCCGGACGCGTCGCTTCTCAGTCGGCGCAGATGGCGGCGATGAGTCCGACCGCGGCAATGGCCCCTACGGCCACGGCCACGCCGGTCGCGGCATCGGAGGAATCGTGGTGGTGGTCCCGGTGGTGCGGCGGCGGAGGAGGCGGCATGCGATGGCGGTATTCACCGTGGAAGTGCGGCGGGGGAGCGGGATGCCGGTATTCCATGCGGGCGGGCGCGCCGTGGCGGTGCGGCGGGGGCGGAGGGGCATGGCGGGGACCGGCGGAAGCGGTCAGCGGGGCGGCCAGCATGGCGGCGGCGGCGAGAATGGCGACGATACGGCGGGCTTTGCCGGAATTGGATTGGATGTTCTTCATGGGGTTTCTCCTGTCTGCCGGATTTCCGGCTTCTGCCCCATGAGTCGCCGCCGGGAGGGGGATGGTTACAGGCCCCGGCGATTTCTTTCCGGCCGCGCCCGTTTCCCCTCCCGGACGCCCGCACGGCGGGGGAAAAGGCCGCTATCGTTCATGGAGGGAAGGATGACGGAAAACGCATGGAATGTCAGGATTTTTCCTGTTTCCAAAAGTGTTGGAGCCGTCAGGCGGAAACCTTGCGATTCCCCAGGAGCAGGGATGGTAGGGCGGGCAGTCCCTGCCCGCCGGAGCCCGTCATGCCAAAGGGAGTGGCCGGAAATGTGCGGACGCATTATCCCCGGATTCTGGCCGACTTGCATCCGCACATCCCATGACATTCACTTGCACGTCCCCGTTTCCTGCGGCGAGGGGACTCGCCGCCCTACCCACACGGTTTTTCACGAACGAAACCACACGTTCTTTGCCTGACGTCTCCATTGGCCGCACCGGGTGGACGGGCCTGGAGCGGAGGAGGGAAATCAGCGCGTGGCGGCGAGGAAGCGGCGGGTGCGGGCGGGGGAGACGGCAACCGCCGTTTCGGGCACGAGCTTCTTGAGTTGCGCGATGCGGTCGGAGGGGGACGGGTGGGTGGCGGCGAAGTCGTGGCGGGAGGGATTCCAGCGCTTTTCCATGTTGCGGAGCATGGCGACGAGGGCGGACGGCGGATAGCCGGCGGCGCGGAGGATGCCCACGGCCGCGGCGTCGGCCTGGAATTCCTGTCGGCGGGCGTAGCCGCTGTTCATCATCGTGGAGGTGATTTCCGACACGCTTTCATCGAAGGCGGCGGTCACCTCAGCGAGTTCGGGGCCGGCGAGGTTCTTGGCTCCCTCGGCGGCGAGGGTGGTCAGCGCGGCGTTGAGCCGTCCGGTGCGGATGGCGCGCAGGCCGTCACGGTTCTGCACGTGGCCGATTTCGTGCGCGAGCACCGCCGCGAGTTCGTCCTCGGTGGCGCAGCAGTCCACGAGGCCGCTCGTGACGAGGATGAGCCCGCCCGGCGCCGCGAAGGCGTTGATGTCGTCCGACTTCAGCAGCAGGAAGTGGTATCCGCCGAACGTCTCCGGCCGCGAGGAGGACCGCGACAGGGTCTGGCCGAGGAGGTTGAGGTAGGCGTTGAGGCGGGCGTCGTCCTGCGCGGGATAGCGCGAGAGGCAGGTGGCGGCGACGGTGCGGCCGATGTAGTGTTCCTGCTCGGGCGTGATGTCCTCGAACGTCTTGACGACGGCCGCGGCCGACTTGTTGATGCTCTGCGCCTGGCCGGCGGTGAGATGGCCCGACGCGACGGCGGCGCTGGTGCCGACCTCGACGAGCTGGTTGACGGTGTCGCATCCGGCGAGGGCGAACGCGAGCGCGGCGGCGAAAGCGGATATGGCGATGCGGCGGGTCACGGCTCCAGCCCTCCTTCCTGGAGGAAGCGGAGGGCTTCGGCGTCGGTGACCTTGAAGGTCGCCATGCGGTCCACCCACGCGTAGTCGAGCGAGCGGTTCTGCTTCTTGTACGCGGTTTCGACTTCCTGGCTGAAGCCCTTGCCGGCGAGCGCGACCTCGTCGGTGCTGGCCGCGAGCCGCACGTCGCCGCCGGACGCGGCGGAGAGCGCCACGCGCTTGCTGTCGAGGGCCGATCCGTGGATCCATCCCGCCGCGCCGGACGCCGCGCGCACCTGCCGCCAGTCGCCCTGCGACGCCAGCACGTCCACGCGGTCGCCGTAGGCGACGTTGCCGACCGGCTTGCCCAGGAACGACGCCTTGTCGCGCAGGACCCCGTTCTGGACCTGCACGCTCATCTGCGCCGCGTGCACCGCGGCGGTGGCCAGCGCGAACGCGAGCGCGGCGGCAATCAAAAACCGGTTTCGTTTCATGGTTCGGATTCTCCTTTCGTTTCGGCGGATGCCGGGGTGGAAACGGTTTCGAGCGGACCCGCGAGGGCCCTGCCGAGGTCGGCTGCGCGCGTGCGGACGGCGGGGTCGTCCGTGGCCTTCCCGGCCTCGGCGCACAGCTCCAGGGCGAGAGCGGGACAGCCGAGCGCGTCGCAGGCCGAAGCGGCCCGCAGGAGCATGCCGGCGGCGCGGGCGCGGTCTTCCGCTGTGCCATCCGGGAGGGGCATCCGGGCCGCGGCTAGGGCGCAGGCGACGCCGTCGGGGCGGGAGGCTTCACGGTAGAGGCTGGCGGCGGCTTCGAGGTGGTCGAGCCGTTCGGAAGCGGTCGCCGCCGGGATTTCGGCCCACAGCCGCTCGCCATGGGCGCGGAGGGCGGACGGGAGCTCGCCGGGGGGCGGGCATTGGAGGAGGAATGCGGCGGGCGACCCGTCATCGGAGGGGCCTGCGGCGGGAACCGACGGGAGGGCGCGTTCGGCGCGGGCGAAGAGGTAGCGCGCGCGTACGGACGCCGGAAGGTCTTTCCAGCGTTCGCCGAGGGCATCGATGGCTTCGCCGCCGCGGTCCGGTCCGACGCAGGGAACATACGAATGCTGCACGATCCAGGCCACGGCCAGTTCGTCGCGCCGGGATTGGGGAAGGCGCGCATCGGCCAGGGCCGTCTCCAGGCCGGCGTCGAAAGTCCACCAGACGGCATAAGACCCATCCGCATCCGGCGGCACGGCCAATCCACGGGCCTTGCGGGCCCGCCGCTCGAGAAGGGCGAGGGTGTCGGCCGGACGCATCTCCTCCAGGCACCGAGCCTGGTCGAGCAGCGCGACGGCGAGCCCGTTGGGGTCGTCGAGCGCCCGCGAGCGGTTGGCGGCGGAGGCGAACAGCGGCAGCGCCGCCTTGAAGTCGTTGCGCAGGTAGGCGGCGCGCCCGCTCTTGACGAGCGAATGCCATTCCTTGTCCGCGACCGGCGCGGCGGCGGCGGCATCGGCGGCCTTGCGTCCCCCCGTCGCGCACCCGGCCGCCAGGCATAGCGCGCACCCCGCCGCGATGGCGGCGGCGCGTACGGCAAAACGGAATCGTGATTTCATGGCGTCTTTCTCCGGCTCATGCCTTTACAGTCGCAGGCAACCCCTTCCCCATTACCACAATCCATCCTCCCGTGCGAAAAAAATGCGCATCCCGTGCCCGACCCTTTCCCTTCTCAGCTCCGCAAATACCGAGAGGCCCGCCCGGCGCCGATCCGCCGGATCCGCCCGTCGCGGACCATGTTGCCCAGCACGGCCTCGACCGTCGTGGGGCTGACATCCGGCAGGATGCCGCAGATTTCCGCCTTCGAGAGCGGCGTGAAGGAGTCCAGGACGGTCTTCTCGATGCGGGCCTTTTTCGTGACCCGCCCCGCCTCGACCGACGCGAACCGCCGGTCGAGCTCGTGGTAGCAGGCGTAAAGCGTCGTCAGGAAATCGACCAGAAACGGGAAATACCGCGGCGCATTGTCCGCCCACCCCGCCGACGACACCCGCAACGCCTCGTAGTACTCCGCCTTCCGCGCATTGACGGCCCCCTCGAACGACACGTACTTCCCGGCGTCGAACCCGTTCCGGTACAGCAGCAGCAGCGTCAGGAGCCGGCTCAAGCGCCCGTTCCCGTCGCGGAAAGGGTGCACGCACAGGAAATCGAGGATCACGCACGGGATCAGCAGCAGCTTGTTGACGCCCGCGTCGTCCCGCGCCTCCTCGTACGCCAGCACCAGCTGCCGCATCGTCTCCGGCGTTTCCGCCGCGCTTGTCGGGCGGAACCGCACCACGCGCCGTCCGTCCGGCATCCGTTCCGCGATGACGTTGTCGTCCGTCTTGTAGCTTCCGTCCGCCCCCGGCTCCGCCAGCCGCATCATGCGGGCATGGAAGGCCCGTATGTCGCTTTCGCGGAAGTCGTGCGCGGCCGCGTTGGCGTGGATTTCCTCCAGCACGTCCCGGTACCCCGCGATTTCCGCCTCCCCGTGGTTCCGCGGCGCAACCCCGCCGACGACCAGCGCCCGCAAGCGCTCGTCCGTCGTCACGATGCCCTCGATGGCGTTCGAAGCCTTCACCGATTCGATTTTCGCGAGCGTTTCCAGTTGCCGGAACGCCGCCGGATGCGCCGCCTTCCGCACCGCCGACATCGTCCGCAACGCCGCGATGTTCGCCGCCAGCGTCACCAACTGCGCCGGCAGCAAATAATCCTTCAGGAAGGAATAGTCGAATACATGCACGCCCAACCTCATTGCACCTTGTTTCTGCATACAGCATGCCGGATTATATGCAGAAACGCAACCCCTTTCTGCACATGTTTCGCCCGTTTATATGCAGAATCAGCCTGCCGCACCCCGTTCCCCCCCGGGGTTGGCACGATCCGGCGGCCCTCCGGTCGGACAAGAGTTTTCCAATGATTGGAAAATATTTTTCCAATGGTTGGAAAATCCGGGCCGTTTTTTCCAATGATTGGAAAAAATTTTCGACAGTTTTCCAATGATTGGAAAAAATGTTTCCAATGGTTGGAAAACTTTCGTTTTGCCGTGGCGGCGGCGGATGGTGCGGAAGGCGTCCGGCAGGCCCTACGGCAGCGGCTCGTTGGTGGCGGGGGCGGCGTCGGGGGCCATGTAGCGGCGGAGGAGCCAGTGCTTCTGGAGGCCTTCGAGGGTGGCCGTGCTTTCGCGCATGAGGGATTCGGTTTCGCCGAGGAGCGCGGGAAGGCGGTCCACCTGCCCGGCGGCGGTGTCGACGGCCGGCGCCAGGGAGGCGGCCATTGCCTGGACCTCGGCCAGCAGGGCGTTGACGCGGGCGACGGTGTTGGAGGCCTGGCGGACGATGGCGGCGACGTCGGCGGCCATCGCCGGGTCGTTGAGGACCTTCGCGGGGAGGCCGTCGCCGGTGCGGACGTCGGCCAGCAGGGCGTTGACGTTGGCGAGCAGCTGCTGGACGCCGCCTTCGGGGTCGTTGAGTCCCGCCGCCAGCGCGGTGTATTCGACGATGGCCGCGTTGACCAGTTCGAGGGTGTGCAGGGCCTGCGCCTTGACCTCGTCGAGGAACTGGGTGGCGAGCTGCATGATTTCGGTATCCTTGCGGCAGGGGAGGGTCGCGTCCATGCGCGGGAGCCACTTGCCGGTGCCGGGCGTGATTTCGATGTAGGCGTCGCCGGCCACGACCATCTTGCGCTTGACCAGGGCCACGGAGTCCTGGCGGATGTGGCGCATGAAGGCGTAGCGCACGGCGATGGTGCCGGTCATGGAGCCGTCGTCGGCCACGTCGATGCCCGTGACGGTGCCGACCTTGGCGCCCAGGAGCATGACGTCCGCGCCTTCCTGCAACTCCATGACGCCCTCGGACGGGAATTCGAGGCCGATGACCTTCCGTTTCTCGAACCAGTGCTGGGAACGCCCGGCGATCAGGATGCCCGCCAGCAGCACGAGGCCGACCAGCAGCACGAAGGAACCGACGATTTCGTTGACGTAGCGGAATTTGAAGGGCTTGGCCATGGTGGGATGCGGTGGGGTTGGATTCGTTCTTTTATTGGAAAACAAATGATGTCCGTTGGACAAAGATTTCAACAACACGGGCCTTTCGGCAACCCGAAAACTCTCCACTGGCGTTCATGATCTTGTCCTCGTTTGTCCTGTTTGTCTTCAGTTGTTTTCAAGTTGTTTGAGTTGTTTTCCAGATGGGTCCAAGTCCAGCGCCGCGGCCACGTCGGGGGCGGGCGCGGGGGCGATCCAGACGATGGCGGCGCCTTCGTCGAGCTTGCGGCGGCAGGCGTCGAGGAGGAGTTTGCGGTCGGCGGCGGAGGCGCCTTCGGCGGCGTCTTCGAGGACGATCACGGCGGGATGCCCCGCAAAGGCGCGGGTCCACGCGATGCGGCGGCGCACGCCGGGGGCCACGGCATGGGCCCGCGCCTGGGGCATGGGGGAGCAGCCGAAGAAGGCGGACCACCTTGCCAGCTCCGCCGCCGCGTCTTCCCGCCGGTGCCACAAAGCCGGAAGCCATGCGTTTTCGTCCATGTCGAGGTTGGTGAGCAGTCCGCCCCCGGCGGGCACGACGCCGCATTCGCCGCGCGCGGCGGAGGCGTCGTCGGGGGGAATTTCCGCCCACGGCCGTCCCTTCCAGAGGACTGCACCGCATTCGGCCGGGTCCGGGATTTCGAGTCCGAGCAGCAGGTCGAGCCAGCGCACCGCCCCGGGCGCGAGGGCGTCGGCGGCCTCTTCGAGGAATACGGCGCTTCCGGGGCGCAGGTCGAAACCGACGGACGGATCTCCGGGTGCATGCCGGAGGGCGCGTGCGGAAAGGACGGGGTCGGTGGATGGGGCGGGGTTGTTCATGTGACGCGCCCCATTCTACAGGGAAACGGGCGGAAAAGGGAAGGAAACAAAAATCCCTTCCCCGCCGGGCTTCCCGGCCGCCGCCCCCTCACGGGCGCGCCCGGAACGACGCGTCCTTCGCCAACTGCTGGAAGAGGTCCTTTTCCCGCTCCGTCGGGTGCGCCGGGACGACCACCTTCACCGTCGCGAAGATGTCCCCGCGGTTGCCCTGCTTGTCGGGCAGTCCCTTGCCGTGGAGGCGCAGGCGGGCGCCGTTCTGGGTTCCCGGGGCGATGGTCAGGACGGCCGGCCCGTCGAGCGTCGGCACGCGGACCTTCGCGCCGAGGACCGCTTCCCATGGCGCCAGCGGCAGGACGTAGTCGAGGTCGTGGCCGTTGGGTTTGAAGTGCGGATGCGGCCGCACCCGCAGGTTCAGGTACAGGTGCCCCCCGCCGCTCCCCTGTCCCGGCAGCCGGATGCGCGACCCGTCCGCCGCTCCCAGCGGAATGCGCACGTTGAACGTCTTCGTACCCCCGTCCGGCATCCGCAGCGTGATCTTCTGCGGCGTGCGCGAATAGAGGTCCTCCAGCGAAATCGCCAGGTCCGCCTGCGCGTCCTGGCCGTGCGGCGTGAAACCGCCCGCCCCGAACGGATCCGCCCCCATGCCGCCCATTCCGCCCATGTTCCCCATGCCGCTCATGCCGCCCATGCCCCCCATGCCGCCCATGCCGCCGAACAGCTGCGAGAAGAAGTCGCTGAAACCGCCCGCGCCGCCGCCCCCGAAGTCGAAATGGATGCCCCCGCCGCGGCCGCCCGCGCCCCGGAACGCCTCTTCCCAGCCGGGCGGCGGAGTGAAGTCCTGGCCAGCCTTCCAGTTGGCGCCGAGGGTGTCGTAGCGTTTGCGCTTCTCGGGGTCGGAGAGGACCTCGTAGGCTTCGTTGATTTCCTTGAATTTCGCCTCCGCGCCGGGGTCTTTGTTGACGTCGGGATGGTACTTGCGCGCGAGCTTGCGGAACGCCTTCTTGATGGCGTCCGGCGCGGCGTCCCGCGGAACGCCCAAAGTCTGGTAGTAGTCGATGTATTTCATGGCGGATCCTTTCTGTTCCCGAATCCGGCCCCCAACCATACGCCCGTTTCCCCCGTTCCGCAAATGCCCGCCCCGGTCCCCCCCCCCCCCCGGCGGGTCGGCGGACGCGGCGGCGCGGGGAGAGGGGGGCGGCGCGGCCTCTTCTTCATGGAAGGGACTGTGACTGAAAACCGAAGGAAATCAACGTGTTTTCCTTGATCTCGCGAACGTTCCGCGTCCCTGCGGAAGGCGGACGGAAAGGGATTGTCATCCGGGCGGGCTTGTAGCATTCTGGGCGCCCATGAACCCACCGACGGTAAAACTCAATCTGGACGAGGCGGCCGGGCGCCGCCCGGACGCGGCCAATGCCGCCGCCTCCGCGGGAAAGCCGACGCTCCGCGTGAAGAAATCGGACATCAAGGAGATGAAGAAGCGGCACCATGCCCTCTCGTCGAAGAAGAAGGCCGCCTTCGGGGCCGTCGGCGCCCTCGTCGCGCTGATCCTCGGCATCGTCCTCTGGTTCGCGCGCGACAGCTGGCTCCCGTACTGGCAGGACCGCTTCGCCCCCGCCGACGTCCCCGCCGCGATTCCCCTTCCGGACGACGCCGACGTCCCCCTCGCGGACGCCCCGGCCCCCGAGGCCCCCGCGCCCGCCGCCGCCGCCCTTCCCGACGGCCCGCTCCCCGACCCGGCGACCCTCACCTACTTCTCCGCTGCCGGCTGGCCGGACGAATCCTTCCGCCAGGCCGTCCGCCACTTCAACGCCGCCTTCGACTCCTACCGCGCGTTCCTCGCCGACGACACCTCCTCGCGCCCGCTGGCCATCGCCGAGAGCGAGGTCCTCTCCACGCTGAACCTTCTCCGCGAAATCGCGCCCTCCGCCCCGGACGCCATGCGCGGCGAAATCGGCGACGACTACCTCGCCGCGCGCTCCCTCCTCGCCGAAGTGCGCCGTCTGGCCCGTTCCCCCGGCGCATCGGCGGCGGAAGCGGCGAAGCGCGCCCCCGCGGCGGCCCCGGCCGATCCCGGCGCCACGCCGAAGACGTGGAAAAACCCCGACTACCTCGAAGGCGCCCGCGCCTACAACCGCGCCGTCGCCAAGTACAAGGAGTTCCTCGCCGGCAAGGCGAACAAGCAGTCCCTCCTCAAGGAAATCGAGGACGACGCCTACGCCGCCGCCAAGAAATTCGAGTCACTGAAGGGTTCCGCCCCCGCGGGCATCCCCCTCGAGGACCACATCACCCAGTGCTACAAGCTCATTTCCGACTGCCGCCGCCAGCAGCTCGGCACCCCGGCCCGGCAAGTCCCGGGACCGTCCTCGCGCGCCCATCCGGCCCGCCGGACCACGAACTAGCCGGAGTTCCCATCCATGCGCAATGCGTCACCGGATTCCTTGGCGGAGTGGTGCGGCGGGACGTGGCTCCCGGCCGCGCCGGAGCGCGGCATCGACCGCCTGGGCTTCGACTCGCGCGAGGCGGCGCCGGGCGTGCTGTTCTTCGCCCTCAAGGGCGAGAAGCGCGACGGACACGAATTCGTCCCCGCGGTGCTGCGCGACGGCGGGTTCGCCGTCGTGCGGCGCGGCGCGGTGGAGCCGCCGTCCGGCGCGGCGGTGCTGGAGGTGGACGACCCGCTCGACGCCCTCTCCCGCATCGCGGCGGGCTGGCGGCAAAGCATGGCGCAGGCGAAGGTCGTCGGCGTCACCGGCAGCGCCGGCAAGACCTCCACCAAGGAACTTTGCGCGAACGTCCTCTCCCGCCTCGGCCCGACGGTGCGCACGGCGGGCAACTTCAACAACCACATCGGCCTGCCCATGAGCGTCTCGCGCCTCGACCCTGACACCGCCTACGGCGTCTTCGAGGCCGGCGTGAGCCATCCGGGCGAGATGCCGCCGCTGCGCGACATCATGATGCCGGACATCGCGGTCGTCACGGGCGTCGGCCCGGCGCACATCGAGTTCTTCGGCACCGAGCGGGCGATCGCGGAAGAGAAGTCGCAGCTGCTGGCGCGCCTGCCGCGCGGCGGCTTCGCGGTGCTGGGCGCCGACATGGCCCACTACGGCGTGTTCCGCGACCGCGTGCCGTCCGGCGCCTCGGTCGTCACCTGCTCGCGCACGGCGGACGTACCCGCCGACTACGCCGCCCTGCCCGCCCCCGGCGGCGGCATGCTCGTCCGCGAAGCCGCGAGCGGCGAAGAAGCGCTCCTCCCCGTGCCGCCCCCCGGCGGCTACATGGCCTCCAACGCCCTGCGCGCCGTCGCCCTCGGACGCCGCCTCGGCGCGTCGTGGGACGACATCCGCGCGGGCCTCGCCGAAGGCGTACGCACCGGCATGCGCTGGGAGCCCGTGGCGCTGCCCGGCGGACGCACCGCAGTCAACGACGCCTACAACGCGAACCCGCTCAGCATGCGCGAATCGCTGCGCGCCTTCGCCCAGCACCCCTGCGCCGGACGCCGATTCCTCGCCCTCGGCCCCATGCGCGAACTCGGCGACCGCGCCCCAGCCGAACACGAATCCCTCGGCCGCGACGCCGCGTCCATCGCCGACTGGGCGGGCGTCGCCATCGTCGCCGGACCCGAACCCGCCCTCGCCGACGCCCTCGCCCGCGGCTTCCGCGACGCCGGCCTTCCCGCCGACCGCCTCCTCCTCACCGACACCCACGCCCCCGCCGCCGCCTGGCTCGCCTCCCGCATGTCCCCCGGCGACGCCCTCCTCCTAAAGGCCTCCCGCGCCATCGCGATGGAGAAAATCCTCCCTCTCTTCGCCTGATTTTTTGGAAGACAAAAGATGTCCATCGGACAAAGAGTCCAACAAAAACGCCCTTCGGTCCTCCCGGACGCCCGGAATGGGCACAATCTGCAAGCCCCCCGCCGGAAAGCCATTTTTCCAATGATTGGAAAAAATTTTTCCAATGGTTGGAAAAACCGGCCCGTTTTTTCCAATGATTGGAAAAAATTTTCGGCCGTTTTCCAACGATTGGAAAAAATTTTCCGCACCCGCTTGCCAGCAGGCGGACGCTCCCCCAACCTTCTTGTCCCCCTTTGTCCTCTTTGTCTTCTTCCCATAAAAACATTTTTGTTCTCCGCATTTTTTTGTTTCCCCCTTTGTTTCTTTTGTTTCCAACAATCCCTTGTCCCGAGTTGTCTTCCAAGTTGTTTGAGTTGTTTTATTGATTTGATTTGATTCCCCCGAAAGGACCCCGCCCATGCTCTACTACCTCTCCGACTTCACGTCCTCCTTCGCGCCGATGCGCGTGTTCTCCTACGTCACCTTCCGCGCCTTCATGGGGGCGGGCACGGCGTTCATCCTTTCGCTGCTGTTCGGCCGCCGGTTCATCGCGGCGCTGCGCGACCTCAAGGCGCGGCAGGTCGTCCGCTCCGGCGCCGACACCGCGGTGCTCGGCCACGCCAAGAAGGCCGGCACCCCCACGATGGGCGGACTGCTGATCATCGGCACGACCCTCGTCTCCGCGCTCCTCTGGTGCCATCCGGAGAACCCGCAGATATGGCTGGCGCTGGCGACGATGCTGGCGATGGGGGCGATCGGCTTCCTCGACGACTGGCTCAAGATCCGCCGCGGCAACACCGCCGGCCTCTCCGAGCGCGGAAAACTCCTGCTGCAGGGACTCTGGGTGCTGGTCGCCTTCGCGTGGATCGAGTGGATACCCGAGACCCGCGCCCACGCGACCGAGCTGATGGTCCCCTTCCTGAAGACCCCGCTGCTGCCGGACATCACCATCTTCGGCGCGCTCCTGCTCATGTGGGGCGTCATCGTCGGCACCACCAACGCCGTCAACCTGACCGACGGCCTCGACGGCCTGGCCATCGGCTGCGCCAACTCCGCGATCGCCGCCGTCCTGGTGATGGCGTACGTCGCGGGCAACGCCGTCCTCTCCGCGTACCTTCTCGTCCCGTCCGTCCCGGGCAGCCACGAACTGGCCGTCTTCTGCGGATGCCTCCTCGGCGCGGGCCTGGGCTTCCTCTGGTGGAACGGATACCCGGCGAAAGTCTTCATGGGCGACACCGGCAGCCTGGCCCTCGGCGGAACCCTCGCCATGGTGGCCATCCTCATCAAGCAGGAACTGACCCTCATCATCGTCGGCGGCGTGTTCGTCGCCGAGACCCTGAGCGTCATCATCCAGCGCACCGCCTGCAAGCGCCACCGCCGCCGTACCGGCGAGGCCCTGCCGCCCGAGAAGCGCCCCTTCCGCATGACCCCCCTGCACCACCACTTCGAGATCCTCGCCAAGGAGCACGCCCGCGCCGAAGGCCGTTCCCCGGACGCCGCCGAAAACTCCGTCGTCATCCGCTTCTGGATCGCCGGCATCGTCTGCGCCCTCCTCGGCCTCGCCACCCTCAAACTCCGCTAGTAGAGAAGGAAACAAAAAGAACAAATCAAGAAACAAATCCGACCGGATACAATTTCAAATCTGAAATTTGTCATCCTTGAATAATTTGTTTCGAGATTTGTTCCTTTTGTTTCCCAAGATCTTCCCATCCACCACACCATGACAAAGCAAACCCCATGAAAACCAACCTTGCCATCCTTGCGTTCTGCCTCCTGCTGCCGTTCATGTCCTTCGGCCAGCAACCCGAAACCGGCGATACAGCCGCTCCCGTGCAAGAGGTGCACATCCCCTCCGACCTGCCCGGTTGCATGGCCCAGCTCGACTCCATGCTCAACGACGAAGACAAGGCTTGGCTCCGGGAAAATGGTGCCACGGCCGCGCACTTCGGATTGGGCATGTGGCTCCGCAACAACTGGGGCCTCTGGCACGAAGAATCGCCTCTGCCGACCTACTTCCGCAACAATGGCATCCACCACCCCGACGACATGTCGGGCCTCATCCTCGACTGCTACGTCCTGCACCTCAACGGCGAGGAAGTGGACTACGAACACATGATTGGCGAAGCCCGTCGTGTCGAAGAACAATGGCGGAAAGACATGGAGGAATGGCAGAAAAAGTGGGAACAAGAACAAAACAAGGAACACATCCAACCGGTCAACGAATTATAAATCTGAAATTTGTCATCCTTTAATAATTTGTTTCGAGATTTGTTCATTTTGTTTCCAAATCAAAGAGTTGTTTTTCAAGTTGTTTGAGTTGTTTTAAAAAATCATGACCTCTCCCTCCTCCAACCCCGTCCTCGTCTGCGGCCTGGGCCGCAGCGGTCGCGCCGCCGCCCGCCTGCTGCGCGCCGAAGGCCACCCCGTGCACGCCCTCGACCAGGGCCCCGTGCCCGACCCCGTCCGCCAGGAACTCGAAACCCTCGGCTGCCGCGTCTACTCCGACACCGGCCCCCCCCCCCCCCCCCCCCCCCCCCCCCCCCCCCCCCCCCCCCCC
>CACXEY010000243.1 GCA_902766695.1 uncultured bacterium
AACTACTCGACCCTCATGCGCTACATGCGCCTCGCCGTCCGCCTCCGCGCCCTGCTGTCCTTGGACGAACGCATCCCGCTGGAGTGGCTGCTGCCCGGCGTGGCGCCCTCCGCGGAAGTGCCGCCGGCCCTGCGAATGCACTACGCATCGGCGAAGCGCCGTCTCGCGCGCCTGATGCGCGCGCACTGGAATTTCAGCCGCCTGCAAGGGCACGTGGACGAAGCGCTCGGCCTGCGGCGCCTGCCGCGTCCCGACCGCCCCAACGGCAAGCCCCTCGACGCCATCCTGGCGGAAAACACGCGGCGCGAGCTGGCGGACTTCCTGCTGGCGCGCCATCTGTCCCCGACACAGGAAACCTTGCGGCAGACCGCGCTCGAAAGCCTTCTGGCGCGGCCGCAGGGGACCGTCCGGAGTCAGGAAGCCCCCTGACGGCGGGGACGGCCGGATCGGACGTCAATCCGCCGGACGCGCTCTCCCCGACGGCGGCCAGAGGTGGGTCGTGGTGGCGCGGTAGCGGTCGTATTCGCTGAAGACGCACCCGCAGTACGATTGCTTGTAGAGCCACTTGAGCAGCGCCGGGTCCGCGGTCTCGCCGCGCCAATCGCGGTAGAGGAACGCCACGCCGAACTCTTCCGCCGCCGCCTCGCCCGCCGCGCGCAGCAGCTCGTGGTGCTGCTGGAGGCTCGTCAGGAGGGTCGTCGTGAACGCGTCGTATCCGCCCTCCTTCGCCGTGCACGCCGCCCGCCGCATCCGCATCGCGTAGCAGATGCCGCACCGACCGGGCACCGTCTCGCGCCCGTGGATGGCGCGGCAGAACTCCACCAGACCGTATTCGTCCTCCGTCTCCAGCGGCAACCGCGCCCGTTCGCACAGCATCTTGAGCGCCTTCAGCCGCCGCCGGTACTCGATGAGCGGATGGATGTTCGGATTGTACCAGAACACCGTCGCCTCCCCCGCCCCCACCCCTTCCTTCGCCAGCCCCGGCAGGGCCTTGCCGAGACACCAGGCACAGCAGGCGTGGACGAGCAGTTTCACGGCGCGGACGCGGGAATCTTGCGGTAGACGCGGACGTCCTCCGGCCCGAGGCACACGAGCAGGTACGTCCCCTCGTCCGCCGTGTCCTCGAACAGCCGCAAAAAGAACGCCTCCTCGCCCGGCCACGGATACACGTACACCGCCGCGCGCCCCTCCGCCGTCACCACGTCGATGTCCGGGTCCGTCGACTCCGGATCGTACGTCCCCCGCACGAACCGCGCCAGCGTGTCGAACCGCGCCGCCAGCTCGCGCGACTCCAGGACCAGCCGCGGGTCCAGCTCGACGCCCGTCGCCTCCATCCCCAGCAGCTGGGCCAGGATCGCGACCATCCCCTGCCCGCTGCCCCACTCCAGGAACTTCGCCCCGCGCGCGATCCGTTTCGTCCGCAGCAGCCACAGCAGCACCTGGAACGCATAGCGGTAGTCGCCCGGCGCGAAGCGCCCCCCGCCCATGTCCGGCGGGTATCCCTCCGCGCGCCGCTCCGCGTCCTGGATGTAGCAGTCCACGTAGCGCGGCACGTCCGCCTCCCCCGCCTCGAAGGGAACCTCCACCCGCTCCAGTCCGG
The DNA here is from genome assembly GCA_902766695.1 of uncultured bacterium. GTDB lineage: Bacteria > Verrucomicrobiota > Kiritimatiellia > CAIQIC01 > Lenti-01 > CACXEY01. Next base: position 1,601 of record CACXEY010000243.1, read on the forward strand.
GATAAACGCCGTATTCGCGAAGCATGGCCGGAAAATCCCGTCCCTCACGCCTCTTCCGGCGGCCACTCCAGCAGCATGCCCGCCGCCGTGCGCTGCGCCGCATCCAGCCCCTCCAGCAGCTCCGCCAGCGTCAGCGCGAACGCCACCGCCGTGCCCGGTCCCTGGCTCGTCACGAGCTTCCCGTCCACGACCACCGGCTCGTCCTGCCACTCGCCGCCGCCGATTTCCCGGTTCAGCCCCGGATAGCACGTGTACCGCTTGCCCTCCAGAACCCCCGCCCTGTCCAGCACCTGCGGCCCCGCGCAGATGGCCGCCACCCACTTGCCCGCCGCCGCGGCCCGCCGCAACGCTTCCAGCACGCTCCCCTCCGCGCCAATGGCCTCCACCCCGCCCATTCCGCCGGGCACCACCAGCGCGTCGAACCCGTACGCCGCCGCCGCATCCCACGCCGCATCCGGAACCAGCCCCACGCCGCGAGACGCCTTCACCGGACGCGTCCCCGCCACCCCCGCAAGGACCACCTCCGCGCCCGCCCGCCGCAGAACGTCCACGACCGCCACGGTTTCCAGCTCTTCCGAGCCGTCCGCCACCAGCACGCACACCCTGGCCATGTCGCCGCTCACTCCCCGCCGGGCGTGTTGCCGATCCACTGCGCGGCGTTCGTTTCCGAGCCGCCGTAGGAGTAGAGGTAGAACGTCTGCTTCGACGTGTTGCTGTACACGTACGTCATGCCCCACGGATCGACCATGTTCGTCAGCGCGTGCCCCGCCTCGGCCAGCGCGTTGCTCAGCGCTGCCGGCGAACTCGGGACCCGTCCGTACTCCGCGAGGTAGTCCGTCACGAAACTCGACAGCTGCTCGACCTCCGACGCCGCCCGCTTGCGCGCCGCCGTCTTCTGCGCGTTCCCGGCCAGCCCCAGCACCAGGGCCGACAGCAGCGCCATGATCGCGATGACCGTCATCAATTCCACCAACGTGAACCCGGACTTCCTGTTAGCATTCGTCTGCATGAAACCTCCTTGCGGTTGACCGTCCCCTTGTACCCCATCCCGCCCGCCGAATCAACCCCGCGCGGCCGCGTGGGTGTAACCACAAAGTGTCAGGACGTGAGCGCCCT
>CACXEY010000244.1 GCA_902766695.1 uncultured bacterium
CCGCCCTCATCACTCTCAACAAAGTGATGATTATTTACGGATAAGTTCTTAAATTGAAATTTTACAAAAAAGACAGTTGCTACCGGACAGGCGCCAAAGGAACGCCCCGGGAGCGGGGGGGGGCTTCCGGGGCGGGGGGTGGGCTGGCGCGGGGCGTCAGCGCTTCACTTGCTGGATGGCGTTGTAGACTTTTTCGGGGGTGAGGGGGAAGTCGTAGAGGCGGGCGCCGGTGGCGTTGTAGATGGCGTTGGCGAACACGGGCGCGGCGCCGTTGATGCAGATCTCGGAGACGCTCTTGGCGCCGTACGGGCCCGTCTCTTCGTAGGAGGGGCAGATGATGGTCTGCATCGGCGGTTTGTCGCGCATCGAGAAGATGTGGTAGCCGGCGAAGGAGGCGTTGGTCATCTTGCCGCGTTCGTTGAAGAGGTATTCTTCGGTCAGGGCGTAGCTGATGCCGTTGAGGGTGCCGCCTTCGGTCTGGCCTTCGCACAGGATGGGGTTGATCGGCGTGCCGCAGTCGATGGTGGAGACGTATTTGAGGATCTTGACGAACCCGGTCCAGGTGTCGACTTCGACTTCGGCGAAGTGCGCGGCGAACGGCGGCGGGGATTTTTCGGTGAAGTGCGAGGCGGTGCCGATGATCTGGTACTGGTTGCAGCTGTAGAGGGAGTAGTTGGCGATGTCGGAGTAGGTGACGCGCTTGGAAGGGTCGGCGTTGGATATGACCTGGGAGTCTTCGCAATGGCACTCGCCTTCGGGCAGGCCGAGCATTTCGGCGCCGGTGTGGAGAATCTGGCGCTTGGCGTCGGCGGCGGCCTTGCGCGCGGCTTCGCCGGAGAGGTAGGTGGTCGAGGAGGCGTAGGCGCCGACGTCGAACGGGGTCATGTCGGTGTCGGAGGAGTAGACGACGATCTTGTCGGTGGTCGTGCAGAGTTCTTCGGCCGCGATCTGGGCGAGGACGGTGTCGGACCCGGTGCCGAGGTCGGTCGCGCCGCACAGGAGGTTGAAGGAGCCGTCTTCGTTGATCTTGATGGACGACCCGCCCATGTCGATGTGCGGGATGCTCGACCCCTGCATGAGGGCGCACATGCCGATGCCGCGGCGGTAGCGGCCGGTCTTGGTGCGCCAGTCGGTGCGGCCCGCCCAGCCGATGGCGGCGGCGCCCTGGTCGATGCAGTCGTCGAGGGCGCAGGAGCCGATGGTCATGGGGACGCCTTCCTTGCCCTCGCCGAGGGCCGCGAATACGGGGTGCCCTTCGCCCACGCGGATGTGGTTGCGCTTGCGGAATTCGAGCGGGTCCATCCCGATGGCCTCCGCGGCCTTGTCGACGGTGGATTCCATGCCGAAGAACGCCTGCGTGGCGCCGAACCCGCGGTAGGCGCCGCCGACGGGGAGGTTCGTATAAAGAACCTTGCCGTCGAAGTGGACGTTTTCGCAGCGGTAGAGGGGCAGGACCTTGGAGCCCGCGCAGGAGACGACGGTCAGGCCGTGCCCGCCGTAGGCGCCGGTGTTGTTCCAGGCGTCCATGCCGACGGCGGTGATGGTGCCGTCCTTCTTGACGCCCATCCGGATGCGGACGCGCATGGGGTGGCGCGTGCGGCCGGTGCGGAAATTCTCCTCGCGCGTGAAGCGCCAGAAGGCGCAACGCCCGGTGCGGAGCGCGACCATCGCCACCACGTCGTCGAGCAGCACCTCCTGCTTCGAGCCGAAGCCGCCGCCGATGCGGGGCTTGATGACGCGGACCTTCTGCACGGGGATCCCGAGCGTCTGCGCCACGATGCGCCGCGAGTGGAAGGGGACCTGCGTGGAAGTCGTGATGACGATGCGCCCGGCGCCGTCGAGCCTGGCCATCGCGGTGTAGGGCTCGATGGGGGTGTGCTGGGCGTAGGGCGTCTCGTAGGTGTCGTCGAAGGTGAAGTCGGCCTCCTTCATGCCCTTCTCGAAGTCGCCGGCCTCGCAGGCCACGCGCGCGACGAGGTTCTTCTCGGGCTCGTACGGGATGGGGATGGGCACGTACGCATCCTTTTCGTCATGGATGATCGGCGCGCCCGGCGCCATCGCCTCGTCGATGGTGAACACGGGCTTGAGCACCTCGTACTCCACCTTGATCTTCCCGATCGCGGCGAGCGCCTGCTCCTCGGTTTCGGCGGCGACGGCGGCCACGCGGTCGCCCACGAACCGCACCTTCGTGTCGAACATGAACGTGTCGTACGGCGACGGCTCCGGGAACCCCTGTCCCGCCGTGCAGTGCGGGATGCGCGGAACGTTCCCGTGCCACAGCACGCACCGCACGCCGGGCATCTTCTCCGCCTCGCTGACGTCGATGGACTTGATTCGCGCGTGCGCGTGCGGACTCCAGAGCATCTTGACGATCAGCGCGTCGGCGGGCACGAAATCGCCGACGTACGAATCACGTCCGAGGGCGAGCTGCTTGGCATCGAGTTTGGTGACCGAGTGGTTGGCCTGCTTGAGGCCGACGGTCTGGGGGGTGGTGGGACGGGGCTTGAGGGTGTTCTCTTTCATGCCGCCCTTTTACCCGTTCCCCGCCCAAAAAGCAAACCCCTTGCGCGCGCGCGGAATTTTCCAACGATTGGAAAACTTTTTTCCAATGGTTGGAAAAACCGGCCCGTTTTTTCCAATGATTGGAAAATTTTTTCTCAAGTTTTCCAATGATTGGAAAAAATTTCCGCCATTTTTCCAATGATTGGAAAAAAGTTTCCAATGGTTGGAAAACTTTCCCCGCGCATTTCGGCTTTCCTTCCGGGGGGGATGTGGCATAGTGGCCGACGCACGCAAGGTGGAACATGGCGAATTGGTATTACGTTGACCCGAAAACCTCCGACAAGCGCGGACCCTACGACGAACGCAGGATCCGCCAGGGCTACATCGACGGCCTCCTCTCCGCCGGCACCCTCGTCTGGCGCGAAGGCCTCGCCAACTGGGTCCCCCTCCGCGACGCGCTCGACCTGACCGCCGCCCCGCCGCTCGGCGAAGGCCGCGTACCCCTCCCGACGGGCCTGTGCGGCTGGATGCTGTTCGACGGCATCTGCACGATCATCGTCTCGCTCCCGCTGCTGCTCCTGCTCCCGTGGAACATCCCCCTGCTGGTGGCGGGCATCGCGCTGCTCGGCGCCCGTTCCACGCTCGAGCGGACCCCTTACGTCCACGAAGAAACCCTCCCCTTCCTGCTGCGCCTGCGTACGGTGTTCTGCGCGGCCGGGTGGGTGTACATCGTCATGATCGTCCTGGCGATCGTGGTTTTCCTGGCGGGCGTCCACCTGTCGTTCGCGGCCCTTGCCGACACCGTATCCGGCTCCCTCTGACGCCCGCCATGCTCTTTTCCCCGGAAGAACGCCAACGCTACGCCCGCCAGCTCGACCTGCCCGGCTTCGGCACCGCCGCCCAGGAACGCCTCCGCAAGGGACGCGTATTCGTCGTCGGCTGCGGCGGCCTCGGCTCCCCGGCCCTAGCCTACCTCGCGGCGGCGGGCGTCGGCACCATCGGTTTCGCCGACGGCGACATCGTGGACCTCTCGAACCTCCAGCGCCAGATCCTGCACGCCACCTCCGACATCGGCCGCCCCAAGACCGAATCCGCCGAAGCGCACCTCCGCGCGCTGAACCCGCACGTCACGCTCCGTCCCCATCCCGCGCGCCTCGCCGCGGACACCGCGCGCGACATTCTCTCGCCCTACGACTTCGTCATCGACGCCACCGACTCCTTCGCCTCCAAGGCCCTCGTCGCCGACGTCTGCGCCCTCCTCGGCAAACCCTACGTCATCGGCGCCATCGACGCCTTTTCCGGCCAGCTCCTCACCGTGCTCCCCGGCCGCACCGCCTGCCTCCGCTGCGTGTTCCCCGACGCCCCGCCCCCCGCGCCCCCCGCCGGTCCCCTGGGCGGCATCCCCGGCGTCATCGGCTCCCTGCAGGCCGTCGAAGCCATCAAGCACCTGACCGGCATCGGCCGCCTCCACACCGACGCCCTCCTCGTCTACGACGGACTGACCGCCACCTTCCGCTCCATCCAGGCCGCGCGCCGCCCCGACTGCCCCTGCTGCGCCCGCGCCGCAACGCCGGAGGCCCGCCCGTGAAAATCCTCGTCACCGGATGCAACGGCTTCGTCGGGCGCCACGCCGTGGCGGCGTTCCGCACCGCGGGCCACGACGTATGCGGCGGCGATGTCGCGGGCACCCCGCCCCCGGACCTCCCCTACCTCCCCTTCGACGCCACCTCCCCCGACTCCATCCGCGCCGCCTTGGAAACCTTCTCGCCCGACGCCATCCTCCATCTCGGCGGCATCGCCTTCGTCCCCGTCGCGTGGGAGCATCCCCAGATGGTGTTCGAGGTCAACACCGTCGGCCCCCTGAACGTCCTCGACGCCGTGCGCACCCTCCGCCCCGCGACGCGCGTCCTCCTCGTCACCTCCGCCGAAGTCTACGGCTCCGCGCCCGCCGCCGGCGCCGCCTTCACCGAAGACTCCCCCCTGGCCCCCGACAACATCTACGGCGTCACCAAGGCTGCCGCCGACACCGCCGCCCGTTTTTATGCCGCCCGCCACGGCCTCCCCCTCCTCGTCGCGCGCCCCGCCAACCACATCGGCCCCGGACAGTCTCCCCGCTTCGTCTCCTCCGCCTTCGCGCGGCAGCTTGCCGACATCGCCGCCGGACGCGCCCCCGCCGAGATGCGCGTCGGCAACCTCGACAGCCGCCGCAACTTCACCGACGTCCGCGACGTCGTCCGCGCCTACCTCCTCCTCCTCGAACGCGGAACCCCCGGCGCCGCCTACAACATCGCCTCGCCCGCCTCCGTATCCATCCGCGACCTCCTCGACGCCCTCTGCGACATCTCCGGCGTCCGCCCCTCCCTCGCCGTCGATCCCGCCCTCTGGCGCCCCACCGACGCCCACCCCGCCTACTCCACCGACCGCCTACGCGCCGACACCGGCTGGACCCCTCAGATCCCCCTCCGCCAGACCCTTACCGACCTCTACCGCTCCATCGCCGAGGCCTGACCCATGCCCTCCCGCCGCGTCCGCTGGACGTCCCTCCTCCGCCCCCTCGCGGCCCTCGCCCTCCTCGCGTGGCTCATCCACCGCATCGGCCCCCGCTCGGTACTCGACGCCCTCGCCCTCTTCCACAGCGCCCCCGGCTGCGTCGCCGCCGCCCTCGCCCTCACCTTCCTCGCCCTCCTCGCGGGCGCCGTGCGATGGCACCTCCTCCTCCGCGCCCTCGCCCTCCCCAATCCCTTTGGCACCACCTTCCGCGCCTTTTTCGCCGGACAATTCTTCAACGCCTTCTTCTTCGGCGCGTGCGGCGGCGACCTCTACCGCGCCTACGCCGCGGCCCGCCGCCATCCCGGACGCGAAGCCGAAGCCGCGGCGAGCGTCGTCATCGAGCGCGGAATCGGCCTCCTCGCCACCCTCGCCTTCGGCTGCCTCTCCCTCCTCCCCGACCTCCACGCCCGCCTGGCCGACCCCGCCTGGCGGAAAGCCTCCTGGCTGATGCTCCTCTTCGCCCTCGCCGGCGCTGCCGCCACCGTCGCCGCCCTGACCTCCACACCCTGGCATCTCGCCGCCCGCCTCCTCCCCTCCCGCACCCACCCCCTCCTCGCCCGACTCCATACCGCCTTCACCTTTCCCCGACGCAATCCCCGCGCTGCCGCCATCGCCACCCTCCTGTCCCTCGCAAACCTCCTCCTCCTCGCCGCCGCCTGCCACGCCCTCTCCCTGGCCCTTTCGCTCACCATCCCCTGGCCCCAATGGCTGGCCATCTTCCCTGTCATAACGGTCCTCTCCGCCATCCCCCTCACCCCCGGCGGTCTGGGCATCCGCGAAGCCCTCTTCGTGGCCCTCCTCGCCCCCCTCGGCATTCCCGCCGCTCCCGCCCTGGCCCTCTCCCTCCTGAACTACCTCGCCGGCACCTTCTGGTCCCTCTTCGGCGCCGCCCTCTTCGTCCTCCCCCGCTGACGCGGCCCGCGCCCCACCTCCCCTACCCTGCCTTCCCGCCCCATCCATTCATGGGCGGCGGGACAACACAAAACCGACGGAAAACCTCCATTTTTTCCTGTTTCCAAAACTGCGGGAGGAGACGGGCGCCGAGAACAGGAACAGGGTCCGGCTATTCGCCGAGGGGGTGGAGGAACTCGAAGTTGCAGACGCGGAGGACGGGGGTGCCGTCGGGATCGAGCTGGAGGCTGCCGTCGGGGAGGAGGGTCAGCAGGAAATGGGTGTCGCGCGGCATGGTGCTTTCGAAGCCGGCGGAGGCGAGAAGGCGGGCCATCTTGTCCATGAGTCGGGCGTGCATGGGGGCGTCGACCAGGCCGCGGTCGAGCGCCTGGCGGGCGTTGACGCCGGTGCAGAAGGGGGTTTTCTTTTCGCCGCCGGTGCCGGCGGAGGCGAGGACTTCGTCGAGGCCGTTCCAGTAGCCCCAGATGACGATGTAGTTGCGGGAACGCTGGAGGACGGGCTCGCCGTCGGGCATGAGGATGCCGGCGTGGGTGAGGTAGCGGCGCGGGTCGAGGATTTCGGGAGGGAGGGTGGACTGGTTGCCGAGCATGTAGATGGCGCGCGGGTAGGTGGTGGGCACGCCGGCGTCGGCGAGGCGGAAGGCGTACGCGAATTCTTCGAAGGGGGAGTTGTAGCCGTAGGCGAGGTGCGCGGGCGTGGAGTCCTCCGGATCGGGCCTGTCGCCCACGTGGGAGACTTTCCAGACGAGGTGGATTTCGTCCTTGGTGGTGGTGCGGTAGACCTGCTGGGTGTCGGAGAGGCTCTCGCGCGGGGTGCGGCGCCAGCGCTCGGGCAGGAAGTAGTCGAAGAGGTGGGGGTCGTGGCCGACGACCCAGAGCTTGCCGTTGGTCGAACCGCAGTCGCCGTGCACGTAGTCGACGCCGAAAATGCGGACGGGGTGCAAATGTTCGGGGAAGGCGGGCGCGGAGGCGAAGCGGTCGCGCTGGCGTTCGAGGTAGTCCTGGCGGCGGGAGCGCTTGACGGCGTCCTCGTGCCCCGGCGTGCGGGCGAGGAGCTCGAAATCGACGAGCGCGTAGGCGGGGAGGCCGTCACGGCCGCGCAGGAGGGTGCCGTCGGGGAGGGGTCGGACGATGACGTGCTCGGGCTTGACGTCGAGGACGCGGAAGCCGGTCTGCCACATGTCGCGGATGGAGCGGCGGAGCATGGCCGTGGGGAAGGGCACCGAGGGAGCGAAGGAGAAGGAGGGCGGCTGCAGGCGGGGCGCATCCGGCGGCAGGGCGTCCCGCTCGGGCGGCGGCGGCGGGGTGCGGGCGGCGGCCTCGGCGGCGGCGGGGTCGGTGGAGGCGATGCCCTTGATCCACTCGTAGATGAGGATGTACTGGCGGTTGACGTCGAGTTCCACGTCGCGGAATTTCGCCTTCTTCTGCGCCATCTTGGACTGGGAGCGGCCGGTTTGCCAGAGCTCCAGCCGCTTGGCGGGGACGTAGATGGCGAGCGGCTTGTGGGTGCGGATGACGCCGGGCCGGGTGCGGGCGCGCATCTCCATGAGGAGGGAGAACTCCTCGTAGGGCGAATTGAATTCGGCCTCGATGAACTTGTTGAGCGTGAAGGTGTCCACCGGCACCGTCTCGCCCACGCGGCACCACTTGACAACGAGCGCCTTGGACTCGCCGGCGGCGTCGGGCTTGGTGCGGACCTTGTAGACGCGGGAGGTGCCGCAGAGCTTTTCGCGGCTCTTGCGGAACCACTCCTTTTCGTACCAGCGGGCGGGCACGAGGTGGCGAAGGAAGGGACGGCCGTAGCGGGTGACGTAGAGGTCGGCGCCGTCGGGGAGCTTGTAGTGGTCGTATTCGACGTTCAGCAGCGTCTTGCGGTCCGCCCGGCCGAGTTCCGGGAGGCAGGCGGGGGCGGCGGGGGCGGCTGGAGCGGCGGCGTCCATCCCGTCAGAAGCGGGTGTACGACCAGCCGACCGGGCGCCCGTTCTCGTAGGGCATGAACCCGTGAAAGGGGCGCGGATCGCCGTCGAACACCAGCGGCATGAAGTATTTGTCGCCCTCCCACATCGGCAGCGTCGGGATGCGCTCGAGCTCGACCCATTCCAGCGGGCCCTCCTCGTTCTTCGACGCCGCCTCGCCGCGCGTCTCCTCCACCAGGAACACGAACCCAATCCAGTCCTCGCCCTTGGGGCCGAAGCCCGTCCAGTTGATGGAGCCGCGCAGGGACATGCGGACGACTTCGAGGCCGCTCTCCTCGCGGATTTCGCGGACGAGGGCGGAGGCGATGTCCTCGTCGCGCTCCATGTGGCCGCCGAGTCCGTTGTACTTGCCGAACTGTTCGTCGGAGGAGCGCGAGATGCGGTGGACCATCAGGACCTTTTTGCGGTCCGGGGAGAGGATGAAACCGAGTACGCTGGCGATGGGGCAGTAGTTCATGCCTCCCTTCTACACCCGCCCGCGCCCGATGGCGAACCAAATCACCGCCTTCCGAAAACCGGGAAGCCCATCAGGGGCAGGGGCGGCCTCCCCCTTTCGCAAAGCGGGATGCACGCCTCCCCGCCGATTTTGAGAATACGGGAAACCCCAACAAATCACCGTCTTTTCCCCCATCATCCCCCCCCATGAACATCGCACGGGGCTTCCTCAAAATCCGCGCTTGCGGCGTGGGCCTCCAGCGGCTATGCTCACGGCATGGAAGGAGCGTGTGCATGAAGTGGAGTTTTCTCGGCGGAGCCAGCGAAGTCACCGGATCCAAACACCTGCTCGACGTGGGGATGGCGCGCATCCTCTTCGACTGCGGCCTCTACCAGGGCCCGCGCCAGATGGCGGAAAAGCTCAACCGCAACCTCGGTTTCCCCGCGGCCACCGTCGATGCCGCCGTCGTCTCGCACGCGCACATCGACCACTGCGGCGCCCTGCCGCTCCTCGTCAAGGAAGGCTACCAGGGGCCCATCCACTGCACCTCCGCGACCGCCGACCTCCTCCCCGTCATGCTCCGCGACGCCGCGAACATCCAGGAAGCCGACGCCGCCTACCTGAACCAGAAGACCAACCGCAAGGGCCTCCCCCAGGTCGTCCCCCTCTACACGACCGCCGACGCCGAAGCCACCTTCCGCCTCATCCGCCCCCACGCCTACGACACCTCCATCGAGCTGCCGGGCGGCGTCAAGCTCCTCCACCTCGAAGCCGGCCACATCCTCGGCGCCGCCATCGCCAAGATCAAGATCCCCCGCCACGGCCGCGACCCGCTGAAAATCGGCTACGCCGTCGATCTCGGCCGCCGCCACCTCCCCCTCCTGCGCGACCCCGCCGAGCTGACCGGCGTCGACGTCCTCATCCTCGAAAGCACCTACGGCGACCGCCTCCACGATGCCGCCCGCAACGCCCGCGAAGACCTCCGCCAGGTCGTCACCCGCATCCTCGGCCGCGGCGGCAAGGTCATGATCCCGACCTTCGCCCTCGAACGCGCCCAGGAAATCATCTACCACCTCGCCTCCCTCTTCGCGTCGGGCGACCTCCCGCGCGTGCCGGTGTACCTCGACAGCCCGATGGCGAACGCCGTCTCGCAGATTTTCGAGAAGAACCAGGACATCCTCGACCACGAATACTACGAACTGCGCGAACGCACCGGCGACTCCCCCGTCACGCCGCGCTGGCTGCGCTTCGCCGAGACCGTCAACGACTCCAAGGCCATCACCTCCTCGAAGGAACCGTCGATCGTCCTCGCGGCCGCCGGGATGTGCGAACACGGCCGCATCCTCCACCACCTCAAGCACGGCATCGACAACCCGGCCAACGGCGTCATCCTCGTCGGCTACCAGGCCGTCAACACCCTCGGACGCCGCCTCCAGAACGGGGAAAAGAAGGTGAAGATTTTCGGCGACGACTTCCAGGTGGCCGCCGAAATCACCACACTCAACGCCTTCTCCGCCCACGCCGACCGGCTGGAACTCTTCCGCTGCGTCTACGACGCCCGCCCGAAGAAGCTCATCCTGGTCCACGGCGAACAGGAGCCCCGCGAACGCCTGGCCAAGCTCGTCCGCGACCGCCTCCGCATTCCGGTGGACCTCCCCAACAACGGCGACTCCACCGAGTTCGACGACCTGTAACCCTCCTCTCCACGACTCCGGCCCTCTATCCCCCGTCCATGCGGACGGGGGATTTTTCATGCAAGGGAGAATGGAGGAAAACAAGCGGATTATCTCATGTTTTTCCTGTTCTCAAATGATATCGGGACATGGTTGGGGAGGGGAACGGGAACGCCCTCCCGCGGTGGCGGGAGGGCGTGGAAAAAGGGAAGAGGGGGACGGCAGAGGGGAGGCTTACCAGAAACGGCGGTCGGCTTCGATGATGTCGTTGGGCTCGATGAGGATGTCGTCTTCGGGGGTGCGGTCCAGCTTGCGGGCGTTGTCCACGGTCTTGAAGATGGTCCCGTTGCGGCGGATCAGCACCTTGCCGCTCGCGAAGTCGGTGAAATATCCCGACGCCGCGATCGCCTGCGACAACGTGATGGCCGACACCAGCTGGAACTTCCCTTGATTCTTGAATTCGCCCTGCGTGTAATAGTAGCGGGTCGGAATCAGGACGGTGACGTTGATGTTCTTGTAGATGCCGCGATCGAGGTAGATCTGCCGGATGTTCTTCTGCAGCTCGGCGGCGGACAGGCCTTCGGCCCGCACGTCGTTGATCAGCGGCAGCGGAATCATCCCGTATTCATCCACCTGGCACTCGATCTTCTCGGGCTGGGGAATGCCGCGGAGCGTGATGGCGACGCCATCGCCGATGCGCAGCGCGTAGGCGGACCGCTCGGCCTCGGCGTCGGAACCGGTGCGGATGGGTTCGGCAACGGGGGCGAGCGGCGGAGGCGGGGGCGGAATCACCGCAACGGGGGCGGGTTCCGGCTCGGGCTCCGGTTCCGGCTCCGGTTCGGGCTCCGGCTCTTCCCAGACTTCGGGTTCGGGCTCGGCCACCGGCTCGGGTTCGTACGCGGGCGGCGGAATGATTTCGACAGGGGGTTCTTCGATGACCGGTTCGGGTTCGGGAGCCGGGGCGGGAGCGGGAGCGGGGGCGGGTTTCGGGGCGACCGGCTTGCGCGGCGCGGGAGCGGCGGGCTTGGCCTTGGGCTGCTGCGGCGCGGCGGGCTTGGCGGCCGCGGGCTTGGCCGGGGCCGGAGCGGCCGTCTGTTCGGCGGGCTTGGAGGCGGGCTGCATCTGGCGGACGCGCTCCTGCATCAGCGCGGCATAGCGGTCGTAGACGCGCTGGTTGGGGACCTGCCCGCCGCCGCATCCGGCCAGCAGCATGCACGCGAGGGCGGCGGCCAGCGCGCGCCCGGTCCATTTGTTCGTCTTGGTCGTCCTGTCCACGGTGTCTCCCCTTATGATTCTTCGCTTTCGTCGTCCTTGTCGTGGCGACTGCTGCCGTAATATTTCTTCGTCGTGTAGTGGTAGTAGTAATAGTAGTCGTCGCGCATGATGTTGATGTTGTTGAGGACGGCGCCGAGCAGGTGCCCGCCGGCGTTCTCGACCATGCGCTTCGCGCGCAGCGAAATGATCTTCGGGTATTTGCGGTACTGGACCACCAGCAGCACGCCGTCCACTTCGCCGGCCAGGATCGAGGCGTCGGTGACGCCCAGGATCGGCGGCGAGTCGAAGAAGATGTAGTCGTACTGGTCGCGGATTTCGTCGATGATGTTCCGCAGGCGCTGGTTGTTGAGGATGCCGATGACGCCGCGGCGCAGGCGGCCGGAGGGAATCATCCAGAGGTTCGGCACGCCCGTCTCGACCGTGACGTCGGCAAGGGGCATCTCCCCGACGAGGACGTTCACGAGGCCCTTGCGGTTGGAAATGCCGACCATCTTGTGCTGCACGGGGCGGCGCAGGTCGCTGTCGATTACCAGCACGCGGCTGCCCTGTTCGGCGCAGACGTAGGCGAGGTTGAAGAGGGTCGTGGATTTGCCTTCGCCCACGCCGCCGGAGATGACCGCGAAGACCTTCTTGCTGCCTTCCTTGGCCAGCATGTCGAGGCTGGTGCGGAGACCGCGGTAGGCTTCGCCCTGGCCGCTGGACTGCCCGGCCTCGGTGAGCGGACGGGACTGCTGCGGGATGACCGCGACGACGGACAAACCGAGGTATTTCTCGACTTCGTCCACCGTCTTCAGCGAGACGTCCAGGTATTCGACGAAGAACGCGAGGCCGATGCCCGCGAGGATGCCGAGGATGACGCTCAGCACGATGTTCAGCACGACGAGCGGACTGGAGGGCTTGACCGGCGGCTCGGCTTCTTCGACGACGAAGACCAGCGTCTGCGGCACTTCGACTTCGATGCCGGCCTGCGCGATGCGGGCGCGCAGGGCGCTCAGGATCGTGCGCTGGATGTCGACGTTGCGCTCGGCGCGGTTGAAGGGCAGGTAGTCGGTCCCTTCGCTGGCGATTTCCTGTTCCTTGATGTCGTTGAGTTCCTGCTCGAGGGATTCGTATTTCTTGCGGGCGACCTCGTATTCGGTGCGCAACCCGGCCTTGAGCCCGTCGAGCGCGCTGTCGCGCTGGCGGGTCAGTTCGGCGACGGCCGCCTTCAGGCGCAGGATTTCGGGGTGGTTCTCGCCGAGGACGCCTTCGTCGAGGGCGTTCTGGAGCAGGACCTGGCTCTTGATCAGCTCCTGGCGGAGGTTCATGAGCATGGAGTCGGGAACGAGATAGGCGGCGGCCTCCATGAGTTTTTCGCCGTCGAGGTGTTCGAGTTCGTCGAGGCGCGTCTTGCGGACGATCATGTCCACGCGGGCGACGCTCAGTTCGCTCTGGAGGGAATTGAGGCGGGTGGTGTCGATGTTGACGCTGTTGTCGCCGTGGCCGACGCGCGTGATGCCTTTTTCCTGGCGGATGCGCTCGAGTTCGTCTTCGGCCTCTTCGACCTTGTCCTGCTGCTTGCGGACTTCGTTGCCGATGGCGTCGATGGCGCGCTGCATCTCGCGGCGCTTGTTCTGGAGACGGCGGGCCTTGTAGACGGCGGCGATTTCGTTGGCGATTTCGGCGGAAAGGGTGCGGTCCTTGGTAGTCGCCGAGATGTTCATCAAGGTGGTGTCGCGGTCCTGCTCCACCCGGATGCTGCGCTGGAGCATCTGGAGGGTCGTGTCGGCGTCGAGCGGCGACTTGTCGTCGTTGAGTTCGCTGCCCCAGACCTGCTGGAGGCGGAGGTTGCGGATGACTTCCTGCAGGACGGGGCGGGAGGTCATGATCTTTTCCTGTGTGAGCAGGAAGAACGGATCGTAACCGCCCATGCGGCCGCGGTTCTGCTCATAGTAGAAGGGGTCGACGTCGAGCTTGTCCTGGCGGACTTCCAGCTGGGTGGTGGCCGTGTACCGCTTCGGCATCATCAGGGTGTACGACGTGCCGGCCACGATGGTCATGAGGGCGACGGCCAGGATGACTTCCTTGCGGTCGCGGATGACGCGCCAGTAATCGAGGAATTGCAGTGCCGAATTCGAAGTGTCTTCTGCCATGGGTCAGTCCATCCGGTGGGGGTCGGGGCGGTTTTGGGAGGGGGCGGGCGGGTTCGGGGGCGGGGATGCGGGGTCTTTTTGTCGGGAACGGGGCGGGGCGGCCCTTCGGCCTCTCCCTGCCCCTTCATACAGGAAAAAGGCGGCCCGGAAGCCGCCTGTTTCCCGGATGCGCGCGGGTTAGAACAGCTGAATCTTCCAGCCGAGGTCCACGCGGTTGCGGTCGTAGTCCGAACGGCCGTACACGTCGCTGTCGATCTTCGTGAACGTGTAGCCGAGTTCCAGCCAGTTGTTCTGGAGGAGCTTGTAGGAGATGCGGGCGCCGGCGCTGTAGGTCGTCTCGTCGTCGTCCTGGTAGTGGTTCTCGAGATCCTCGTAGGCGTAGTCCGCTTCGTACTTGCCGAAGGCGACCTGGCCGTTCGCGTAGACCGTCAGCTTGTTGCTGAAGTCGTGCGCCAGGTTGAGGGCCAGCGTGTAGCGGTCCTGGCTGGCGTAGGCCGTGACGTCGGATTCGGAGATGCTGTAGCCGCCGGACAGCGTGAAGCGCGTGTCGGGAGTGGGCATGATGGTCAGCGAGGCGTCGATGTAGGGCTTCGTGTTGTCGTCGAACTTGTCGTTGTCGTATCGGCGGTTCTGGACGCCGCCGCGCAGGCTGCCGATCAGCTGCTCGCTGAAGGTTTGCTCGAAGCCGATGCCCGCGTAGAGCGCGTCGGAGTCGCGGTCGAACTCGTCGGGAGCGTCGGGATAGCGCAGCAGCTGGTAGCGGAAGTCGCCGAACACCGTGGTGTGGCTGGCGAGCTGCTGGCGGAGGCTCGCGCCGCCGACCACCATCCAGTAGTTGTCCACGTCGTGGGCTTCTTCGCTGTAGTGCAGGATCGAGTAGCGGCCGCTCAGGTCGATGCGGGTCTGCGGCAGGATGTTGTAGGCCAACGTGGCCAGCGCCGTGTTGACGATGTTGTCGTCGTCGGCGCGGACATAGTAGCCGTCGTTCTCCAGTTCGGGCAACTGGCTGGCGCGCAGGGTGTCCTTGAAGGAGAAGACCAGCTGCGGGGTGAGCGCCAGGCTCAGGCTGCCGGTCAGGTCGTGGAGGAAGTCGGTCTCGTTGTCGTCGCGCTCGGGAATCCACAGCAGGGAGGGACGGTAGTCGATGCCGACGTACAGCCGCTCGAGGGCGAGGTTCAACTTCACTTCGACTTCTTCGACCAGACGCAGGCTGGACTTCTCGTCCTTGCTCGCGCTGTAGATGTTGTCGTCATAGCCGACGCGGAGGCGGTTGTAGACGTGGAAGGGTTGGGACTGGGCGAACGCCGTCGCGGAAATGACCGCAAACAGGGCGGCAGCAATCAGTTTTTTCATGGTTCAATGCTCCTTGGATGGGGATGGATCGGGAAATCAATACGGAGTGGGTTTCGGCGGATTCTTCGAAGGGCGGCGGGACTGGGCCTTCTGGATCACTTCGACCGCGGTCTGGACCGGAATCGGCTCGGAAATCGGGCCGGAGCTCCAGTGCATGTCGGTGTTCAGCGGGTCGGTCGTGTAGAAGCCGATGTCCTGGGCGACGATGTTCGGCAGGGCTTCCACGGAACCCAGCGCATCGCTCGCGGAACTCAGGGAAATGCCCATCGCGGCGAGGGCGTCCACCCACGACTGCGGATCGTCGGGATTCTCCACCTCGTCTTCGCGTTCGAGGGCTTCGATCAGCACGCGGGCGAGATCGCCCTTCGTGACCGCGGCCTCGGGATCCAGCGTCCAGCCGTCGGCGGGAGCGATGCCGTTCTGCATGAGGAGGTCGAACTGCTGCTGCGACGTGGCGCCGGCAGGGAGATATTCGTTCAGACCGAGCGCTTTCACCAGCAAATCGGCCAGTTGGGGATACGTCAGCGCCTTGCCCTTTTCGGGCACGCCCTGCGCCAGCGCGACGGAAGCGGTCATCAAGCCCGCCAACACAATCATCAGCATTTTCTTCATTTTGTTCTCCCGGATCCTCGCGGGCTCCGTCCGCCTCGGACGGTTTCCCGCTTTTCTTTGGGAGGGATACTGCCCGATTCCCCTCCCACCGTCAACTGTTATTTTCCGCCGCGGCGCCCGCGCGAGACTCGCTTTTGAGAACACGGGAATTCCGAATGTTTTCCCGTTTTCCACCCCCATCCCCTTCCCATGGAAACATTCCCGCTGTCCCCCGGCAAAATCGGTTCGCTTTCCGCCGCGCCTTTTGGCATGAATGGTCGCCACGGCCCCGCCCGGGCCGCGAAAGGAACCCGCCATGAGCCATCCCGCCAGACAGAAGTGCATCGAGTCCGTCGCCCGCCGCCCGGTCCCGGGACCCTGCCCCGCGCGCCCGGCCGCCGACGCCGCGTACGCCGAGGACGTCTTCACGCGCGACGCCATGCGCAAGTACCTGCCCAAGGACACCTGCCGGAAGATCCTCGCCACCATCGACAACGGCGAGCCGTTGGATGCCTCCGTCGCAGGAGACGTCGCCCACGCGATGCGCAAGTGGGCCACCGACCGCGGCGCCACCCACTACACCCACTGGTTCCTGCCCCTCACCGGCTCCACCGCGGAAAAGCACGACGCCTTCCTCGAACTCAAGGACGGCCGCCCCATCCAGTCGTTTTCCGGCAAGAACCTGATCGTCGGCGAGCCGGACGCATCCTCCTTCCCGTCGGGCGGCCTGCGGAGCACCTTCGAGGCCCGCGGCTACACGGCGTGGGACCCGACCTCGCCCGCCTTCGTCAAGCGCCACGGCAACGGCGCGACGCTCTGCATCCCCACCGCCTTCTGCTCCTACACCGGCGAAGCCCTCGACAAGAAGACCCCGCTCCTGCGCGCCACCCAGGCCCTCACCAACGCGACCCGCCGCCTCATGCGCTGCTTCGGCGCGCGGCCGGACGGGCATGTCACCGTCTCCCTCGGCCTCGAACAGGAGTATTTCCTGCTCGACAAGTCCTTCTACCTGCGGCGGCCCGACCTCGTCCAGACCGGGCGGACCCTCTTCGGCGCCCCCTCCGCCAAGCACCAGCAGCTCGAAGACCACTACTTCGGCTCCATCAAGCCGCGCATCCTCGAATTCATGACCGACGTCGAACGCGAGCTCTGGCGTCTCGGCATCCCCGCCAAGACCCGCCACAACGAGGTCGCGCCCGCCCAGTTCGAGCTGGCGCCGGTGTTCGAGGACATCAACCTCGCGTGCGACCACAACATGCTCGTCATGGAAGTCCTCCGCACCGCCGCCGACCGCCACGGCCTCGTCTGTCTGCTCCACGAAAAACCCTTCGCCGGCGTCAACGGCTCCGGCAAGCACAACAACTGGTCCCTCTCCTACGACGGCCGCAACCTGCTCGACCCCGGCAGCGATCCGCGGCAGAACGCGATCTTTCTGACCGTCCTCGTCGCCGTCATCGCCGCCGTCGACCGCCGCGCCGACCTCCTGCGCGCCACCGTCGCCTCCGCCGGCAACGACCACCGGCTCGGCGCCAACGAAGCCCCGCCCGCCATCCTCTCCATCTACCTCGGCGGACAGCTCGCCGAAATCGTCTCCCAGCTCGAATGCGGCCGCGCCGGACGCTCCTCGCGGCAGGCCGTGCCGCTGAAAATCGGCGTCGACGTCCTCCCCGCCCTGCCCAAGGACACCACCGACCGCAACCGCACGTCCCCCTTCGCCTTCACCGGCAACAAATTCGAATTCCGCGCGCCGGGATCGAGCTTTTCGTGCGCCGGACCCAACACCGCCCTGTGCACCGCCGTCGCCGAAGCCTTCGACGGCATCGCCGCCGAACTCGAGACCGCGCCCGCCGGCCAGCTCAACGACGTTCTCCAGGGCATCCTCCGGCGCCTCGTCAAGACCCACAAGCGCGTCCTGTTCAACGGCGACGGCTACACCGCCGGATGGGCCGAGGAAGCCGCGCGGCGGGGCCTTCCGAACATCCCCTCCACGCCCGAAGCGCTGGAAGCCCTCTCGAAGCCCGCGCACATCGCCCTCTTCGAGCGCTACGGCGTCATGAACGCCCGCGAGATGGAGTCGCGGCACGGCATCGGCCTCGACGACTACCGCCGCAAGATCGACATCGAAGGCCGCTGCGCCCTCGAAATGGCCACCTCCATGATCGTCCCCGCCGTCCGCCGCGAATTCAAGGACGCCCTCGACGCCCTCCAACGGACCGCCTCCGTCTCCTGCACCGCCGGCACCGCCGCCCTGCGGGCCGAATGCGAAACCCTCGGCACCGGCCTCGACACCCTCCAGACCCGCACCGACGCCCTCGCCGCGGCCCTCGACCGCGGCGACTCCGCGGCCGTCCTCTCCGCCATGACCGCCCTCCGCGAGACCGCCGACGCCCTCGAATCCCTCGTCGACGACGACCGCTGGCCCCTCCCCAAATACCGCGAAATGCTCTTCGTCTACTGACCGCCCCCCGCCCCTCTCCGGCCTCTTCTTCTGCGTTCCACATACTTTTGAGAACACGATTTTCTTGACAACATTTCTCTTTTCCCCCACACTCCGCAACCATGAAAGACATCCTCCGCAACGCCTCCGACCGAACCCAAGCCGTCTTCGACGCCGCCTATTCCCCCTTCCGTGGCGGCAACGGAGCGCTCGGCCTCGCCTTCATGCCGGCCGTCCTCGGCGTCACGGCGGCCGCCTTCGTCGGCTTCCTCGCCACCGAGACCGGCGCCGCGATCCTCGGCGAACTCCGCCGCCGCGGCCGCCTCCGCGCCCCGCACCCGGCGAGTCCGTCCCTCCGCGGCACGCCGACCGCGGAGGAACTGAAAGCCGATTGCGCGGTTTCGCCGCGCACGCTCGCCATGCGGTTGCGCCTCGGCTCGCGCCTGGCCGACCTCGAACCGACGCTCGACAGCGGCAACCGCTACCGCGAATCGCCGACCGGGGCCAAGCGCATCCAGTCCCGCGGACGCGGCTTGCGCGGCTATCTCGCCGACCACCGCATTCCGGGCAGTTACTCCACTCTCATGCGATACCGCCTCCTCGCCCTCCGCCTCCGCCAGCTCCTCCGGCTCGATGCGCGCATTCCTCTCGAATGGCTCCTGCCCGGCGAATTCCCGGACCGTCCGCTCCCCGCCGATCTCCAAGTCCCCTGCTCCACCGCCCGCCGCCGCCTCGCCTATCTTCTCCGCGACCATTGGAACTTCGACCGCCTGCGCAAGCACGTCGACGCGAAGCTGGGCATCCCCGAGCTGCTGACCGTCCGCCGCAACGCCCGCCGGGAAAAAGAAGCGGCCCGAACCCGCCGCTGGCTGGCGAAGCAGAAGCCGATCCATTGTCCGTCGGTGGTCCTCGGGGATTACACGGTGACCGCGACCCCGTCGCGCCTGGACTCGACCATGCGTGCCTTCGCCCGCTTCCTGGAAGAGCGCGGACTTCCCCGGAAACTCGCCGCCCACCGCGACCGCTTCGCCCGGTGGCTGACCGAAGCCGCCGGTACCTGAGCAGAGGAGGCAGGGGAGACGGGGGGAGCGGCAACCAAGCGGCCCGGAATACGGGAAACCGCCCTCGGGAGGGGGCGGTTTCCGGGAGGTCCCGTCCGCGGGCGGACGGGAGCGTGGCAATGGAGGGAGGCTTACTTCTTGACCTTGATGCCCTTGAAGCGGCCGATCTTCGGGAGGGGGCCGACGATGGGGGCGGCGTAGTCGATGAAGGCCTGGGTCACGTCGTTGCCGGTCTTGGCGATGTAGGCGTCCGGCACGCAGCGCGTGTTCTTCGCGACGTTCTTCAGCGGGACGCGCTCGAACTTGACCTGGTACTTCTTGCCCTTCACGCGGCGGATCGCGATCGAGCCGTCGATGTCCGCGCTCGTGGAGCACTTGACGGCGGCGGCGCCGACGGCGGCCGCTTCCTTCGCGTCGTTCGCCGAGACCAGCCCCGGGAAGGACCGCTGCAGGTAGCCGAAGGTGTCGGCGCGCACGCGCTTGATGTCGGTCTTTTCCTTGATGACCTTGACCAGGAAGTCGCCGAGGGCGCCCGTGCCGGAGAGCTGGACGTTGCCGTGCGAGTCGACTTCCTTGGTGGAGGCCGCGGCGACGGCGATGGGCGTGCCGGTGGAGTCGGCGATGCCTTCGGAGACGGCGACGAGGCAGCGGCCGTGCTGCTTGACGCAGGCCTGGACGTCGGCGATGAACTTGTCGACGCTGAACGGGCGCTCGGGCAGGTAGATCAGGTGCGGGCCGGCCCCTTCGTAGGTGCGGGCGAGGGCGGCGGCGGCGGTCAGGAAGCCGGCGTGGCGGCCCATGACGACGTTGATCTTGACGCCCGGCAGCGCCGCGTTGTCGAGGTCGTCGCCCATGAAGGCCTGCGCGACGAACTTGGCGGCGGAAGCGAAGCCGGGGGTGTGGTCGTTTTCGCGAAGGTCGTTGTCGACGGTCTTGGGGATGTGGAAGCAGTGCAGCTCGTACTTGTTCTTCTTGGCCGCCTCGTTGATGATGTGGGCGGTCTCGGCGGAGTCGTTGCCGCCGATGTAGAAGAAGTAGCGGACGTCGTACTTCTGGAGCTTGTCGAAGATGGCCAGGCAGTCGTCGTAGGTGGGCTTCTTGCGGACGGAGCCGAGCGCGGAGGAGGGGGTCTGGGCGACGAGCGCGAGCGTGGCGGCGGATTCGCGGCCGAGGTCGATCAGGTCCTCGTCGAGGATGCCCTTGATGCCGTGGAGGGCGCCGTAGATCTTCTTGATTTCCTTGTGCTTCTTGGCTTCGAGGACCGCGCCGACGAGGCTCTGGTTGATGACGACGGTCGGCCCGCCGCTCTGCGCGATCAGCATGTTGCCTTCGATTTTCGTGTATTTCTTGGCCATGTGGCTTCCTTTCGGTTGGATGGCGGGGAAAGCGGGACGGATGACGCAACATGGCCCGCCCGCCCCCGTTTTTCCCGCCATGAATACCACGCCGGCCCCGCCAATACAAGGCGGAACGGGCGATTGCGCACCGGGCCGCGGGGACGCCGGCGGGCGCCGGCAGCTTGGCATTGCCTTTCCGCGGCGGAGAACCTATAGTGCGGCAATGCATGAAGCCGCAGAACCGAACCCCGAGGGCCCCGTGAACAAACTTTCCATCGTCATCCCGGTATTCAACGAAGCCGCCACCATCCGCACGATCGTGGACACGGTGAAGTCCGTTCCCCTGGACGGAATCGAAAAGGAACTGATCCTGGTGGACGACTGCTCCTCCGACGGCACGCGCCAGGTGCTCGGGGAGATGGCCGGCGAGGATCCCTCCCTGAAGGTCCTCTTCCACGAAATCAACCAGGGCAAGGGCGCGGCGCTGCGGACGGGATTCGCGGCGGCGACGGGCGACTGGGTGCTGATCCAGGACGCGGACCTGGAGTACGACCCGCACGAGTATCCGCGGCTGCTGGCGCCGTTGCTGTGCGGGCGGGCGGACGTGGTGTTCGGCTCGCGCTTCCTCGGCGGCGGCCCGCACCGCGTGGTGTACTACTGGCACTACATCGGGAACCGCTTCCTGACCACGCTCTCGAACATGACCACGAACCTGAACCTCACCGACATGGAGGTCTGCTACAAGGTCTTCAAGCGCGAGATCATCCAGAGCATTCCGCTCCGGGAGAACCGCTTCGGGTTCGAGGTCGAAATCACCGCCAAGGTCGCCAAGCGCCACCTCAAGGTCTACGAAGTGCCGATTTCCTACTACGGCCGCGACTACTCCGAAGGCAAGAAGATCGGCTGGAAGGACGGTTTCTCCGCCATCCGCTGCATCCTCAAATACGGACTGTTCTCCGACTGACCCGGACGGCCCCGCCCCACCCCGCGCGGCGCGTCAGCGGCGGCGGCGGGAGGGGACGACGGCGCCGCCCTGGTCGGCGACGTTCAGGAGGACCCCGACCATGAAAAAGGCCGCCACGAGGCTGCTCCCGCCGAAGCTGATGAAGGGCAGCGGGAAGCCTTTCGTGGGGAAGCATCCGGTGACCATCGCGACGTTCACGATGGCCTGGATGCTCATCAGGATCGTGATGCCGAACGCCAGCAGGCGTCCGACGGAGTCGGCGGCGCGCCCGCTGATGCGCATGCCGCAGACGAAGAAGACCATGAAGGCGACCACCACCGCGAGGGTCGCGACGACGCCGAGTTCCTCGCCGACGATGGCGAAGATGAAGTCGGTGTGGGCTTCCGGCAGGTATTGGCGCTTCTGGAGGCTGGCGCCGAGGCCGACGCCCCAGGGACCGCCCGTGACGAAGGCGTAGAGGGCGTTCAGCAGCTGGTAGCCCTCGTCCTGCGAGTAGGTTTCGGGATGCAGGAACGACACGATGCGCCCCATGCGTTCGGGATTCTGCGAAACCCAGTATCCAAGCGGGCAACCCACCACCACCACCAGCGCGAGCAGCGGGAGGAACGGCGCCCCGCCCACGGTCATCAGGACGGCTCCCGTCAGGCCGAGCAGCACCGTGGAACCGAGATCCACCTCGCACCCGACCAGCGCGAGCACCACGGCGAAGACCGCGCCGGGCTCCACCAGGTCGATCCAGACGCGCTTCCAGTAGCCTTCCGGCGCACGGCGGCGGCGGCCGTACCACCACGCAAACAGGTCGATCACCGCGAATTTCGCCACCTCGGACGGCTGGAACGTCAGGCCGAACGCGCCGATCCAGCGGCGGCTGCCGTTGCGCATCACGCCGACGTGCGGAACGTACACCAGCGCCAGCAGCACCGCGGTCAGCCCCAGCAGGAGCCACATCCAGCGCACCCAGAAATGGTAATCGACCTTCGACCCGACCCAGCAGGCCGCCAGGCCGAACACGACCCAGATGGCATGGTGGTTGATGATGTAGGCCGGGTCGCCGTATCTCTCTTCGGCGAACGGGCCGCTCGTGCTGTAGATCATCACGATGCCGAACAACAGGAGCGCGAGCACCGTCAGCATCAGCGTGATTTTGACTTTCATCGGGCCGTTTCCACAAAAAAGCGCCCGGCGTCTACCGGGCGCGTTTCCCGCGGGGCGTCTCAGAGGGCGGTGGGGGGGATCTTGATGACCTTGCCGGGCTTGACGTCTTCGCCGGCGGGGATGTCGTTCATCCTGCGGATGTCGGCGGCGCCGACCACGAAGAGACGGGCGATGGATTCGACGGTGTCGCCGTTCTGGACCGTGTAGTCCAGGACGTCTTCCATCTCGATCGCGGAGGCG
>CACXEY010000245.1 GCA_902766695.1 uncultured bacterium
CCGCTCGGCGGCAACCGCAAGGGCAGTGTCCGCACGTACATCAACCTGGCGTTGGTCATGCTCCTTGGCGGCCTCTGGCACGGCGCGAGCTGGAATTTCCTGATCTGGGGCGGCATCCACGGCGGCTATCTGGCGTTCGAACGCGCACAGGGCAAGGAAAGCATCTACCACAAGCTCCCCGCGCTGCTTCAGATCCTCATCACGTTCTTCATCGTCCTCATCGCATGGGTATTCTTCCGCGCGGACACGCTGGGCGACGCGTGGCAGTACCTGCGGTGCATGTTCGGCGGGGGGACGCCGGGCCAGGGGGAGGCGGTGCGGGGGCTGATCTACAATCCGTACTACGCCGCGAACTTCGTGCTGGCGGCAGTCGCGGTGTGGGCGTTCCCGCAGGCGTGGGACTTCACGCGGCGGCTCGGCTGGGCGAAGATCGCCTGGTGCATCCTGCTGTTCCTGCTGGCCCTGGCGGCGCTGACGACGCAGAGCTACAACCCGTTCATCTACTTCATCTTCTGACGCGCCATGGACGGAACGAACAAAAACAGGTTGACCCGCGAGGAAATCGCCCGGCGCGAAATCGGCGTGACGGACGTCACGGCGGCGCAGAAACTTTTCCTGTCGCTGTTCTTCCTGCTGGCCATCGGCGTCTATCCGGGCCTGCAGTTCGTCTATTCTTCGCCGCTGAAGGAAATCCGCCCCGCGGCGACCCTGCGGGAAGGCTTCAAGCAGTACGAGACCGCGATCGAGGAGACCTCGCTCCTGCGGGCCGTGCTGCTCGCGCCCGCGCAGGAAGTCCTGACGCGGTGGTTCCGGACCGGCAACGAGAAGGTCATTGTCGGGCGGGAGGGCTGGCTGTTCTACGCGGGCGACTTCGAGTACCTCGCGAACCCGGGCTTCCTGCAACCCGGCCGGATGCGCAAGCGCGGACTCGCCGGGGCGCATCCCGACCCGGTCGCGGCCGTCGGGAAGTTCGCGGCCGACCTGGCCGCGCGCGGCATCCGGCTGATCGTGGTCCCCGTGCCCGCCAAGCCGCTGCTCTACGGCGACAAGCTCGGGGCGGGCGCCGGGTTGCGCGGCAACAAGTCGTTCGGGGAGTTCAAGGCGCGGGCGGAGGCGCTCGGCGCCACCGTGCTGGACTTCACGGAGGATTTCGCGGCGATGCGGCGGGACGGCGCCGAGCCGTACCTCAAGACCGACACCCACTGGACGCCCGAAGCCATGCGGTTGGCTGCGAAGAAGACCGCCGCGGCCATCGGCGGCGCCGCGCCCGGCGGGGAGGCCGGGGCGGCCGCCACGGTCACCGCCCGCGGCGACATCGCCAACATGCTGAAGCTGCCGGACGTGGACGCCCTCTTCCCCCAACAAACGGTCGAAGTCGTGCAGCACGACACCGTTCCCGACCGTGCCGCGGACGTGCTGCTGCTCGGCGACAGCTTCGTCAACATCTACTCGCTCGACGCCATGGGCTGGGGGGTGCGCGCCGGGTTCGCCGAGACCCTCGCGCACGAACTGGGGCGGCCCATCGACGTCATCGCCCGCAACGACGCCGGGGCCCGCGCCTCGCGCGACGCGCTGGCCGGCGAATTCCGGCACGGGCGCGACCGGCTCGCCGGCAAGAAGGTTGTCGTCTGGGAATTCGCCGCCCGCGAACTGGTCTCCGGCGACTGGACCGATACCCCGCTCGAACTCGAAGAGCGCGCGGGAAGCGGCTTCCTGACCGTCGACGCGCCGCGCACCGTCACGGCGACCGTGCTCGCGGCCACGACCGTGCCGCGGCCGCACTCCGCGCCGTACAAGGACCACGTCATGAGCCTGCACCTGGCCGACATCGACGGCGGTTCCGAGGCGCTCGTCTTCGCCGCCGGCATGCGCGACAACGTGTGGACGGACGCCGCGCGGCTGCGGATCGGCGACACCGTCACGGCCACGCTCTCGCCGTGGGCGGACTTCGAAGCCGAATACGGCAGCTGGAACCGCAGCGAATTCGACGACATCGACCTTCTCCTGCAGGAACCCTGCTGGGGCGAAATCCAACCCGAAGGACAACCGTGAAACAGAAAGGCCCACGGATATGAACAAGACGATTCCATCCCTTCTCGCGGCGCTGGCGACGGCCATGGCCGCGCAGGCCGCCGATGTCGCCGCCATCGCGGCAAAGGCGCTGGAACAGGTCCCGGCCGGGACCATCGCCTACGCGGGGCCGGACGGCTGGCTGTACAGCCGGAACGAACTCGAACACCTCGCCGCCGGCGAACTCGCGGGCGGGAAGGTGGCGGAGCATTCCAAGGCGGCGCAGGCGTCGTCCGCCGACCCCATCCCCGCCATGGCGGCATTCAACGGCGGACTCGCGGCCATGGGCATCAAGCTGATCGTCGTGCCCGTGCCGCCGAAATGCGCCGTCGTGCCGTTCGGGGGGCTGGAGCAGGGCGACGCCATGGCGTACCTGCACCCCTTCTACGACGAACTCCGCGCGAAGGGCATCGACGTGCTCGACCTCTACGGCGACTTCGCCGCCTCGGCGGTGCCCGTCTACTGCAAGCAGGACGCGCACTGGAATCCGGTCGGCATCCGGCTCGCGGCGAAGAAGATTGCCGCGGCGTCCGGCCTCCCGCGCGGCGGGGCGGAGTTCGCGGGGGAAGACGGAACCGTCGCGATCGCCGGCGACCTCATGCTGTCGCTGGACCCGGCGGCCCAACCCACCGAAACGCTCGCCATCACCCGGTATGGCGGGGAAACCATCGACGAATCCTCCCCCGTGCTGCTCCTCGGAGACAGCCACGTGCTGGTCTTCTCCAGCGGCGGCGACATGCTGGCGGAGAATGCCGGCCTCGCCGAGTGCCTCGCGCCGGAACTCGGGATGCCCGTCGACCGCATCGGCGTCAAGGGCTCCGCCTCGACCGTCGTGCGCATGAACCTCTTCCGCAAGGCCGCGCGGGACCCCGCCTGGCTCGCGGGCAAGAAAGTCGTCGTCTGGTGCTTCTCCGCCCGCGAATTCACCGAATCGACCTCCGGGTGGGTGGTCGTGCCCGTGGCGAGGAAGTGAGAAGCCGGTCGGGGGCGGGTTGAGAAATCACGGGGGGCGGGGAATTATGGTTCTTCGGGGATTTTAGAGCGGTTTCAGAAATAGTGTGGCTGCAGTCCATTGTGTCTGCATCTTTTCTTTTGCGGACGCGCAGAAGCGCGTCCCTCCCCGTGGAGAGCGCCCCTCGGGAGGGTCGCGCTTCCGCGCGACCATGTGGGGGAAAAACGCCCGGGAGGTTACAGAAAAACTTAACCCGCTCTAGTGGATTGTGACGATGGGGTCGAGGCGATGGGGACCGTATTCAGGGCCTGGGGTGCGCGCAAGCATTCGCCCCCCTCCGAGAGGGGGGTGCCGCCCGGTGGAAGGATTGCCAATGGGATTGGGCCTGCGGAGCAAATGGAAAGGGCGGCGGGGGGAGTACTGCGGGAAGCCGTCGATGCATGCGTCCGCTGGGTCCATCCGCGGAAGTCTTGATTCGTTCGTTGCCGGTGCGGAGTCGTGCTTGCCGCGACGGCCAAGTGCAGTACTCCCCCCGTCGCGGCCCCTGCCGCTTTCCTTCTTCCATGCATGGACATCCCATTCAGGGCCGCGCCACCCCCCTCTCGGAGGGGGGCGGATCCTGCCACCTTCCTTGATCCTTGCATTCGCGGAATTCGGAAGACGGTTCCACTAAACTCCCCGAAGAACCGGAATTATTCTGCCGGCCATGGATTATCGCTCTCCCGGGGAGGGCATGGGGTTGTCCGGTGCAAACCTTGTCTTTTGCAGGGGGAGGCCGACCTCCGGGTGGCCCGTCATGAGCCATCTTTTCGCACGGCCCGCCCGGAGGTCGGGCCGGCGGGAGTGGCCGACAAGAAATCGCAAGGTTTTCTCCTGACAACTCCTAACGGGGGGAGTATGTCGGTCAGCCGTCGCGGCAAGCGCGACTTCCCACCGGCGGGAGGGGACCACTCAAACGGTTCCTGGCGCCTGTCCATTCCGGACGCCCGGCGGTCCGGGTTCCAGCCGCCGCCTATTCCTTCAGGGAGTCGAGGAGGGAGGGCTTGGAGGAGAGGACGGGTTTTTCGTCGGGATCGAAGTCGTCGGGGAGGTAGGGTTCGATGTCGCCTCGGAGGGAGAGGGCGTCGGGGTCGTCGGGATAGTACTCGAGATAGCGGCGGACGGTGTGGTAGGCGGGAATGGCGGAGCGGATTTCCTGGAGGGAGTAGGCGCGCCAGAAGTAGCGGGCGTAGCGGTAGGGGGCGATGTTGTCGGAGAGGGCGTAGACGTCGCGCGCGGCCTCTTCGTCGCGGAACAGCCGGAGCTGGAATCCGAGTTTTTCGAGAAGGGCGGGGTCGGAGGGGACGCGCGTCCGGGTTTCGCGGAGGGGGGCGATAGAGGTTTCGGTGGCCGGGGCGTCGGGGTTGTCGAGTTTGCGGAGGGCCGAGGCGAGGGCGATGGCGGCATCGGGGTCGGCCGGGGCGCGGTCGTGGACCCATTGGAGCCAGGGAAGGGCGATGGGGCGGAGGCCGCGGGCGGCGAGGATGCGGCCGATGCCGAGGGCGGCGCGGAGCCGGACGGGGTCGGGCCGGGAGGTGGCGGCGGCGGGCGCGAGAAGACGGGCGAGGTGGGGTTCGAAGAGGGCCTGGCAGGCGGCGGCGCGGTGGGTGCGGTGGCGTTCGAGCGTGGCGGCTTCGGCTTCGAGGACCTGGGCGTGGGAGCGCTCGGAGGCTTCGCCGGCGCGGTCGGCGGCGCGTTTGGATGCGCGGGCGGTGAGGGCGAGGGTCTCGGGGTAGGGGACGCCCCAGATTTCCGGGAAGTCGAGCCAGTCGACGCGGTCGTCGCCGGTGTCGGGGAGGTTTTCGAGGAAGTCGTCACGGGCCTTGAGGTAGGCGCGGCGGAGGTCGCGGACGGCGGCGGAGCGTTCGTGGAGGGCGGCGTCGAGGTCGGTCTGCGCGGCGTCGAGGTCGGCGCGGCGGGCGGAGAGTTCGTCCTGGGCGCGGACGAGACGCTGGGCGATCATCTGGGCGGAGGTACGGGCGGCGAGTTCGGCGGACTGGAGCTGGTCGGTCTTGCGGATGCGGTCGGCGAGGGTCTGGGCGGCGGCAAGGGGGTCGGCGGTGGTGGCGGTGCGGGCTTTTTCGAGTTCGGCCTGGGCGGCCTTGAGGTCGGCGGTGGCGGATTCGGTCTTGCGATTGGCTTCGTCGAGTTCGGCCTGGATGGCGTCGGCTTCGGCGGAGGAGGCGGCGAGGGCGTTGGAGGCGGCGGCATGGCGTTCGGCGGCGGCGGCGGTGACGGCGGTGCCGGCGCGGAGTTCGGCGACGGTATCGACGGGCCAGGGAGCGTCGGGGCGGGAGGCTTCTTCGTCGGAAAGGGCGGCGGCCCAGTCGGGAAGGATGTCGTTGAGGCGGTCCTTGAGCTCGTCTTCGAAGCCGCGGGCGTCGCTCTTGATTTCGTTGGCCATGCGCTTGAGTTCGACGTCGGTGGCGTAGAGGACGCCCATGCGGGCGCTTTCGGCACGGAGGGTTTCGGCGGGGATGGCGCGGCGGACGGCGGCTTCGGCTTCGGTATCGGGGTCGCGGGCGAGGAGGTCGGCGAGGATGGGGAGTGCACGGATGTCGGGACGGTGGGGCCAGGCGCGGGCGGCGGCATCGGCGGCGGGGACGGCGGAGGGGCAGTCGCGGACGGAGAGGAAGTAGCGGGCGGCGGCGGCGGCGAGGGAGGGGTCGCCGGGGGCGGCGGCGAGGCGGCGGGCGTGGATGGCGGGGGCGACGGAGGAGAGGGCGGCGACCTGGGCGGCGGCGCGGGCGGTTTCTTCGGCGAGGGTGGCGGTGATGGGGGGCTGGCCGGGGCGGTCGCGGTATGGGGGTTCGCGCATCTCGGCGAGGGTGGCGGCGAGGTCGGCGGCGCGGCCCCAGGGGGTGTGGAGGAGGGCGTCGGCCAGGGCGTCGGAGGTGGGAAGGGCGGGCGGGGGGGAGGGGGCGGGCGGCTTCGTCGGGGTGGCCCCGGAGGAGGGCGAG
>CACXEY010000246.1 GCA_902766695.1 uncultured bacterium
AGGTGTCCAGGATGTGCAGGTCGCCGTAGCGCGCGAGGACCAGGCGGGCCGGGTCGGTGGGGGCGGACGGGTCGGCGGGGTCGGGGTCGAGGCCGAACGTCGCTTCGTCGGCGGGGACGAGGGAGAGGATGGCGACGCCGTTGTAGGATTTTTCGCCGCGGAAGGCGGCGTGGTAGCCGTGTTCGAGGAGGGCGTCGGCGGGGAAGGCGTCGTCGGTGGCCTTGGTCTCCTGCAGGCACATGAAGTCGGGGCGGTTGGCGTCGAGCCACGGCAGGAGGATGTCGAGGCGGGAGCGGATGGAGTTGCAGTTGAAGGTGGCGATTTTCATTTTTCGGGAGACCGGGTTTTCGGGTTTTCGGGTTGCCGGGATGCCGCCGAAGCGAGGATTACGGCGGCGGGGGGGTGCGGTCGGTGGCGGGAGGGACGTCCCAGGCGGTGCGGAGGCGGAAGAGGCCGGGTTCGCCGGTGTCGTTGCGGACGGCGAAGGGCCACCAGTCTTCGCGGCGGTGGAACTGTTCCTTGTGGTCCCAGGAGTGGATGGCGAGGGACAGGAAGTAGTTGCCGCGCATGAGCTGGAGGGGCGCGAGGGAGAAGCGGACGGAGCCTTCGCCTTCGATGGCGGGCAGGTCGCGTCCGGCGAGCTGGGTGTTGGTGCCGTAGACGTACTGGCCGTTGCCGGTCTTGAGGGAGTAGCCGAAAACGGGGTGCTCGACGCGGCGGTGGGCGATGTACGGGACTTCGACGGTCAGCGGCCCGCCGGTGCGGAAGACGGCGCTCTCCCGTCCGTCGCCGTCGAGGAGCCGGACGGGGCCGAATTCGACGGCGCGCGTGCCGAATTCCTGCGTGTAGAGGCCGCCGCCTTCGCCCATGTAGGAGCGGATGAAGGATTGGATGACGTCCGGCGGATCGCCGCGCTCGACGAGGCGGCCGTGGTGGACGAGGAATGCTTCGTGGCAGAATTCCTCGACCGTCTGGAGGGCGTGGGAGACGAAGAGGAGGGTCTTGCCGCGGCGCTGGAAGTCGCGGATGCGGTCGAGGCACTTGAGCTGGAACGCGATGTCGCCCACCGCGAGGACTTCGTCCACGAGCAGGATGTCGGGGTCCACTTCCACCGCGACGGAGAAGCCGAGGCGGACGTACATGCCCGAGGAGTAGTGCTTGACCGGCATGTCGATGAATTCGCGCAGTTCCGCGAAGTCGACGATCTGGTCGAACTTCCGCCGGATGTCCTCGCGCGGGATGCCGAGGAGGGCGCCGTTGAGGTAGACGTTTTCACGGCCCGTCAGGTCGGGGTGGAAGCCCGCGCCGAGCTCCAGCAGGGAGGAGATGCGGCCGCGCGCGGTGACGGAGCCTTCCGTCGGGGAGATGGTCCCCGCGACCAGTCCCAGCAGGGAGGATTTGCCCGCGCCGTTGGGACCGATGACGCCGACCGTGCGGCCCGGCGGAATCCCGAACGTGGCCCCGCGGATGCACCAGAACGGGACCGGCTTCTTGCGGAAGCCCGCGGTGAGCGCGCCGAAGAGGGTGGGCGCGCCGAGGCCGCGGCGGATGTAGCACTTGCCGAGGTTTTCGGCTTGGATGGCGTAGTCTTGGGTCACCGTACGGCCTCCGTCGGGAAAGGACAAAGTTCATTTTTTCTCACGCAGAGACGCCGAGAGGCAGAGGCGCAGAGGGCTTGGAGGGAAGAGTGGCTCACGCGGAGACGCGGAGGCGCGGAGAAAAGGGAAGGAAGGAAATCAAGAAAAGTCCGAAGACGACAAAAAACAACGTTCCTCCGCGTCTCCGCGTCTCCGCGCGAGGATTTCCTCCCCAAGCCCTCTGCGACTCCGCCTCTCTGCGCCTCTGCGTGACGAATGTTCTGGCTGGCTGTCATCGGAATTCTCACAGCAGGTCCGCGAAGTTGCGTTGGAGTTTGCGGTAGACGGCGAGGCCGAGGACCAGCACCGCGGGGACGATCCAGAAGCCGACCCAGGCGGCGGGCGGCATGTCGAAGGGCGTGCCCGCGAGCAGGGAGGCACGGTAGCCGTTGAGGATGACGGCGGCGGGGTTGAGGTAGTAGAGTTTCAGGGCGAGCGGCCACTGGGAGGCGAGATTCTTCGCGAAATCCATGTTGTACATGACCGGGCTCATGAAGAACCACGCGCTCATGAAGACGCCGATCAGGTGCTGCGTGTCGCGGAAATGCACGTTCAGCGCGCCGACCAGCGCCGCGAGCCCGAGGTTGAAGAGCGTCTGCCAGACCATCCAGAAGAGGAACAGCGGCGCCGTGGCCGGGGAAAAGGCGGCGGACGGGTCGCGCCAGAGGAGTACGGCCAGCACGGGGAACTGGACCAGCAGGGAGAGGAGGTAGCCGATGCCGTTTGCGCAGACCTGCGAGACGGGGAGGATTTCGCGCGGGAAGGCGACTTTCTTGACGAGGTTGGCGTTGCCGGTGACGCACGTCATGCCGCCCATCACGCACTGCATGGTGTATTGCCAGGCAAAGACGCCGACGAGGATATCGTGCATCGGGACGCCGCGCGCGAGGAGGCGCAGGAAGACGACGTACACGACCGCCATGAACAGCGGCGTCAGCACGCTCCACAGGAAGCCGAGAGCGGAGCCCTTGTAGCGTTGCTTGAGCTCGCGGGCGGTCAGGTTCCGGAGCAGTTCCCGGCGTTCCCAGATGGTTCGGAGCAAGGTCATGGGGGTACCTTACACCGTTGCATGCCGCTTTGCCAGCTTGTTCCGCGGAGGTGGCCGTCTCTGGGCGCATCTCCAGTTTGTGCATCTTCCTCCCTTCCGCCTCGACTGTTGATGCCCCCTGATGGAATGGCAAGGCCTCGGGTGGGGCGGATTTCTTGTCGGGCGCGCCCTCCGGGCCCGACCTCCGGGCGGGCCGTGCGGCAGGAGCCCATGACGGGCCGCCCAGAGGTCGCCCCCTGCCGGCCGGCCGCACCATGCGAAAGGCGGGGGGTTCACCTGACACCCCGCATCCCATCCCAGTTTTCCGAAAATAGTTCTTGCACCCCATCCCCTACCGTGCTATGGTGCCCAAGACATTTGAGACAGGACTGCGTATGGGGCGGTAGCTCAGTTGGTAGAGCATTACGTTCGCAACGTAGGGGTCGAGGGTTCGAATCCCTTTCGCTCCACCAAACGCAATCCGGCCTGAAACCCCGTGGTGGGGTAGCGAAGTGGCCAACCGCATCAGACTGTAAATCTGACCTCTATGAGTTCGATGGTTCGAATCCATCCCCCACCACCACCCTCTTGAAACCACCGGGAATCCGGTGGTTGTTTCGTGTCCGGCCGCGGCGTTTCGCATGGATGACGCAATGCGGTTTCGGGACACGGAGCGCCCGCATTGCACCCCATGCCGTGAATGATTGCGCCCGCGTGGAATCACGTCTCTCCCAGTACGCGGGGACGCGCTTGCGCACATCAGTTGCGGGACAGGAGGCGGCCTCCCCTACCCCGGTGCAAGGGGAACATTCCTGGTCAGGGGAGGGCGAGGGCGGCGTGCCAGGGGGCGGGGGTGAAGCGGGGGTTGGCGGGGCTGGGGGAGGGGAGGTAGAGGGCGAGGGGGGCGAGGCGGGGGCAATGGGCCAGGAAGAGGGATTCGGCCTTGCGTCCGTTGAGGAGGATGCGGGTGATGGGGGCGCGGCGGAGCAGGGGGGCGAGGTCCACGGTGCGGATGTCGCGGAGGTCGCTGTCCATGGAGCCTTCGACGGAGCATTCGGCAGCCATGTCCCAGAGGGCGATGCGGGCGCGGGCGAGCAGGGCTTTCTTATCGGGGATGGTGGCCGGGACGGGTTCGCCGCGGAAGGCGGCGAGGGTCTTCCAGAAGCGGTTCTGCGGATTGCCGTAGTAGAAGCCCTGGGCGCGGGACTGGACGCTGGGGAAGCTGCCGAGGATCAGGATGCGGCTGTCGGGACGGATAAAGGGCGGAAAGCCGTGGTGGCGGGGCATGGGTCCAGATGTCCGAAGTCCGAAGTCAGGAGTCAGGGGGCGGCGGGGATGCGGACGTCGATGCCGGAGCCGGCGAGGAGGTCGGCGACGCGGCGGACGGGGGTGGCGCCGTAGTGGTAGGGGACGAGGACCTTGGGACGGAAGGAGAGGGCGGCGGCGGCGGTCTGCTCGGGTGTCATGGTGTAGGGGAGGTTGCAGGGAAGGAAGGCGAGGTCGATGTCGCGGAGGGCGGCCATCTCGGGGATGTCTTCGGTATCGCCGGCGACGTAGAGGCGGAAGCCGCCGAGAGTGAGGACGTAGCCGTTGTCGCGGCCCCTGGGGTGGAATTTGAGGCGCTCGGGGGTGGTGTTGTACGCGGGGACGGCTTCGATGGAAACGTCGGGGCGCAGCTGGAGGCGGTCGCCGTTGGCGAGGGCGGTGCCGGTGCCGAGCATGGCGTGGACGGCGGGGTTGGCGACGAGGACGGTGCCGTCCTTGGTGAGGGCGTCGATGGCGGCGCGGTCGAAGTGGTCGAAGTGTTCGTGGGTGACGAGGACGAGGTCGGCCTTGGGAAAGGCGGCGTAGTCGGTGGCGGGCGGGATGCCGGTGGAGACGGGGTCGACGTGGATTTCGAGGTCGGCGTAGCGGATGTGGAGGGTGGCGTGCTTGAGGCAGGTGACGGTGACGGGCGGGCCGTCGGGGGTGGAAAAGTCGGTGGGGGGGAAGAGGGCGAGGGCGGCGGCGGCGAGGATGGGGGACATGGGGGGGCTCCGGGGTTGGAAGGTGGGGGACGGGGGGCGGACTGAAGTTCCGCCCGTACGATATGGGCGGGGGTGAAAACGAAGGAGGCGGCGCGTTTTGGGCGCCGCCTCCCGGGGTGCGCGGGGGCCTTACTTGGCGGGGGCGGGGGTCTTGGAGTATTCGATGGCGAGGGAGGCGTAGAAGGCGCAGGCGCGGGTCAGGTGCTCGATGTCGGTTTCTTCGTTCGGGAAGTGCGCGAATTTTTCGTGGCCGGGGCCGAAGCCGATGCACGGGATGCCGTACATGCCGCAGATGCTCACGCCGTTGGTGCTGAAGATCCAGTGGCTGACGACCGGGTCTTCGCCGAAGGTGTCTTTGTAGCCGGCGATCGCGGAGGTGACTTGCGGGGAGGTCTCGGGAATGAGCCAGGTGGGGTAGTATTTCTTGGTGGGATAGACGAGGCCCGTCCAGGAGGGCACGGCGTAGTCGAGGATGCGGATGATGGCATCGGCTTTCTGGACGCCGGGAAGGGCCTTGAGTTCGGCGATGGCGGTTTGTTCGTTTTCGCCCGTGGTCAGGCGGCGGTCGAGGTGGATGGTGCAGCTGTCGGCCACGGCGCACAGGCTCGGGGAGGTGGAGCGGATGTGGGAGATGGTGACGGTGCCCTTGCCCAAGGGTTCGACGGGGGGAAGGCTCTCGTTGAGTTTTTCGATGTCCTTGATGATCTCGGCCATCTTGTAGACGGCGTTGACGCCGCGCTCGGGAGCGGAGCCGTGGCAGGAGACGCCCTTGGTCTCGATTTCGATTTCCATGCGGCCGCGGTGGCCGTGGTAGATCTGCAGGCTCGTGGGCTCGGTGGAGCAGACGAATTCGGGGCCGAGTTTGTCTTCCTTGACGATGTACTGCCAGCAGAGGCCGTCGCAGTCTTCTTCCTGGACGGAGGCGACGACCCAGATGGTCAGGTTTTCGGGGACGAGCCCGAGCTGTTTGAGCATGGCGACGCCGTAGATGGAGGCGGCGACGCCGCCTTTCTGGTCGGCGGTGCCGCGGCCGTAGACTTTGCCGGCGGCTTTGTCGACGACGCCCGGGTAGGGCTTCTGCTGGGTCCAGAGGGAGATGTCGCCGATGTCGACGGTGTCGCAGTGGCCGTCGAAGGCGATGACGCGCGGGCCGTTGCCGATGCGGCCGAGCAAGTTGCCCATGCCGTCGATCTTGACTTCGTCGTAGCCCAGGGTCTTCATGGCTTCGGCCATGAATTTTACGACGTCGCCTTCCTGCGAGGACAGGGACGGGATGGAGACGATGTCCTTGAGGAAGTTGGCAAGGGCGTCTTCGCGTTTTTTGGCTTCGGTGTAGAGCATGGAGGTCATGTTGGGGTCCTTTGGGGTTGGATTTGGAATTTGAAATTTGAAATTTCAGAACGGCCGGAATCCCGGGATGCCGGGATTCCGGGGGGGGCGCCATCTTATTTGAGCAGGCCGGTGGCGGCGTTGAACTGGGTGATGAGTTTGTCCCACTGCTTGACCTGGGACTCGTCGAAGAGTTCGGTCCAGAAGTCGGGGTCCCAGAGTTCGCGCAGTTCGTCGGAGGTCTTGCCCTGCTGCTCGACCCAGGTGAAGTACTTGAACTGGTGCAGCTGCTTCTGGTCGAAGTAGCTGAGTTCGCGGTAGGTGTCCGGGGTGCAGCCGGCGAGCCACTGGCCGTAGGTGCGCGCGGCGGTCTCGGCGGTGAAGCGGCCGTATTCGGCGCGCATTTCGGCGATGCGGGAGCCGTAGAGGTCCATGGAGTCGGTCAGCGGGAAGAAGATGACGTCGCGGCCGTCCATGTCATAGTACTTGGCGGTCTTGATGGCGCTGACGAGGTTGCACATGCCGGAGATGCCCACGGCCTTGAGGGAGTCGATGTAGGCTTCGGAAAGGCCGAGTTTCTTGAGGTAGGCCTTGCCGGCGTCTTCGTTGAACAGGCGCAGCAGCTGCATGACCTGTTCGTCGTCGATGGCGCTGACGGCGTTGGTGTTGCGGACGTTGTGGATCCACGGGATGTGCTTGTCGCCGATGCCTTCGATGCGGTGCGCGCCGAAGCCGCACTGGTAGAGGGTCGGGCACTGGGCGGCCTCGCTGGCCACGACGCGGATGTCCGGGTGCAGCGTGCGCAGGAAGTCGCCCGCCGCGATGGTGCCGGCGCTGCCGGTCGCGGAGACGTAGCCGGAAAGGCGGGACTTGGGCTTCTTGAAGTATTTGTTGTAGATGCTCTCGACGGCGCCGCCGGTCATGTTGTAGTGCCAGATGGAGTTGCCGAATTCCTCGAACTGGTTGAAGATCACGATCTTGTCCCCGCGTTCGCGGCGCAGCTGCCAGCACTTGTCGTAGATTTCCTTGACGTTGGATTCGGTGCCGGGCGTGGCGATGATTTCGTCGGTGTTGATGCTGCGGAGCCACTCGAAGCGTTCCTTGCTCATGCCCTCCGGCAGGATGGCGATGGCGGGGCAGGCGAGGAGGGCGCAGTCGTAGGCGCCGCCGCGGCAGTAGTTGCCGGTGGAGGGCCAGACGGCCTTCTGGGCGGTGGGGTCGAAGTTGCCGCTGACGAGGCGCGGGACGAGGCAGCCGTAGGCGGCGCCGACCTTGTGGGCGCCGGTGGGGAAGTAGCGGCCGGCGAGGCCGACGAGGCGGGCGCTCACGCCGGTGAGCTCGCTGGGGAACTCGATGAAGTTGCCGTCGTTGAAGCCGCCGGTCTTGGGGTCGTTGTACCAGGTGATGCGGAAGAGGTTGAGGGGGTTGACCGCTTCGAGGGGGATTTTCTTGAGTTTGGCGACGATGGGCGCGGGAATCTTCTTGGGGTCCTTCTGCTGGGCGAAGGTCGGCAGGACGATGTTGCGTTCCTTGGCGCGCTGGATCGTGCGGGCGAGCACGGCTTTGTTGATCTTGGAGATGATTTTCATGGGTTCCTTGCTTTCTCTCCTTGGGTTGTTGGTATGGTTTTCAGTCTCCCGCCACTTTCCCGCCGCGGGCGCGGAAGGTCAATTCCCGAAAAGGCCGCGCAGAAAAACGTTTTACGGCGGCAAGGAGGGAGGACCGGGACGGGCGGGCCGGACGGGACCGGCGGGCCGGAGGGAGGTGAACGGGATGCCCCGGCGTCTAGAAGAGTCCTTCCGCTGTCCGGAAAACGAGTCCCGAACAGATTCCGTTCCGAAGCGGTGGCGGAGGGAATCGGAACAAACGGAGTCCTTTTCCCGCTCCATTCGGCCATATCGTTTCCTGAACCGCGCTAGAAGAGCTGTCCGGGGAGACGTTTTTTCTCCTTCGGGGGGAAGCCGGCTTCGAAGGCGGCGAAGGCTTCCGGCTCGCGGTCGGCGACGAAATAGCCTGCGGGCGGCGCGTATTCGCCGCGGACGCTGGCGAGATACCCCGGACGCAGTTCCTTGCAGAGGAAGAACGAATCGTCCGCGCCCTCCGGCAGGCCGTGGTAGCGCAGGCCGAAACCGCGCGCGGGCGCGAAGCCGCTCTTGCCGTAGAAGCCGATGTTGCCCTCGAAACACACCGCGCCGTGGCCCAGCGCCGCCGCCCGTTCCAGGGTGAAGTCCAGCAGCCGCTTCCCGAGTCCCCGACGCTGCAACTCCGGCGCGATGCAGATCGGCCCCATCGCCAGGATCGGCACCGCCCTGCCTCCGTCGGCGCGGATCGACGCCCGGACGTAGACGTTCTGGCCGACGATGCGGCCGTCCTTTTCCATCACCCAGTCCAGTTCCCGCACGAACGCGGGATCGTCCCGGAAGCGGTGCAGCACCCAATGTTCCAGGCAACCCGGACGGTACACGTTCCAGAAGGCCTCCCGCACCAATTCCTCCACCGCGCGCCGGTCGCGTTCGGTTTCCGGGCGTATCACGATGCCATCGCTGTCGTCCATGTCGTTTCCCTTTCGCTTCTGCCATATTCTTCTGCCGACTCCTCGGCATGCCGGGAAGCGTATGGGAGGCCGGGAGGAATTTCAACAGCTTTCCCGGAGCGCCGGCCGCGGAAGCCGATCGACTTTGGGCTTTCCGAGCCTTTCCCGGACGGCTATAGTCGCCGACATGAACATGAACACCCTGCCCCCACCCCGCGCCGCCCGATGCAGCGGCCGCCCCACGCTGGCCATCCTGTTGATCCTCGCCTGCGTGCTGTTGTGCGCCAGCCTGCTGCTGAACTGCACGGCCGCCGGCATCATCGCCCGCTCCGCCGAGAACCGCGCGGACCGCGACGGCCTCGGAGAGGACGAAGCGCCCGAGTTCCAGGAAATCCACTCCTACGGTTCCGGCGACGTCAAGATCGTCCGCATCCCGTTCTCCGGCACCATCATGCGCACCGATGGCTCCGAGTCCTTCTTCCCGCACGCGGACCCCGTCGACCAGTTCGTCCGCAAGCTCCGCGCCGCGCGCCTGGACGACGAGGTCGAAGGCCTCCTGCTGGAAATCGATTCCCCCGGCGGCGCCGTCAGCGTCATCGACGAAATCCACCACGAGATCGTCCGTTTCAAGGAGTCCGATCCCGCCCGCAAGGTCGTGGTCCTGGTCCGCGACATCGCGGCCTCGGGCGGCTACTACATCTCGCTGCCCGCCGACGCCATCGTCGCCCAGCCCACGGCCATCGTCGGCTCCATCGGCGTGCTCATGCAGACCGTCAACGTCCAGTCCCTCGCGGACAAGCTGGGCATCGCGGACGTCACGGTCAAATCCGGCAAGAACAAGGACCTCCTGAATCCCTTGCAGCCGGTCAGCCCCGAACAGCTGGCCATCCTCCAGCGGACCGTGGACGCGACCTACGACCGCTTCGTCGGCCTCGTCTCCGCCGCCCGCGGCATCCCCGAAAAGAAGCTCCGCGCCTCCATCGCCGACGGCCGCATCTTCGATGCCGCGGACGCCCTCTCCAACGGACTCGTCGACGCCCTGGGCTACCGCGAAGACGCCATCGCCCGCCTCGCCGGGCTGCTCGACCTCGAAGCCGCCGACCTTTTCATCGTCACCTACAAGGAGAAGCAGACCTTCCTCGACGCCCTCTTCGCCGAAATGGCCTCCCCGGTGGACCGCCTCTCCGCCCGCGCCGCCGCCCGCCTCTCCCCCCGCCTCCTCTATCTCTGGCAACCCTGACGCGGCGGCCGCGCCCGCCCCGCCTCCCCTCCCCTCGCGGCGAACGCCTTGACAGAATAATCCGATTTCGTACAATCCCGGACAAGATGACAAAACCTTTCTCTCCCGTCCCCGCCGAACCGTCCTTCGGCAACAGCCTGCTGCCGTTCCTCCGGCAGATCGTCCATGCGTACGCGTGGCGGATCCGCCACTGGGACTTGTCCCTCGAAAAGGCGGTCGCGCTCATCCACATCCATGCGCATCCGGATGAATCCGGGCCCGCGCAGGTCGCCGGGGCGTGCTGCGTGCCGCGCCAGACCATGACCTCCCTCCTCGATTCGCTGGAACGCGACGGGCTCGCCCGCCGCACCCCCCATCCCAGCGACCGGCGGAAGAAAATCATGGTCATCACCGCCAAGGGTTCCCGCCTCGCCAAGGCCGTGCTGCGCGATCTGCTGGACGTCGAAAAGGCGGCCATGAACGTCGTCGAGCCGGAGCTGCTCCCGAAAATCCGCTCGCTTTTCGAAGCCTACACGGGCGAGCTCGCCCGCCTGAACCGGAGCCGTCCGCCGGCCGTCGGCGGGGCCGGCATCGCCCCGTATCCGGTTCCCGCCCGGGAGCGGCCATGACGCGGCGCGGTCTTGTCGTGGCGGCGCTGCTGCCGCTGGTGCTGGCGGCCGGGTGCCGGTCGTTCGATCCGGCGGAGGCGCGGAGGGAGCAGACGGAGGCGTTCCGGGAGACGCTGCGGAACCGGATGGAGGCGTTGCCGGAGCGGGCGCTGTCGCTGGAGGACTGCGTGCTGGTGGCGCTGACGAACAACGCGGCGGTGCGGGAGGCGGACCTGAACCGGGTGCTGGCGGGGTTGGGGCAGACGGCGGCGTTCTCGGCCTTCCTGCCGCGCGTGGCGGCGGGCGTGGGGTACACGGACCGCGACTACGACAACCTGCTGGGCATGACGTCCGGCGGGCAGCTGGCGTTCGGTCCGCAGGAGGACACGGTGGGCACGCTGACGGTCGGGTTGCCGGTGTTCGCGCCCTCGACGTGGTTCCTCTGGGCGGCGGCGCGCCACGGGCACGCGGCGGCCGGCATCGCGGCGGACTACGTGCGCCAGGCCATCGTGCTGCGCACCACGGCGGCCTACTGCGACGTGCTTTCGCAGCGCGACACGGTCCGCGCGCTGGAGTCGCAGGCGGACGCCGCCGCGAAGCTGGCGGACCGCGTCGGCGGCCTCGCCGCGGAAGGTTACGCGGCGGCCTGGGAGCGCGGCCAGGCGGACCTCCAGGCGCTCGCGCGCCGCACGGAGCTGGACAGCGCGCGCCGCCGCCTGCGCGTGCTGGAGGCGGATTTGCTGGCGGCGATGGGGCTGCCGCCGGAGGCGGAGATCGAGCTCTCGGGTGATTGCGCGGGGCCGCAGATGCCGGAGGGCACGGTGGAGGAATTGGTGCTGCGGGCGCTGGAGACGCATCCGCGGCTGGCGATCGCGGACCGTCTGGTGGTGATGAACGAGCACCAGGTGCGGCGGGCGTTCTGCGCGTTCCTGCCGACGCTGTCGGTGCGCGCGACGCACGCCTGGGGCGGCGAGGGGCTGGTGGCGGACGCGGTGGGCTGGAGCACGGGGTTCCAGGGGGCGTGGACGCTGTTCAGCGGCTTCGCGAACTCGGCGGCCTACCGCGCGGCGAAGACGGGTCTGCGGCGCACGGAGACGGAGCGGGAGGAAGCGTTCCTGTCGGTGATCGTCGGGGTGCTGGCGGCGGAGGCGCAGGTACGGGACGCGCACGAGGCGGTGGCCGTGCGCCGGATGGCCGCCGACGTGGCCGCCGCCAAGGCCGCCGACCGCGCCGACCGCGCCGCCGAGGGGCTGCTGCCCGTCTCGGACGCGCTCGACGCGCGCGCCGAGGCCGATTTCGCGCAGGTGGCGCTGATCCGCTCGCGCTACCAGGAGACGGTGGCCGTCGCGGCCCTCGAACTCGCGATGGGCATCGTGCGCGCGCCGGGGGACGCGGAGCAAACCGAACCGGAACCGGAAGGAGAAGCAGAATGAAACGCACGTCCACCATCCTCGCGGCCGCCCTGCTGGCGCTGGCCGCCACCGCGCCGCGCCCCGCCCTCGCGTGGGGCCCGGAGGGCCACTCCATCATCGCGCGCCTGGCGGTGCCGCGCCTGACGCCGGCGGCCAAGGCGGAGCTCCGCCGCATCCTCGGCGACGACTACGAAATCGGCGACTACGAAATCGCGTCCTGGCCCGACATCATCCGCGGCAACAAGGCCTACGAGGAGCTCTATCCGCGCCAGGGCCGCTGGCACTACATCGACTTCGACGTCCAGCAGTGGTACGACGAATCGTTCTCGCTGACGGTCTCCGACAGCGGCGACGACGTCGTCAGCCAGATCTACCGCTGGCGCGACGACCTCGCCGAGCCCGGCAAGCTCGAAGGCGAGGCGCGGCTCGACGCCCTGCGCTTCCTCGTCCACCTCGTCGGCGACATGCACCAGCCGCTGCACTGTGCCTACCGCTACGGCGACATGGGCGGCAACATGTTGCCCGTCAACTCGTTCGCCGGCCGCAACTACGCCTTCGACGAGACGACGCCCCAGGACTGGGGTCCGCCGAGCCTCCACAGCGTCTGGGACGAGAGCCTCGTCTACGAACTGATCGGCAAGCACACGGTGCTGGGGATGGCGCGCATCCTGTCGCGGGAGATCACGCCGGAGGAGGAGGCCGCCTGGACGCGCGGCGGCGACGTGCTGCGCTGGGCGGTGGACAGCTACTGGATCGCCCGCAAGCAGGCCTACCGCTGGACCGACGGCGCGAAAGTCCCCTTCACCTGGTCGCGCCCGGGGATGGACCTGACGCTGGACAACTACATCGACTCGCACCTGCCCATCGTCCGCGACCAGCTCAAGAAGGGCGGCGTCCGCCTCGCCCTCCTCCTCAACCAGGCCCTCGACCCCTCCCTCCGCCAACCCCGCCACGAACTCCCCGCCCTCTCCCCCGCGGAAGAAGCGGAAGAAGAAACGGCCGCCGCGGAACCCGTCGGACCATGAATCCCGAAAACTACATTGAAAAAATCGAAAACCGCTTCGCGGACAAGAACATGCTTGACGGGCAAAAGAGGGAGGGCAAGGACATGATTTACAAAGAGGAAGGGTATGCGATCCGCGGCGCGGTGTTCGAGGTCTACTCCCAGTTGGGCAGCGGCTTCGCCGAAGAAGTGTACCAGGAAGCCCTTGAAACCGAACTGGCCGACCGCAAGATTCCCTTCGAAGCCCAACCCCGCCTCCAAATCCGCTACAAAGGCCGCCTCCTCAAAAAGATCTACGTTCCGGATTTGGTCTGTTTCGGCAAAATCATCGTCGAACTGAAAGCCGTCAAGCACCTTCTCCCCGAACACGCCGCCCAGCTCATCAACTACCTCAAAGCCACCTCATTCCAGCTCGGCTTCCTCGTCAACTTCGGCACCTACCCCCGCGCCGACATCCGTGCCTACCCCAACCGCCCCTATCCATGATTTTCCCTCTCCAAGCCCGTTCTTGTCCGCGAAGCGGTTTTCGATTTTTTCAATGTAGATCTATTCCCAGGAATCCAAGCCCCATGAAAAAGACCGTCCTCCTCCTTTCCTCCCTCCTCCTCGTCTCCTGCACCCGGCAGGCCGCTGTCGAGTCGGCATCCCTGGCCGACACGCCGCTTCCCGTCGTCGCCGAGGCCGCGGCCACCGCGCCCTTCGAGCGCGCCCTGACCGTGCAGGGCACCCTCGAGGCCGTCGACTCCGCGACCGTATCCGCGCGCATACCGGGGCCGCTCTCCGACGTCTGCGTCGACCTCGGCGACCGCGTCGAAGCCGGCCAAACCAAGCTCTTCGCCGTCGACCCCCTCACCGTGTCCAACCAGGTCGCCATCGCCCGCGAAGCCGCCGCAACGGCCCGCGCGCAGGTGGCCGTCGCCGAGGCCCGCGTGGCGAAGGCCGAAGCCGTCGCCCGCAAGGCCGCCCTCGACGCCGCCCGCTTCGCCCGCCTCAAGGCGGCCGACCACGCCACCGACAACGAACTCGAGCAAGCCTCCACCCAGCACGACACCGCCGCCGCCGAAGTCGCCGTCGCCAAGGCCTCCCTCGACCTCTCCCGCCAGCAGGTGACGCAGGCCGAGGCCCAGCTGGCCATCGCCGAGCGCCAGCTCTCCGACGCCACCGTGTTCGCCCCCGTGACCGGCACCGTCGACGCCCGCCTCAAGGAACCCGGCGAAATGGTCGCCCCCGGCACCCCCGTCGTCCTCGTCAAGGGCACCGACGCCCTCAAGGCCCTCGCCTACCTCCCCGCGCGCCACTACGCCGAAGTCGTCCCCGGCGAAACCCGCGTCGAGATCCGCCCCAACGGCGCCGCCGACCCCGTAGAAGCCGTCGTCTCCGCCAAATCCCCGGCCATCGATCCACGCCTGCGCGTATTCCAGATCAAGGCCCTCCTGCCCGGCTCCCCCTCCGCCGTGCCCGGCGCGATGGCCGACATCCGCGTCGTCTTCGAGCACCGCGAAGGCCTCTCCGTGCCGCAGGAAGCCGTCCTCTCCCGCGCCGCTGGCACCGTGGTCTTCCTGGCGCAGCCCGACGGCACCGCCAGGGAGACCCCCGTCGAACTCGGCCTCCGCGACGCCGG
Source organism: uncultured bacterium (assembly GCA_902766695.1). Lineage (GTDB taxonomy): Bacteria > Verrucomicrobiota > Kiritimatiellia > CAIQIC01 > Lenti-01 > CACXEY01. Next base: position 14,417 of record CACXEY010000246.1, read on the forward strand.
ACGCGCCGAAATCCTCTCCGGCCTCGCCCCCGGCGATCCCGTCATCGTCCAAGGCCAGACCCAACTCTACGACGGCCGCAAGATCGCCGCCGAATCCCCCGCAACTCCCTGACGACCCACCGCATCTTTTCACTTTTCACTTGTCACTTTTCACTCCGAAAGGCTGCCTCCCATGTTCCTGACCACCGCCGCCACCCGCCGTCCCATCGCCATGAGCGCGCTCCTGATCGCGCTCGTGCTGCTGGGCCTCAACTCCTGGCGAAAACTCTCCCTCGAAAACCTCCCCTCCGTCGACATCCCGTACGTCACCGTCACGACCGTCTGGCCCGGCGCCTCCCCCGAGGACATCGAGAAGGACGTCGCCCGCCGCATCGAAGACGCCGTATCCGGCGTCGAAGGCCTCAAGCACACCTACTCCACCTGCATCGAGAACGCCGGCAACACCCTCATCGAATTCGCCCTCGGCACCGACGTCGACGTCGCCTCCCAGGACGTCCGCGAAAAGATCGACGCCATCGTCGGCGACCTCCCCTCCGGCTGCGAGCGCCCCTCCATCGCCAAACTCGACCTCAACGCCGCCTCCATCGCCACCATGTTCCTCTCCGGCGGCCTCGCCCCCGACGACCTCTACTGGGAAGCCGTCAACCGCATCCACGACCGCCTCGCCTCCGTGCGCGGCGTCGCCGAAGTCAAGGTCATCGGCGGCGAAGAGCGCGAAGTCTGGGTCGAACTCGACCGCGACGCCCTGGCCGCGGCCGGCCTCAACGCCGCCGCCGTCGCCCGCACCCTCGGCTCCGGCATCCTCTCCGTGCCCGCCGGGCGCGTCCGCGAAAGCGGCAACGAGCTGGCCGTCCGGTTCGACGCCGAATGCCGCACCGTCGACGAAATCGCCTCCCTGCAGGTCGCCGGCGCCGACGGCGCCCGCCGCTACCTCCGCGACCTCGGCACCGTCCGCCTCGCCACCGAAGAACCCCGCCAGCGCGCCTACCTCGACGGCGTCCCCGGCGTCGCCATCAAGGTCGTCAAGAAATCCGACGGCAACACCGTCGAGACCGTCCGCGAAGTCAAGCGCCGCGTCGAAGAAATCCGCCGCGAACTCCCCCCCGGCGCCACCCTCCGCTGGCTCCAGGACGACGCCGAAATCGTCCAGGCAAACGTCGACAACACCCTCTCCGACATCGCCTCCTCCGTCGCCCTCTGTGCCCTCATCCTCTTCGCCTTCCTGCTGAACCTGCGCAGCACCTTCGTCGTCGCCGTCACCATGCCCGTCACCATCCTCGTCTCCCTCTGGTTCATGCAGCTCTGCGGCCTCACCCTCAACCTCGCCACCCTCCTCGCGATGGGCCTCTCCGCGGGCATCCTCGTATCCAACTCCATCGTC
>CACXEY010000247.1 GCA_902766695.1 uncultured bacterium
GCAACGTCGCCAGCAGGCACAGCGCCATGAACGCCGCGAAGATGTGCGCTTCGATGCGCTCGTCGAGCCGGTGGTAGACGGGGCGCAGGCCGAGGTCGTTCTTGAGTTCGCGGAAGGCATATTCGATTTCGCCCTGGATCATGTATTTCTTCCAGAGGGTCTTCGGGTCGCTGTCGGTGAGGTTGCGTCTGCTCGCCCAGCTCGACCTGACCCTTCCCGCCCAGCCCCCCCCCGAAAGTCTCGCCCTCCCTGTCTCCCCGCATGCACACAGGCGTGTAGTGAAGACCTACGAGCAGAATCTTAGGAAAATCGTGGTTTTACCCTCGAATATGGAAAGTCGGGCTAAATCCACCCCTTGACCCAGTAATATCCCAAGGCCACGCCCTCCCGGCAGGCATCCAAGCTGTAGCGCGCGTGGTTCCAGAATTCGTACCGCAAAGCCTCCGGCGCCGAAGTCCCGCTCCCCGGTGCGTCCGCTCCGCCCTCCGCGCACTCCGCGGGGGCCGCCCCATCCGGCTCCGGCCCATGGTCCTCCAGCGACAGGTTTTCCGCCGCCAGCCCGCGCACCTCGATATCCGCCCCGGCCTCCCGGGCCGCGCGCCGCACGGCCAGGCAGGCGCGCCGGACATGCTCCGGGGACGTCACCAGCAGGACCCGCGACGACCCCGCCCCTTCCAGGGCCCGGACAAGCCCGGCCGCCTGCGCGTGCGTGTTTTCCCCGCAGGCGCGCGGCTCGCAGCGTCCGGGATCGACGCCCCGCATCCGCAACTCCTCCGCGTAGGCGGCGGCCGCCGGATCGTTGCGGTCGCCCTCCGCGCACGGCAGCGCCAGCCATACGGGCGCCTCCGGGTGCGCCTTCGCTGCCTCGGCCGCATACCACAGCCGCATCAGCCCCGACTCGCCCGGAATCCCGCTCCCGCCGAGTACGAGGATGTGCGTCGGCGTCCACCCGTCCGCGCCGCTTTCCCGCCCCCCGCCGTCCGAAGCCAGGAACAAATGCACCTTCCAGGGAATCCCGCCGAACTGCAAGGCCGCCCCCAACACGGCCACGCCGCCCACCGCGGCCAGCCCCCGCACCGCCCACCGCCCCACCCGTTTCCAGAGATGTACCATCGGCTTCATGCCCCCACCATACCCCACCCCATGCGCCGCCGTCCACCCGCTCCCGCGGCGTCCTCCCGGCTTGAAATCCCATTCCGTCCCCGCTACAACACTCCCCGGACACATCCCATGCATTTCACCAGCCCCGAATTCCTGATATTCCTTCCCGTGGTGCTCTGCGCGTACTACGTCCTCTCCCGCCGCGCACAGAACCCCCGCCTCCTCGCCGCCACCATCCACTCCCACCTCGCCGCCCCATGACCTGGTCCCTCCCCCACTGGCACTGGATCGGCTGGTCCGCGTTCGGCGTGGCGGTCGTCCACGGCTCCCTCTTCCTGGCGGTCGCGCTGCACCTCTTCCGGCACCGGCGGCGCACCGACTCGACCCTTCTCTGGCTGGGCCTGACGTGGTCCCTGCCGCTCGTGGGCGCCATCCTCTACGCGATGTTCGGCGTCGACCGCGTCCCGCGCGAGCGCTGGCGCCGCACCCAAGGCCGCCGCGACCGCCTGGACGGCCTGCGCCGCGACGCCCCCGCCGAAGTCCTCCCCTACGCCTACTGGCGCTCCCTCGGCGCCGCCCCGCCGCCGGACGACGAGCGCACCCGCGAGCTCGACCGCCCCCTCGCGGCGCTCTCCGAATCCTTCCCGCTCCTGGCGGGCAACGAAGCCACTCCCCTGCTGACCGGCGACGAAGCCTTCCCGCCGATGCTCGACGCCATCCGCTCCGCGCGCCGCCACATCCACCTCCAGTCATTCATCATCGGCAACGACCCCGTCGGGCGCGAATTCCTCGACGCCGTGGCCGACCGCGCCCGCGCCGGCGTCCGCTGCCGCGTCCTCTACGACCGCTTCGGCTCCGCGCACGCCCTGTGGGGCGGCCTCTTCGACCGCTACCGCTCCGTCCCCAACCTCGCCCTGGCCGGCTGGACCCAATCCAACCTCTTCCGCCGCCAGCTCCACTTCAACCTGCGCAACCACCGCAAGACCCTGGTGGTCGACGGCGAAACCGCCTTCGCGGGCGGCATCAACCTCAACGCCTGTTCCCGTAGCGCGCCCGGCGCCCCGGCCATCCAGGACTACCACTTCCGCTTCCGGGGCCCGATTGTCCAGGAACTCCAGTACGCCTTCCTGCGCGACTGGCACGTCATGACGGACGAAGACCCGTCGGCGCTCCTGACCCCCGACCACTTCCGGCAGCTGCCGCCCGCGGGCCCGGCGTTCGCCCGCGTCGTGCCGTCGGGGCCGTCCTCGGCCAAGCGCCTGGCGGCCGACCTGTTCTTCGGCGCCGTGAACGCCGCCCGCGAGCGCATCTTCCTGATCACCCCCTACTTCCTGCCGACCGACGACCTCCTTCGCGCCCTCCGCCTGGCGGCCCTGCGCGGCGTCCGCACCGACATCGTCCTGCCGCGCCGGAGCAACCACGTCTACACCACGTGGGCCTCCCGGGCCCTGTACGAAGACCTCCTCGAATCCGGCGTGCGCATCCACGAACGCGAACCGCCCTTCATCCACGCCAAGGCGCTGGCGATCGACGACCGGATGGCGGTGGTCGGCTCGGCCAACTGGGACTACCGGAGCCTGCACTCCAACTACGAAACCTGCATCGCGATCCACGACCCGTCCTTCGCGACGCGCCTCGAACTGATGATGCTCGACGACCTCCACCGCAGCACCCCCGTCGACCTGGCGACCTTCTCCCGCCGCCCCGTCCTCGACCACTACCTGGAGAACGCCTGCGGCCTCCTCGCCCCCCTCCTCTGAGCGATACCGGCCACCGTCCTCCGACAACTCCGCATCGGGCTGATGGCCGGCACAGGCAAACGCGGTCCGGCAGAAAGGCCGCTCCCCACCATCGGCATCATTCCGTATCACTCCCGCGCGGCGGCGAGGAGGTCGGCGAGGGTGGCGTGGCCGTCGTAGAGGGCTTTGCCGACGATGGCGCCCGCCAGGTTCGCGCGGCCCAGGGCGCGGAGGGTGCGGATGTCGTCCGCCGAGGAGACGCCGCCCGAGGCGACGATCCGGCAGGGGGTGCCCGCGACCGCGTCGCAGACTTCCGCCGTGGCCGCCGGGTTCGGGCCGCGGAGCATGCCGTCGGTCGCGGTGTCGGTGTAGATGATGGTGCGCACGCCGGCTTCGGCGGCGCGGCGGGCCAGGTCGGAAGCGCGCGTGGCGGAGGTCTCGGTCCAGCCCTTGACCTGCACGTAGCCGCCGCGGGCGTCGATGCCCACCGCCAGGCGGTCGCCGTGGCGCGCGGCCAGCGCCGCCAGGCGGTCGGGTTCGGCCAGGGCACGGGTGCCGAGGATGGCGCGGCGGACGCCGGCCGCCAGCACGGCTTCGAGGTCGGCGTCGGTGCGCAGGCCGCCGCCGCATTCGACGGGGATGGGCGCGACGGCGGCGGCGATGCGGCCGATGACTCCGGTGTGCGCGGGGTGGCCTTCGAAGGCCCCGGTCAGGTCCACGACGTGCAGCCAGCGGCCGCCCTGCCGCACCCATTCGAGGGCGCGGGCGACGGGGTCGGCGCCGTAGTCGGTCGCGTCCTCGGCGCGCCCCTGGCGCAGGCGCACGCAGTGGCCGTCCTTGAGGTCGATGGCGGGCAGGATTTCGAATTCGTTCATGGGGCCTCCTCGCTCCAGTCCAGGAAGTTTTTCAGCAGCTGCAGTCCGGCCCGCTGGCTCTTCTCGGGATGGAACTGCACGGCCGCCACGCGCCCGCGGCGGACCATCGAGACGTATTCGCCGCCGTAGGCGGTCAGGCCCGCCGCCCAGCCGGGCGCGGAGGGCAGGCAGTAGGAGTGGACGAAGTAGAACCAGGAGCCGTCGGGGATGCCCCGCAGCAGGGGGCAGTCTTCGGCGCCGGGCGCGCGGCGGACCTGGTTCCAGCCCATCTGCGGGACCTTGCACCCCGGCGACGCCGCCAGCCGCGCGACGTGCGCCGGCACCACGCCGAAGCCGCGCGCGCCGGGGGCTTCGTCGCTGCTCTCCGCCAACACCTGCAGGCCCAGGCAGATGCCCAGCAGGGGGCGGTCCGCCGCCATCCAGGCGGCGAGCGGCGCGGCCAGGCCGTAGCGTTCCAGGTTCGCCATGCAGTCGCCGAACGCGCCGACGCCGGGAAGGATCAGCGCACCGAAGGCGTCCATCTCCGCCGGGTCGCGGAAGATGCGGTGGTCGGCCCCGAGGTGTTCCAGCGCGTTCGCGACGCTGCCGAGGTTCCCCAGGCCGTAGTCGACGACGCCCACCCGCATCACAGCACCCCCTTGCTCGACGGAATCCCCGGCTCGCGCGGGTTGGTCCGCACCGCCATGCGCAGGGCGCGGGCGAGGCCCTTGAACACCGATTCCCAGGCGTGGTGCGGGTCCTTGCCGTAAAGCTGCGCGATGTGCAGGTTCATGCGCGCCTGCGTCGAGAACGCCCGCATGAATTCTTCCAGCAGGCCGAGGTCGAACGTGCGGATGAACTTGCGGCGGGTCGCCATTTCGAGGACGAGGTACGGGCGGCCGCCGAGGTCGAGGGCCACGCGCGCGAGCGTCTCGTCCATGGGGAGGAGGGCGAAGCCGTAGCGCTCGATGCCCTTGCGGTCGCCGAGGGCCGCGTTCAGGGCGTCGCCGAGCGCGAGGCCGACGTCCTCGACCGTGTGGTGGTCGTCCACGTCGAGGTCGCCGGTCGCCTTGAGGTTGAGGTCGAAGAGCGAATGCTTCGCGAACAGCTCCAGCATGTGGTTCAGGAACGGGACCCCGGTCTCGATGGTGTATTGCCCGGTCCCGTCCACGTCCAGTTCCACCCGGATCTGCGTTTCGCGGGTGTTTCGTTCGAGCATCGTTGCGCGGCTGGTTTTCATGGCGCGGCAGAGTAGCGCGGGCGGGGGCGCGAATCAAGCCCCGCCGCATTCGTCCCGTCCGCCCCCGATTTTTGGCTTTCCGCGCGGCCCCGAATCGGCCATAGTGTCTCTTGTGCATGCAACATCCATCCACAAGGAGCGTCATCCATGAAGCTATGTGAATTCCTGCGGCCCGCCTCGCTGCCCGCGGCCTACGGCCAGCTGCGCGACCTCGGCCCCCGCGGCATGATCCTCGCCGGCGGCACCGCCCTCCATTTCATGCAGGACCACACCCCCGTCACGGCGGTGGACATCACCCGCCTCGGCCTTTCCGGCATCCGCGCGGAGGACGGCGGCTACGTCATCGGCGCGACCACCCCCCTCGCCGACATCCAGCGCTACCGCGCCCCCCGCTGGGCCATGCACGAAATCTGCCGCCGCATCGCGACCCACCAGATCCGCAACGTCTCGACCATCGGCGGCAACATCGCCCGCGTTTTCCCCTGGGCCGACATGCCGGTCGCCCTCCTCGCGATGGACGCGTCCATGCGCATCTACGCCGGCCCCGAAGCCCCCGAAGAAACCCCCTCCGCCGACGAATACTTCGCCGAGCAGCCCGCCCGCCGCTTCCTCGGCGGCAAGATCCTGACCTCCGTCCGCGTCCCGGCCCTCCTCGCCCACGAAGGCTACGGCTCGGTCAAGGTCGTCCGCACCGCGGCCGCCTTCAGCATGGTGACCGTCGCGGCCGTCCTCAAGCTCGACCCGGCGAGCGGCGCCATCCGCGCGGCGCGCGTCGCGGCAGGCAGCGCGATCCCCTTCCCGCGGCGCCTGCCCGAAGTCGAGGACGCGCTCCTCGGCAAGGAACCCAACGAAGCGCTCTTCCTCGAAGCCGCCTCCAAGGCCGACGCCCCCTGGCGCGGCAAGGAAGGCATGACCGCCGAATACTCCAAGCACCTGGCGGAAGTTTCCATCGCCGACGCGCTGGCCGACGCCGCCCGCCACGCACTCGAAAGGGCCGAATGATGAACCAGACCGCACCCCAACCCGCCGTCACCTTCACCCTCAACGGCGAGACGCGCACCTTCGCGACGCGCCCCGACGAAAAACTCCTCGACCTCCTCCGCCGCAACGGCTACCGCGGGACCAAATTCGGCTGCGGCCAGGGCACCTGCGGCGCTTGCACCGTCATCATGGACGGCCGCGCAATCTACGCCTGCCTCCTCTACTCCATGCAGGCCGAGGGCCGCGACATCCGCACCATCGAAGGCGCCGGCACGCTCGACAAACCCTCCGAATTCCAGCAGGAACTCATCGACGGCGGCGCCGTCCAGTGCGGCTACTGCATCCCGGGCATGGTCATGAGCGCCACCGCCCTCATGGAAGCCGAATCCACCTACCCCGACGAACTCGTCAAAGAATACATGGACGGCAACCTCTGCCGCTGCACCGGCTACGAAAAAATCTGGGACGCCCTCCGCCGCGTCCTCGACCGCCGCGAAGCCGCCGCCAAGAAAGGCTGACCCCCGCGCGCCGCGCCCCCCGCGCGGCGCTTTTTCCATCGTCCCGGCTGTCCCGTCCGTCCCGGCTGTCCCGTCCACCCCCACCCTCCCCCAGGAGCCCCCCATGACCACCCCCACCGACTTCGAACTCCCCGGCGCCTTCTACCTCGGCCGCCTCCGCGACCCCACCGGCCAAACCACCACCGACGCCCCCCTCGTCTACCCCGCCAAAGACCTGACCACCCACGCCGTATGCGTCGGCATGACCGGTTCCGGCAAGACCGGCCTGGGCATCACCCTCGTCGAAGAAGCGGCCCTCGACGGCGTGCCCGTCATCCTCATCGACCCCAAGGGCGACCTCAGCAACCTCCTCCTGACCTTCCCCGACCTCGACCCCGACGACTTCCGCCCCTGGCTCGACGCCGACGAACTCGCCCGCAAGGGCCTCACCCCCGAACAGGGCGCCGAAAAGACCGCCTCCACCTGGCGCAAGGGCCTGGCTGCGTGGGGCGAAGACGGCGACCGCATCGCGCGCCTGCGCGCCGCCGCCGACTTCAGCATCTACACCCCCGGCGCCAAGACCGGCCTGCCCCTCTCCCTCCTCTCATCCCTCGACGCCCCGCCGCCCGGCTTCGCCGACGACCCCGCCGCCATGCGCGACCGCGTCTCCGCGGCCGTCTCCGGCGTACTCGCCCTGGCCGGCATCGACGCCGACCCCGTCCAGTCCCGCGAACACATCCTCCTTTCCGCCATCGTCGACCGCGACTGGCGCGCCGGCCGCTCCATCGACCTCGCCCGCCTCATCCAGGCCATCCAGGAACCCGGACTCGACCGCATCGGCGTCCTGCCCCTCGAATCCTTCTTCCCGGCCAAGGACCGCTTCGCCCTGGCCATGCGCCTGAACAACCTCATGGCGTCCCCCTCCTTCGCCGCGTGGACCGAAGGCGAACCCCTGGACATCGCCCGCCTCCTCCGCACCCCCGACGGCCGCCCCCGCGTCACCATCCTCTCCATCTCCCACCTCCAGGACGCCGAGCGCATGTTCTTCGTGACCGTCCTGCTCAACGAAGTCCTCGCCTGGGCGCGCCGCCAATCCGGCACCTCCTCCCTGCGGGCCATCCTCTACATGGACGAAATCTTCGGCTACTTCCCCCCCAACGCCAACCCGCCCTCCAAGGCCCCCATGCTGACCCTCCTCAAGCAGGCGCGCGCCTACGGCCTGGGCATCGTCCTGGCGACCCAGAACCCCGTCGACCTCGACTACCGCGGCCTGACCAACACCGGCACCTGGTTCATCGGGCGCCTCCAGACCGAGCGCGACAAAATGCGCGTCATCGAAGGCCTGACCTCGGCCGTCGCTGGCGAAGGCCTCGACCGCGCCACCCTCGACCGCCTCATGGCGAACCTCAAACAGCGCGTCTTCATGATGCGCAACGCCCACGACGACGCCCCCGTCCTCTTCGAATCCCGCTGGTGCATGTCCTACCTCCGCGGCCCCCTCTCCCCCGCCGAAATCACCCGCCTCATGTCCCACAAAAAACAGC
>CACXEY010000248.1 GCA_902766695.1 uncultured bacterium
CATCCCGAAAACGCGTGGGATCCGATCGACCGCAGACCGTCCGGCAACGCCAGGCGCACCATCCGGATGCAGCCGTAGAACGCGCGCGCGCCGATTTCTTCCAGCCGGTCGGGAAGCTCCGCGGCTTCCAGGCGGATGCAGTTGTAGAACGCGTCGGCCCCGATGCGGCGCAGATGCGAAGGCCATTCCGCCCAGCCCAGCCGGGTGCAGCCCGCGAACGCCCTGTCCCCGATTTCCCGCACGTGGCGAGGGAATTTCACCGACAGCAATTCCGTCCGGCCCCAGAATGCATTCGCTCCCACCGATCGCACGCGGCGGCCACCCAACACGGACGGAATCCGGACGTGCCCCGGATCCTCTTCCGGCACGGACGGCGTTTCCTCTTCCGTGGCGGACTCCCCCACCCCGCCGGACGCGGTCTCCGGCGAAGCGGCGTCCGGGGCGGTTTCGGGGACGGCAATGGGCCCCCATGCCGTGACTTCCGCCCCGCGCCAGTCCGTTGCGTAGGCCAGCCCGTCCTTCTCGCCGCACGGACGTCCGCATGCAGCCACGAACGCCACGAGCGCCCCCAGCGGAAGACAAAGCAAGGGAAACCGGAGGGCGTCCGGCAGGATGCGGAACCCGGTGGGGGATCCGCGGACGTGTCGCCGAGCGGGTTCCATCGTACCCGCCGCGCGCGTCAGAATCCGAATCCCGGCGGCAGCTGGAGCCCGGCCGTCACCGCGCCCATCGCGGTGTTGGCGACCTCGCCGGCCTTGGACTGGAAGCCCTGGATGGCGGCCAGGACCAGATCTTCGAGCATGCCGACGTCGTCCGCCTTGACGACGTCCGGGGAAATCTCGATTTCGGTCACCTGCCCGTCCGCGTGGCCGCGTACCGTGACCGCGCCGCCGCCGCTGCCGAATTCCACGGCGGTCGTCTTCAGGTCTTCCTGCACGCTCTGCATCTTCTTCTGCATGCTGGTGACCTGTTTCATCATCTTCATAATGTTGGGCATCGCGGTTCTCCTTCTGCCGCCCGTTCCGGCGGCCATCCCCGTACCATACGCATTTCCCCCCGGAAATCAATCCCCGTCCCCCTTGGGAAAGCCGTCGGCCGCCCACCCCGCTCCCCCACCCTTTCCCCGGGCGGGCACGAATCTTTGAGAAACCGTGACCGCGGGACCGCCCGCCGCCGGGGGGAGCCGAGTTGCACCGCGGTTTTTCCCCTCAGCGTTCCGTGCCAGCTGCGGCCTCCGCGGCGCGGCGCATGCCGGCAATGGCGGCGGCCATGTCGGGGGCCTTGTAGAGGAAGGAGCCGGCGCCGAGGATGTTCGCCCCGGCCGCCGCGCAGAGCGCCCCCGTTTCCGTGTTGATGCCGCCGTCCACCGACAGGTCCAGGGCGGGCCAGCGGCGCCGCAGTTCGCGGAACTTCGGCAGCCCCGACTCCAGGAACTTCTGCCCGCCGAAGCCCGGATGGACCGTCATGACGAGCACCTCGTCCAGGAGCCCCGCGTCCGCCACGTCCGCCAGCGCCCCGACGGGCGTCTCGGGGCAGATGACCGCACCCGCCTTCTTTCCCGCGGCGCGGATGGCCCGCAGCGTCCCCGGCACGTCGCACGGCGACTCGATGTGCACCAGCACGGCGTCGGCCCCCGCTTCGATGAAGCGCGGCGCGTAGAAATCGGGACGGTCCACCATCAGGTGGACGTGCAGATAGGCATCGGGCAGTTCTTCGCGCAACGCCCGCAGGACGTCCGGACCGAGGGTCAGGTTCGCGACGAAGTGCCCGTCCATGACGTCGAAATGCAGTCCGTCCGCGCCCGCCTCCAGCGCGCGCCGGCAGTCGGCGGCCAGATGCCCCATGCGGGCGGAGAGGATGGAGGGCAGGACTTGGATCTTCTTCGTGTTCATGTCCCCATTCTATCCCGCCCCCGCCCCCCGCGGCAAGGCCGGAAAGTCCGCCGACCTTCCCCGCCGCCGGCTTGCGGAATATCAAGGAAAACCGCCCGCCAATCCGCCGTTTCCACAAGCGTTTCTCCTCATGAAATTCCGCCCTTCCGCCCCCTGCCCTCCCGGTGTACACTCCCCGGCATGGCGCACCACACCATCACCTTCTCGCAGAAAGTCCGCGACAAGCTGGCGGCCCTCCCCTCCAAGCCCGGCGTGTACCTCATGCGCAACAGCCTCGGCCGCATCATCTACGTCGGCAAGGCCGCCTCCCTCCGCAACCGCGTCTCCTCCTACTTCCGCCCGGCCACCTTCGCCAAGGCCGACCCCAAGCTCCGCGGCCTCATCCGGTCCATCGACGACCTCGACTTCATCGTCCTGCGCTCCGAGGCCGAGGCGACCCTCACCGAGTCGCGCCTGATCAAGGACTACCGCCCCCGCTACAACATCGAACTCAAGGACGACAAGCGCTTCCTGCTTCTCAAGGTCCGCCCCGACGACCCCTGCCCGCGCTTCGAGGCCGTCCGCCTGCGCAAGGACGACGGCGCCCGCTACTGGGGCCCCTTCGCCTCCTCCGCCAGCGCGTGGGCGTCCCTCGAATTCGTCGAGCGCGAATTCGGCATCCGCCATTGCGCCGCCGCGCGCCCCGGTCCCGACGACCACAAGCACTGCATCGACGACGTCGTCCGCTTCTGCTCCGCCCCCTGCATCGGCAAGACGGACCCCGACGCCTACCGCGCGCGCGTCCTGGAAGCCTGCGCCTTCCTGGACGGCGACCGCCCGGGCCACCTCGAAACCCTCAAGAAGCGGATGGAAGAAGCCGCCGCCGAGATGCGCTTCGAGAAGGCGGCCGCCCTGCGCGACTGGTACCTCCTGCTCGTCCGCGGCCTCCGCGAGCGCGCCGTCGTCCGCAAGACGCCGCCCATCCAGCGCGCCGAAGCCGACGCCGGGCTCGCCGAACTCCAGCGCCGCCTCGGCCTCCCCTCCCCGCCGCACCGCATGGAATGCTACGACATCTCCAACATCTCCGGCACCCTCTCCGTCGCCTCGCAGGTGGTCTCCATCGACGGCGTCCCCACGCCCGCCCACTACCGCATGTACCGCATCAAGACCGTCGAAGGCTCCAACGACCCCGCCTCGATGGCCGAAGTCATCCGCCGCCGCTTCGCCCGCGCCCTCTCCGAGAACGAGCCCCTTCCCGATCTCGTGATGGTGGACGGCGGCCTCACGCAGCTGCGCGCCGCCCGCGCCGAACTCGACGCCCTGGGCCTGCGCGACCGTCCCCGCCTGACCGGCATCGCCAAGCAGTACGAAGAACTCTACCACGACCCCTCCGCCGAACAGCCGCCCCTCCGCTTCTCGGCCAACTCCCCGGCCCTGCACGTCATCCAGCGGCTGCGCGACGAATCCCACCGCTTCGCCCTCACCTACCACCGCAAGCTGCGAGCCCGCCTCATCCGCGAATCGGTCCTCGACGACGTCCCCGGCATCGGCGCCAAGCGCAAGGCGCAGCTGCTGGCCCACTTCGGCTCCCTCTCCCGCATGAAGGCCGCCTCCCTCGAAGATCTGGAATCCGCTCCCGGCCTCTCCCGCGAAACCGCCCTCCTCCTGCACGCCGCCCTCCACCCCGCCGATGCCCCCCCTGCCCCGCCGCCGGTTTTCCAATGATTGGAAAACTTTTTTCCAATGGTTGGAAAAACCGGGCCCGTTTTTCCAATGATTGGAAAATATTTTTCCAATGGTTGGAAAATCTGCGCCGTTTTTTCCAATGATTGGAAAAAATTTCAGGCCGTTTTCCAATGATTGGAAAAAAATTTCCGGTCGGCGGAATCCGTGCGCTTCGTTCCCGCGCCGCGGCGGCGGGGCCGGTTTTCTCGGCAAGCGCTGTAACTTTTCCCGCCGCCGGGGGTATGCAGGGCGAGACGGAGATGCTACCATCGGGCATCCAGCAAGCAACGGAGATACGACATGCAAGCCGCTTTCGAAGACATCCAACGACTCGCCGCCGGGAGGTGGCCGGACGCCTGTTCGTCCGCAGGGGACCAGTGTTTCACCCTCGACGCGGGCGCGTTCCGCGCGGAGTTCTTCCGCGCGCCGGGGGACCCCGCCGGCGACGTGTGCGTGAGGGCCAAGGTGCTGGATCTGGGCGGGGTGCGCCGGGCGGGGGCCTTCGCGGTCGCGGCGGTGCAGGGGAATTACTTCTGGGGCGGGACGCGCGGGGCGACGCTGTCGCTCGGCTCCGACAACGCGCTGTGGCTGACGGAACGCCGCGAGGCGGCGGAGCTGGCGGACGCGGAGTCGCTGGAGGCGTGCCTGGCGGATTTCGCGCTGACGATCGACGACTGGCGGGAAAGGAGCGCGCTCTATGCCTGATCTCCGCGAGCAGTTCGAGGATGTCCTGGAGGAGTTCTCCGGGGCGACCGGCCTGGACGTGTCGCTGGTCCGGGACGCGGCGTGCCTGACGGTGGACGACGAGATCATCGTCAACATCCAGTACATGGACCAGTCGGACACGGTGTTGCTGTGGGCGCCGGTGGGGGGCTTCGGCGGGACTGACGCACCGGACGCGGGGGCGAAGGCGCTGGCGCTGCTGCGGCTGGGGGACCTCGGCGGCCCCTCGGCGGGCTTCACGCTGGCGCTGGACGCGGACGCGGACGTGGTGCTCGCGCTCGACCGGCGCAGCGCGCGGGTGGTGTCGTCCGCGGACGCGCTGGCGGGCTGGATCGAGGCGCTCGTGCGCGCGGTACGCGCGGTGCGGGAGCATTTCGCCGTGAATTTCCCGGCGGGGGAGGACTGAGCCATGCCGAACCCTCCCGGAATCGTCGGACCGAACGTCCCCGTCATGCCGAACCCGCCGGTGCTGGACCCGGTGGCGCCGCAGGTGCCGGGGCCGCAGGTGCAGCCGCCGCAGCAGGTGCAACCGCAGCAGGTGCAGCCGGTCGGCAACCAACCCGTACACGACCCGGTGGTCCAGAATGTGGTGCTGAACGGCGCGGACGGGCCGAATTTCGAGAACGGCGCGGGCCAGGCGCTGCATCTGGCGCAGGCGCACGATCTGGGCAGCGGCCGCGACTGGGACATCTCGTCGGCGAAGGGGGCCGCGGAGCTCGCCGCGCGGTCGGCGAAGCGCATACGGGAGATGGTGTCGGGGGCGGCCGATTTCCGGCAGTACGAAACGAACGTGGCCGATTTCGTGGCCAGGGTGCTCGACGCGCATCCGGAGGCCGAGGCGGCGATCGGCCCCGCCTACACGAAGCTGCTGCAGAAGCTCTCCGCGCTGCGCGACCTGCGGGCGACCTTCGCCTCCGGCATCAAGGACGGCTCGAACCACGCGGACGACCCGCGCGCGGCGCTCGACTCCATCCGCAAGCACCTGCGCATCTTCCGCTACGAGACGCAGCGGGTCCTCTCCCAGGCCGGCTTCGCGGCGGGCGCCCAGGAGAAGAACGAGCTCGCGATGCGCGCGATCCAGAACTTCTTCACCTTCGGCGCGAAGCACCACGTCTCGCTCGACGAGTTCCGCGCCATCGAGGACGCCGAGAGGGAATTCTTCGCCGCCGTCGGCGAGCTCGAGGCCGCCGTGGAGCGCATCGACCCGAACTCCGTGGGACCCGCCCAGCCGCCGAACTTCGCCCTCCGCGACGTCCTCCCGGCGGTGCTCGACCTCTCGCACCGGACGAACGACCGGATCCGCGCCTTCCAGGACGCCGACGCCTCCACGGCGGCCCTCCGCGGCATCCTCGGCGAAATCCCCTCCAAGGGCGGCAGCCGCCGGGTCGACTTCACGGCCGGCATCGGCCTGCTGATTGGCCTGGGCTTCCCGGGCACGTTCGCGGCGGGGGCGAAGGTGGGCGCCCGCTTCAAGGTCTCCGCCGACATCTCGGTCCCCGACGGCGGCGGGCCGCTGACCGTCACCTTCCGCATCGGCGGCGGCGCGGAAGCCAAGGCGCTGCTGCGCGGGCTGCCCCTCACCAAGACCGCGTCGGTCAAGGCCGATGCCGGCCTCTCGGGCACTGCCGAGCGCTTCACCACCCGCACCTACGCGACCGTCGACGACCTCATCCTCGACGCCCGCCGCAACAAGCTCGCCTTCGGGCGCAGCCTCCTCGGCTACGTCGCCCGCCCCTTCGTCGGGTTCGGCTCCGCGGTCGGGCGGCTCGGCAAGACCCTCTTCCGCTGGATGGGCCGCCGCAGCGACGAAACCAAGCTGACCAACGCCAGCTACCTCGAACTCCTCAAGCACCGCGGCGTCGTCGGCGCCCTCGACGGCTTCCTCGCCCAGCGCGCCAACCCCATGGTCGTCTCCGAGCGCACCGGCGTCCTCCTCACCGGCAACATCGCCGCGCAGGCCTCCGGCAGCATCCTCGGCTTCGCGACCGCGGGCGCGTCCGGCTCCCTCGCGCGGTCCCTCGAAGTGCGCGTGAAGGGCAAGATGTTCATCCCCGCGGCCCGCACCATCCGCCAAAGCGACAACCCCCGCGCCCTGCTGCGCCCCGGACCGGGCGGCGGCGAACCCGCCATCCTGCCCCAGGTCCACTCCTACGACGAACTCCTCGCCTCCTACGAAGACCTCCTCGCCGCCCTCCGCGCCGCCCCCCCCAAAGACACCCCCGCCTGGGCCACCTTCGCCAACGCCGTGCGCACCCACCTCGTCGCGGCCGAGGCCCTGCACCGCGACGGCCACCTCACCCGCGAACAGGCCGACCGCCTGCTCGCCCGCTTCTCCGACCCCGGCGTCCGCATCCCGCCCGACATCTACCGCGAATACCTCATGGACGGCGTCGCCGGCGCCAAGCCCCCCAAGATCCGCACCTCCGCCCAGGGCGAAATCAAGGTCAACGTCCTCTCCACGCAGACCGACTCCTTCTTCGGCGGCCTCGTACCCAACCCCATCGCCGGGGCCGCCGTCGCCGGCGTCGCGCAGATCGCCCGCCGGAACATCGGCCTCGACAACCTCCTCCGCTACAGCTGGACGAGCGAAAAACCCGCCAAACCCGGCGCCGACCCCCGCCCCTGGGAAAACACCGTCAAGACCACCCGCCGCCTTTCCTTCATGTCCAACGCGCCCGTGCGGGCCATCCTCGACCACGTCGTCCGCGCCAAGATCGAGGCCCGCACCGGGACCCGCCCCGGCACCGACGTCGACAAGGAAATCCGCGACGCCATGCTCAAGGAAGCGGCCATCACCCTCCTGCCCAAGATCGCCGCCGCCGGCGCCAAGAAAATCGTCCTCGACTGGCTCGCCGTCCCCGCGAACCAGGCCAAACTCGCACGCTTCGTCCTTGAGCACATCGACATCCCCCTCGACATCCTGATGCCCTTCATCGAGCACTTCATCGAGAACCCCCTCGAAGCCATCGAAGACGCCTTCACCGCCTTCATCTACCTCCGCGGCACCGACATCGCCTGGCAGACCGAAAAAGTCCAGACCCTCGAATGGAGCTACGAAGACGGCAACCTCGTCGGCTACGCCCTCTACGACGAAACCAGCACCAAGACCGGCATCAGCGTCGATCCCGTCGGCGTGGGGCTGGGCGGTTCCGGGGACATCTCCTACACCGTCACCGAGTCCGTCAAAAAACAGGGCATGATGGTCAACCCGACCCTGACCACCCTGATGGGCAAGGCCGAACAATTCCTCTTCGCCGACACCTCCGCCACGGCGCCCGGCAACTCCGAAGCCTTCAAGAACTGGCTCTGCAAGCACCGCGCGGCCATCGAAGACGCCATGCGGCCCATCCGCGACAACACCCCCGAAGCCCTTGCCATCAAGGCGCGGGCCATCGAAGCCACCGACGGCGACCCCGCGGCCGTCCGCGAAATCGAAACCGCGTGGAACGCCGTCCGCGACCTTCCCGACGCCGCCCTCCCCGAAGCCCGCCTCGAAGCCCACCGCCTCCTCCTCACCACCCTCGTCACCGCCTTCCGCGCCCCCCTCGTCCGTGCCGCCGCCGCCTGAGGCGGCGCGCCGCGCGACGGGGAAGCATACCTAGGTTTCTAGATATCTGGATGGTGTTTTGGCTTCCCCCCGGCGGAGGACTCGGCTAGGGTGCTCCGCCATGACATGACAGGTGAATCATGAAAACGGACGTTGAACACGGCGATTTCGACACGGTCGGCCTTTCCGGCGACGGGCGGAAGCTGGTCATCCTCGACCAGACCCGGTTGCCGGGCCGCGCGGTGTTCCTCGAACTGGACGGGTTGGAGGACATCCGACAGGCCATCTACCTGCTGAAGGTGCGAGGCGCGCCGGCCATCGGCGTCGCCGCGGCCATCGGGCTGTACGTGCGAGCGAACCGGCTGCTGGAGGAGGGGGGCGCTTCGGAGGAGGCCTTCGTGTCGGCCCTGCGCGCGGAGGCCGGCGTCATCGGCAGCGCAAGGCCGACGGCGGTCAATCTCCAGTGGGCGCTGGACCGGATGCTCGCGCGGGCGGAGCGCAGCCGGGGGCGGGGCGCGGCCGGGATCGCGGCGGCCTTGAAGGACGAGGCGCTCCGGATCCGCGACGGGGACATCGCCGTCTGCCGCAAGCTGGGCGAACACGGCCTGGCGCTGCTCGATCCCGGCCAGGGCATCCTGACCCACTGCAACGCCGGACGCCTGGCGACGGTCCGCTACGGGACGGCCACGGCGCCGATCTACCTGGGGCACGAGAGGGGCTACGGCTTCAAGGTGTACGCGGACGAGACGCGGCCGCTCCTGCAAGGGGCGCGGCTGACGGCCTTCGAGCTGCGGCAGGCGGGCATCGACGTGACGCTGATCTGCGACAACATGGCGGCCACGGTCATGAAGCAGGGCTGCATCCAGGCCGTCATCACGGGCTGCGACCGCCTCGCCGCCAACGGGGACGCCGCCAACAAGATCGGCACGCTGGGCGTGGCCATCCTGGCGCACCACTTCGGCATCCCGTTCTACGTCGCGGTGCCGACCTCCTCGATCGATTTCTCCATCCCCGACGGCCGCGCCATCCGCATCGAGGAGCGGCCCGGCGGCGAAATCCGCGAGATGTGGTACTCGGAGCCCATGGCCCCGGAGGGCGTGCGCACCTACAACCCCGCCTTCGACGTCACGGACGCCGACCTGGTTTCGGGAATCATCACGGAATACGGCGTCCTCCGCCCGCCCTACGGTCCGGCGCTGGAACGGTTGCATGCAACGCTCCGCGCCCGCGCGGAAGCCGGGGAGGGGGCCCGCCATGTTTGACGCGAAGCTGCCCGGCGACGCGGAGGCCCGGGCCAACATCCTCGAAGCCGGCCGCCGCATGCACGCCAAGGACTACTGCGCCGCGAACGACGGCAACATCAGCTGCCGGACCGCCGACGGCACCATCTGGGTCACCCCGTCCGGCGTGTCCAAGGGCTACATGGACGAAGAAACCCTCGTCAAGGTGGACCTCGGCGGCAACATCCTGGAACGGCGGTCCGACCGCGGGATATCGTCCGAAATCAACCTGCACCTGGCCGTCTACCGCAACCGCCCCGACGTCAACGCCGTGGTCCATGCGCATCCCCCGCTTTCGACGGCCTTCGCGTGCGCCCGCATGGACATGGACCGGCCGGTCGTCTGCGAGGCGGTGCTGAACCTGGGGACCGTCCCGTGCGCACCCTTCGCGCCGCCGGGCTCGGCGGGGCTGGCGGAGAGCGTCGTCCCCTTCCTGCGCGGGCACGCCGCCGTCCTGCTGGCCAACCACGGCGCGGTGACGTGGGGCGCCTCGATGGAACAGGCGTATTTCCGCCTGGAGACGCTGGAATACTACGCGAAGATGCTGATTCTGACCGGCCTGGGGCCGAAGGCGCACCTTCTCGACGACGGGGAGCGCAAGGCCGTCGAGGACGCCCGCGCGCGCTACGGCATCGTGCTGTGAAACGGACGCCCTCCATCCTTCCTTCCGGGGCGCGCCGGACGGGACGCATCCACTTCCCTCTCGCCAGATGCCGCGGGTCTTGGTAGAAAAGTCACGATGGATACATCTCAACTCCTGTCCGTATTCGCATCGGCCCTTGGCGGCGTCGGCATCTTCCTCCTCGGCATGAGGATGATGTCCGAAGGCCTGCAGGCCATCGCCGGCGAACGCCTGCACCGCTGGATATCGGCGGTCACCGACAACCGTCTCGCGGCGGTCCTCGTCGGCATGGGCGTCACCTGCCTGCTCCAGTCGTCCTCGGCCACGACGGTGATGGTGGTCGGCTTCGTGAACTCCGGCCTGATGACGCTGATGCAGGGCATCGCGGTCGTATCCGGCGCCCACGTTGGCACGACCCTCTCCCTCTGGCTCCTCACGCTGGACATCGCCCGCTACGGCGGTTTCCTCGTCGGCGCGGCGGTATTCGTCCATCTCTTCGCGAAAGGCGAGCGCCTGCGCAACGCCGCCACCGCCGCCCTCGGACTCGGCATGCTCTTCTACGGCCTGCAACTGCTTTCCGACGGCTTCGTCCCGCTCCGCACGCTCGACGGGGTCCGCGGGGCGCTCGCGGCCTTTCGGGCGGACACCGCCGGCGGATTCCTTCTCGCCGCGCTGGCCGGCATGGCGGTGACGGCGCTCATCCAGTCCTCGGCGGCCACCGTCGCGCTGGTCATGGGGCTTGCCGGCGCGCAGGCGGTGGACTTTCCGACCGCGGTCGCCCTGGTCCTCGGCTCGAACGTCGGCACCACCGCGACGGCCCTCCTCGCCTGCGCCGGGGCCTCGCGCAACGCCGTCCGCACGGCGCTGGCCAATACGCTCTCGACGATGCTCGCGCTCTTCATCGCCCTGCTGGTGCGCGGCCCCTTCACGGCCGGGTGCGAACGCTTCGCCCACTGGGCGCGGCCGCTCGGCGACGCCCCGTCCCCGGAAGCCCTCCGCGTCTGGTACACCTTCGCCATCGCCTGCGCCCATTCGCTTTTCAACGTGGCCGCCACCGTCCTGTTCTTCCCCTTCCTGGGCCTCTTCGCCCGCGCCGTCACCCGCCTCGTCCCGGTACGCCCTTCCGAGCGGGCCGAAGGCTGGCGGCCGCGTTTCCTCGATCCGCGCGTGCTCGACCAGCCCGCCGTCGCCCTCGGTTGCGTCCGGCGCGAAATACTGGGCATGGCCCAGACCTGCCTCGACATGCTCTCCGTGCTCGCCCGCGTGTTCGCCGCCGACAAGCCCGATCCCTCCGACGATGCCGCCATCCTGCGCGGCGAAGCCGATCTCGACACGGCCCAGAAGGAGATCAGCGAGTACATCGGCCGCATCCTCCACGGCCACGGCAACCTGACCGGCGAACTCTCCGACGCCGCCCGCCGCGGCATCCGGCAGGCCGACGAATTCGAATCGCTCTCCGACTGCATCCGCGGCGCCCACAAGAGCCATGCCAAGATCCGCGGCGCCGGCGAGACGCTCACCCCGACCGCCGTCGGCGAAATCACCGACCTCTGCGCCCGCATGGCCTCCAACATGCGCCTGCTCATGGCCCTCATGGCGGCGGGCGATACCGAAGGGGTGTTCCTGGCCGAAGCCCGTTGCCGCGACCTCGACGACGCCGCCAAGCGTTACCGGGCCGCCCACATGGAACGCATCGGGGTTTCCTGCCTGACCCCGATGAAGTCCCTCGTCTATTCCGATCTCCTCGTCGCCTTCCGCCGCCAGAACGACCACCTTCTCAACATCGTCCAGACGCTCCCCGTCTGACCCCTGCCAGCCCGCCGCGGCATCTGCCGTCTTCTGGCGGCGGCCGCCGGGCCGAGCCCCGCGGCAGGAACCAGGAACCGGACACCCTCCGGCCTCCTGGTGTCCCCCTGCTCTGAACCGCCAGGCAACACCACGCCAGGGACCGTTACGCCGACCTCCTCCAGCGTCCCGTCGCCGTCACCGAATCCGGTCGGCCTCCTTCAGACGCTCCACGAGATCCCGAAGGCGTTCCTTCATCCGCTTCTTTGTCAGATCCACCAATCCGCGCGCGACCCCAAGCGAATCCGCGACCGTCTGCGGCTTCTCGCCCCGCAACGCCACCCGCAGGAAAATCTGCTTGCTTCTCGCCCCCAGGCGCGGATTGCCCATCAGCTGTCCCAGCGCCACGGCATAGACCGTCCGACGCCATTCCTCTTCCGATTCCCCTCCCCCGGCGGCGGAGTCCTCCGCATCCCGGGCGGCCTCGGCCTCCGCCTTGTCCCGTCGCCCATCCCGGCGCAGGGCGTCCACCGCCTTGTGGCGCAACATCCCCGTCAGGAAATTGTGGAACGCCCCCTTCTTGTCTTCGCGTTCCACGTAATCCGGCAACGCCTTCATCACCCCCAGCAACGTTTCCTGGATCAAGTCGTCCGCATCCACTCCGGGAAACCGTTCCCGTGCGTAGGCTTCAATCATCGGACGGTATTTCGCGACGAACTCGCGCCACCGCGGATGTTCCTCCGTCCCGGCGATCTGTTTCAGCATCGTCGTGGATGTCTTGGGTACGCCCATGCCTGTCGCTCCTTCCACCACCTTGCCCCTTCCCTCCCCCTTTTTCAACTCCAAACACGGTCGTCCCGCATTCCCCACGCCGCATTCCCGGACAGCACCATCGCGGTGTCCGGCAATGACATAGGAATTGTCCGGAGAAAACCTTGCGATTTCTTGTCGGGCGCTTCCGCCGGGCCCGACCTCCGGGCGGGCCGTGCGAAAGGATGGCTTGTGACGGGCCGCCCGGAGGTCGGCCCCGGCCGGCCGCACCATGGAAAAAGACAAGGTCTTCACCTGCCCCCCCGGGGAGGGCGGCCGTCCCCGGCCGCCGGACACGCGCCCCCCTTTACGCCGGTAGTCCAGGGGGCGGGAGAGCGTGGCAAAAAGGCCGGTCCCGAAGGACCGGCCTGCAAGGGAAGGGGGTCCCTTCAGCGGACGCCGATGTATCCGGGGCCGTCGCCCATCTCGAACGTGTAGGGGGAGGTGGCGCCTTCGACCGGGGTCCAGTCCACCAGGTCGGTGGAGAAGAGGACCTGGGCGCCTTCGCCCGCGAACGTGATGGTCATCTGTCCGTCGGCGATGGTCATGCCCGTGATGGCGGCTTCGGAGGGCGGCGGGACGGGGCCGCTGGAGGCCGTCGTGAGGCTCTCCACATTGGACCAGTCGCCGGCGCGGTCGCCGTCCAGGGCACAGACGCGGACGTAGTAGGTGGTCTCGGGGAGCAGGCCGGTCACGCTCACGGCGATTTGGGTGACTTCTTCGTCGTACACCAGGGTGGCGAAGTCTTCGTCCGTGGCGACTTGGAGGCGGAACTCCTCGGCGCCGGTGCAGACCCAGAAGGCGGCAAGCGTGGTGTCCGGCGAGGTCTCGGAGGCCATGACCGTCAGGTCGGGCACCGGGATGGGCTTTTCGCCCGCGGTGGTGACTTCGATGGCTTCCGACCAGGCGCTCTTGGTGTTGGCCAGGGCACGGACGCGGAAGTAGTAGGTCGTGCCGGGTTCGAGGCCTTCGACCGCGAAGCTGGTGGCGTCGGCGGGGATCTTGTCGTTGTCGACGACCACGGGGCTCGACAGCTGGGCGACCATCACGTCGTCGAGGGCGATGTTGCCGGAGGTCTTGGCCATGACGAAGCGGATGCGGGTCGCGTTGGCGTCCAGCTCTTCGAATTCCTTCGTTTCGCCGGCCGTGGAGGGCACGAAGGTACCGTCTTTGAGGGTCTGCCACTCTTCGCCGACCAGTTGCTGGACCGTCAGGGTGGAGGTCATGTTGGTTCCGCTGCCGTTGCCCTTGACCCAGAACGAGAGGCCGCTTTCCTTGCCCGTCAGCTCGAAGGTGGGCGTGGTCAGCGTGGCGCCGTCGGTGCTGAGCTTGATGGACGGAGCGGCTTCGCCGCCGGTGGTGGGATAGGTGCCGAACGTGCCGGTGAATTCCCATCCGTCGGGCAGGGAGGAAACGGAGTTGGTGACGTCGTCGAAGCCTTCTTCGATGAGCTCTTCGGGTTCTCCCATGGGGAAGTCGGGGTCGGTGGAGACCTGGATTTGGTACTTCCGGGCGGCATCGACGCCGAGCCAGCGGGCGGTGAAGCCGTCTTCGGCGATGTCGGCGTCTTCGACTTCCTGCGCCACGGGGGCGGGGAGGACGGCGGTGACGCCGAGGATCTTGGTGGCGCTCGCGCCGCCGTTCTGGGCCTGCACGGTGAAGAGGAAGAGGCCGTCTTCCGCGGGCGTGAAGGACAGGGTGCCGTCCGCGAAGGTGCAGTCGAGGCCCTCGGGGGCGGTGGCGGCGATGGCCAGGGTGATGCCGTCGGTGGTGCCGTCGGCGTTCTTGGCCACCACGGTCAGCGTGGCTTCTTCGCCGATGGCGACTTCGGCGCCGGGGAGGTCGTCGAAGAGGATGTCGGCGGAGGGGGCGGCGTCGCCGACCCAGCCGAGTTCGACGGAGCGGAGGACGTCGGCGTTGAGGTACTGCGGGGTCTGGTCGAATTCGGCGCAGACGGGGGTGGAGAAGGACCAGGCTTCGTAGGCGTCGAACCAGCCGTCGCCGTCGCCTTCGCCGCTCACGTCGGCCTTGCCGGTCCACCAGCCCCACGCGATGGAGGCGAGGAAGGCGCCGCCGCGCTCTTCGCCCTTGGCTTCGCCGTCGGACATCCATTTGTCGGTGTCGTAGTAGCCGCCGTCCTTGGAGGTTTCGTCGTAGGCCGCGGCGGTGACCCAGCCGATCTGGTCGGAGGTGAGGGTGCGGGCGACGTCTTCGCCGCGGGCCTTGCGGGCGGCGCGGTTGGCGTCGATGAGGGCGCTGACGCGGCGGGCGATGTCGAAGGCGGCCGCAGGGCGGGCCTTGGAGGAGGTGCCGGCGCCGTCGTCGCCGCCGTCGTCGATCATGCCGGCGGAGTGGCAGGCGTCGATGAGGATGACGACCTTGACGCCGTCGGCGAACGCCGCGAGGTCTTCGGCCAGTTCGGTGTCGTTGTAGAGGTCGTTGTAGGTGGCAAGGGCGGCGGTGTAGTCGTCGTCTTCGTCGCCCTGGAGGCCGTGGCTGGAGTGTTCGTAGACGAAGGTGTCGCCGGCCTTGGCCTTGGTTGCGGCGGCGGCGATGGCGCCGCGGATGGCGTCCTTGGTGGCGGAGCCGTTGGTCAGGAGCGCGACGTTCCCTTCGGCCCAGCCGCCGCGTTCGGTGAGGCTGGCCTTGAGGTAGGTGGCGTCGTTGACGCAGCCCTTGAGGGGAGTGACCTTCAGGCCCATCTCCTCGAAGGCCGCCATGTCGTATTCGCTCAGGCCGACGCACACGGCGTACTTGGCGGGGCCCGCCGGGCCTTCGCCCGTGGTCGCGATGCTCTCGACGGCGGACCATTCGCCGCCGGCCATGCGGACGCGGGCGTAGTAGGTGGTCTCGGGTTCGAGGCCGGTGACGGTGAGGGCGAGGCCGTTGGTCGTGGTGTCGAGCAGCAGGGAGCCGCCGTCCTTCGCAACGGACCTGGAGGCGGAGGTGATGCGGACTTCCGTCACCTTCATACGCTTGTTGCTGCTACCGGTGTTGAGGAATTCAATGGTGGCCGGGCCGCTCACCGCGGTGAACCCGCTGTAGGACGCCGTGCCGGATTCGCCGCCGGTGACGGTGGCGCTGGCGACCTTGGCGCCGTTGACGTACAGGTCGATGTCGCAGGTGCCGCTTTCCTTGTAGGGCCACTCGTAATCGAATTCCACGGCCGCCACGCCGCCGGCCAGAGAAGGCGAAGTGAGCGTCCCGGCATAACGGACGATGGGCGAAGTGCTGTCGCCGCGGCAGGAGGTGGCCGTCCAAGTCCCGAGGTCGCAGCCGGTGATGGTCTGGTCGGTATAGCTGCTGCTCGTCGTGGAGAACGTGGCGTTGGCAAACGTCTCGGTGACATCGGCGGCACCGCCGCCACCGCCGCCGGGGGTGAACTGGTCGTCCGTGGCGACCTGGAACTGGTAGGTTTCGGCGCCGGTGCAGGCGGTCCAGTCGGCGTCGAACGTGGAGTCGGTCGCGTTGGAGAGCGTCAGCACGGGGACCGTTAGCGGGGCGTCGGTGACCGTCACCGCGAGGGTGGCGGAGGCGCTGCCTTCGCTGTTCTCGGCGGTGAGGTTGACGGTGTAGTCGCCCGCGGCCGCGAAGGAAACGGTCAGGACGCCGTTTTCGACCGTTCCGGCGTCGGCCGTGATGGCCGGCTTCGGCGAGCCGCTAACGTACGGCTTCAGGTCAACCACCAAGGCCGCCCCGGCGGCCGCCGTCTGCGGCGGAATCGCGTCCCAGACGGGGGCGTAGGGGGCGCTGGCGTCGGTGGTCAGGCCGATGACGTTGGAGAAGTCGGAATCGACGGGGTCGCCGAGGGCCTGGACGCGGTACCAGTAGGCGGTCTCGGGTTCGAGCCCGGAGACGTCGCAGGCGGTGACGTTGCCGACGTTGTCGTCGAGGACGATGGAGGACCCGCTGCCGGCGGTGCCCCATTCGACGGTGACGGAATCGAGGTAGAGGGCGCCGCCGTTGGCGAGGATGCCGACGTAGGCGTAGGTGCCCTCGATGGCGAGGTCGCTGGCCGTCCCGTAGACGATGCTGCCGAGGAGGGTGGCGGCCTTCACGGCGGAGTAGGAGTCGAGGGCGGTGTCGGAGCCGTAGATATGGAGGCTGCGGGGTTTGGAGGTGGTGGTGCCGTCGTTCCATTCGACTGCGACGCGGGAGGCGTTCCCGCCCGACGCGGTGGTCCAGATGCCGGCCCCGGTGGTCGTGGTGGCATTGAGCTGGATGGCGCCCGAGGAGCTCTTGGCGGACTTGCCGGCGTAGACGGCGCCGGAGTCCTTGGCAACGTCGGAGAAGTCGGTGTAGCTGGTCCCCGTGGCCGCGAGGTCGTCGACGGTCAGGGTGTCGGCGGCGCCGCCGGTGGAGAAGGAGGGGTCGGTGGCGACCTGGACGCGGTAGCCGGTGGCGTCGGCGACGGCGGACCAGGAGGCGGTGAAGCCGGACGCGGTCACGTCGGCGGCCTCGGCGGCGACGGGGGCGTCGAGGGTCGGGGTGCCGGCGTAGCCGACGCGGACGACGCGGAGGAGGGACTCGTTGTCGATCTGCGGATGGGTGAAGTAGTAGTCGTAGTAGTACTCGGGCTCGCCGTACTCCTGCGCGTAGTAGGAATTGTCGTAGAGGGCGTAGCCGTTGGCGTCGACCGCGTGGCCGTCGTAGTCGACCTCGGTGCCCTCGGGCATGCCGGTGGCGATGTCCTTGGCGTAGTTCCAGCCTTCGTAGAAGGTGGCCCAGCCGTCCTGGTCGCCGTAGTCCGCGCCGTCGCAGAGGCCGTTGGTGACGCCTTCGATGAAGGCGCTGGTGAACTCGCCGCCGTCGCCGCCCTGGGCGTCGAAGGAATACTCGTCGAAGTTGGCCGCGGTGACGAAGGCGACGTTGGCCGCGGCGCGGATGCCCCGGGCGCGGCGGATGGCGCCGATCCGGGCGCCGACGGCTTCGGCGAAGAGGCCGGGGTCGGCGGGGCGCATGGCCTTGCCGGCGGCGTTGCGGCGGACGGCGCGCTGGCTGACCGGCGTGCCGTCGTCGTACTGGAACATGCCCGCGGAGTGGCAGGCGTCGATCATGACGACGATGTTGACGGCCGGATCGAAGTCCGCCAGGGCGGAGGCCAGCTCGGCGGCGGTGAAGTCGGCGTCGTAGGTGCAGACGCAGTTGTCGACGCCTTCGGGGTCGACGGAGTAGACCATGATGGGCCAGTCCGTGTAGAGGGCGGTGTTCGTCACGAAGGAGTAGGTGTAGTTGCCGCCGTGGGAGGAGTGGAAGTAGAGGAAGGTGTCGCCGGGCACGG
>CACXEY010000249.1 GCA_902766695.1 uncultured bacterium
CGCCCGCCGCCAGGCGCCCCGCCTGCAGCCAGAACGCCACCCCCGTCAGCACCAGGAAGAACACGCCGCCCGTGAACGCGATCGACGTGCGGAAGAACGCCTCCGTCTCGCGGCGCCAGAGGGGAGCGAACGCACTGCTCACGGCCGTACCCTCCTCGCGCCCCCGCCCGCCCACGGCGCCGGCTCCGACGCCCCCGACGCCATCCGCACGAACGCCTGGCCGAAGGACGCCGCCCCCGGCTGCGTCGCCGTCAGCCCGTCCGGCGTGCCGTCCGCGATCAGGCAGCCGCCGCTCAGGATCAGCGCGCGCGTGCATACCGACTTCACGCCCTCCGGGTCGTGCGTCGAGAACAGCACCGCGCAATCCGCCGAAAGATCGATCAGCAGTCCCGCCAGCGCCGCCGACTGCACCGCGTCCAGCCCCTCCAGCGGCGCGTCCAGCAGCAGCACGTCCGGGGAGTGCAGCAGGCAGTCCGCCAGCGCCACGCGGCGCCGCTGGCCGTGCGACAGCGCGCCGATCAGCGGCCGCTTCGCCACGTCCGCGAGCGAGCACTGCTGCATCGCGTCGTGCACCCGCACCAGCAGCTCCGTGCCGCGCAGACCCCGGAGACGGCCGCGGTAGCGGAGGTATTCCTCCACGCGCATCTCGGTATACAGCGGCGTCGTCTCGGGAAGGTACCCGCACCGGCGGCGGATCTCCAGCGGATGCTCCGCCACGTCCATCCCGCAGAGCCGCGCGCGGCCCTCGGTCGGCGAGAGCGCCCCCGACAGCATCCGCAGCAGCGTCGTCTTCCCCGACCCGTTCGGCCCCAGCAGCGCCACCAGCTCCCCGCGGTGGATGCGGAACGACGCGCGCGCGACTGCCGCCGCGCCCGAGTAGCGCCGCCCCAGGTCTTCCGCCTCGATCAGGATGTCGTCCGATTCCGCCATGTCCCCCGCACTCTACCCCCCCCGCCCCTCCGATGCAATCCCCGCGTTGCCCCCGCCCGCGATTTCC
Organism: uncultured bacterium; assembly: GCA_902766695.1. Lineage (GTDB taxonomy): Bacteria > Verrucomicrobiota > Kiritimatiellia > CAIQIC01 > Lenti-01 > CACXEY01. The sequence continues at coordinate 998 of CACXEY010000249.1, forward strand.
CGGCATGTCGCCGCCCCGCCTCCGGCTGCAAGCCCCCCCCCGTTTTCCCCTCCCTTCCCTTGCTCTGTCCCCCTCCATGCGGCTCCTTCCTTCCACCGCTCCGGCGGTCGTTCCCGGATGTATTTGGAATTACGAAAAATATTGACGTTTTACATGTTTTCCCGTCATCCTCCCCACCATGAACATATTCCCCTTTCCGCGGGCGCCGGAGGCCCCCTCTCCGGGATGCCAGCGGCCCTCCCGCCCGCCCCCGCGCGCCCAAAACGCTTGCCTCGCCCCTTCCCCCCATGCATGATTCGGCCATGAAGCGATCGATGCCCCCCTTTTCAAAGGAGTGACCATGACAAAGAACCTGAAATGGCTTGTTGTTCCCGCCCTCCTCGCGCTCGGCGTGTTCGCCCTTGCGGCATGCGTCGGCACGCCGTCTCCCGGAAGCGCCCCACGGGCGGAAGCCCCGGCACCAGTCAAAGTTTCCTGCGAAAACGGCGTCATGCTGGGAAAAACCACCGACGGCGTGGTTTCCTTCAAGGGCATCCCCTACGCCAAGCCGCCGGTGGGGGAACTCCGCTGGAAAGCCCCCCTCCCCCCGGACCCCGGCGACGCGGAAATCGAGTGCCACGACTTCGGCTACACGGCCTTGCAGTTCGAATGGCCGTCCGAACCGGCGTCGTACTCCCCCCGGAACGAAGATTGCCTGACGCTGAACGTCTGGGAGCGCGAAGGCATCATCGGTTCGGCCGACCCCAAGCCCGTGATGGTCTTCTTCCACGGCGGCGCCTACGGCTGGGGCGGGACGGCGGACCCGATGTACGACGGCCACAACTTCGCCAAGGCGCACGGCGACGTGATCCTGGTCACCTGCAACTACCGCCTCGGCCTCATGTCGTTCGCGGATTTCTCGCAAATCGAAGGCGGCGAAGGCTACACGGAAATCAACCTCGCGCTGCGGGACCACATCGCCGCGCTCGAATGGCTCCAAAGGAACATCGCCGCGTTCGGCGGCGATCCGGCCAATGTCACCATTTTCGGCGAATCGGCGGGCGCCTGGTCCGTGACGGCCCTGGTCCTGTCGCCGAAGGCGAGGGGCCTGTTCCGGCGGGCCATCGCCCAGAGCGGGGTGGTGGCCGTCCGCGACCGGAAGGCCGCGCAGGAATACGCCGATTTCATCCTGGAGGCCGCCGGCGCCAAAACCATGCAGGACCTCCTGGCGATCCCGGGCGACGAATGGATCGAACTCGACCGCGAGCACCAGATCGCGGACGCCTGCTGCTACGTCGTGGCCGACGGGGACGTCATTCCCGATGACCTGGACAAGGCCTTCGAAGACGCCGCCAGGAGCGGCGTGCAGCTCATCCTGGGCTCCAATTCCGACGAATGGAACTATTTCAAGGAGGATTCCGAAGGCGAGACCGCGGAGGAAAAATTCGATTCCTGGGTGCAGGGCATGGATGAAATCCACGACGACGCCTGCGCCAACCTGGACGCAGAAGGCAAAGCCGCCATCGCCCAACTGCTCGCCTACGAAGAAAGCCTCGTCCCCGCGGAATACGCGGGCGACGCGGAAGTGAAAGCCGCCCTGGCCAAGTCCGCCTTCGTGTCGGAGACGTGGCGCTACGAAATCCTCGACTACGCCGACCGGTTCGCGGACGCCGGCGGAGACATCCGAGTCTACCTCTGGACGATTCCGTCCACCCGGGACGACATGTACAAGAGCGCCGTCCACGCCGTCGAACTGGCCTACTTGTTCAACAATCCCGACGACGGCCTCTACGCGGGCCGCGTCGATCCCGTCGCGGCCGCCAAGGCCCAGCGCGCCTGGATCAACTTTGCCACGACCGGCGACCCAGCTATCGACGGCGTCGTCTGGAAGCCCTACGACATCGCCACCAGGGACACCCTGGTCATCCAGCCGGGCCCGTGGAAATGCGTTTCCGATCCCTCGAAGACCCCGCGCGAACTTCTAGAAAAAGCTTTCGGAGACACCCCCTACCACGTCTGGTGACCTCATCCGGACTTCTTATGGAAACGGAAGGAAGCGCTGCATGACAACCAACTTGCTGGGCCTGCTTTTCCACCTGCTGGGGCTGCTTCTCCTCTGGTTGCTCGTCCTCGGTACGCTTTTCGTGCTGCCGATCTGGTTGCTCGCGTCCGGCGCCGTGCACCTCCGGAACAAGCATGGAGGCTGGGTGCGGCTTTCGGCGGGCGGCGTCATGTTCCTGTTCACGTTGTTCGTTCTCGATTCCTGTTTCGGGCCGTGGCACGAAAAGATACTCGACCGGGGTACCGCGCCCGACGGACGCGGATACGCCCTCCTCCAGACCAACGGCGGCGAACCCTTCGACGTCCGCCTCTACGTCCGGAGCGAAGAAGCCGGATGGGTGTTCCACTACATCGACCACGAGGTTTTCCCCTGGCGGTCCGGCGGCCACGTCGAGTTCGCCCCCGACTCCGCCACGGCGCGTGTTTTCCGGGGCGACAAACTCTACAAGACGGTTGACATCCACCCGCCGGAACAATTCCCCTCCGAAAGCTCCCTCTTCTCTCCCACCAACACCCCCGAAACCCTCCTCCGTTCCACTTCCATCCACTGATTCCGGGCGCACCGCCCCGAAGGGTTGAAAGGTCGAAGGGTTGAAAGGGTGAAAGGTTGCGGAAATGCGGTGAAGGACCATCCTTCAACTTTTCAACCGCGCCGAAGGCGTGCCCGTCCTACAGCCCCGCGAGGGTGCAGAATTCGGCAGGGGTGACAACGAAATCGGCAGCCGGGTAGTGCTGCTTGTTCCCGGTGACGAGTTTCGCACGGTCTTCCTGCGCTCCCAAGGCCACGCAGTAAAAGACCTTGTCCGACGGGTCGGGAAAATACTCCGCACTGGGAGCGGGCGGCAGCTCGCGTCCGTTTTCGAGAAAGCCGGCTATCACGGCCTCCACGAGCGCGGGATCGAACGAAAACTCCGGGCGGGAGAGAACGTCCCGGTATTCGTCGATGATGTCCGGCGCATGCAACGGCACCACCCGGCCGTCCAAGACCGCTTCGACCACGCGGACGGGATTCGACCCGGGATGCCTCGCAAGCAAGGCGGATACGAGCACGTTCGTGTCGATGACGGCGCAAATCATGTCAGAACAGCCTGTTCTGCACGTTCGCGGCGGGTCTTGGCGATGAGGGCGTTGATTTCGTCGAGGTCCGGCTCGGGCCGATTCCGGAACCGTTCCAGCGCCTGGGCCCGCAAGGCGTGGAAAGCCGTCAAGGACCGCGAGCCCCCCTGCGTCCCGACTTCAAAAGGAATCCGCCCCTCCCGGACCACCTCTTTTGCGAACACGGTGAAAGCCGTGGACATCGACATCCCGATTTCCTCGCAGAAACGCCCGAAATCCTTTTTGAGCTTTTCGTCCATGCGGATGCTGAATGCGACTTGCGACATTTGAACCTCTTGTAATTCTCTACGAACATAAATTATGGTGAAACGAACCCAATGTCAACCTCTTCCCTCCCGCTTCCTCCCTTCCTCGTTCCGCCCGCGCAACGGTGAAGGGTTGAACGGTTGAGGAAATGGGCCATCCTTCAACCTTTCAACTTTTCAACCGCGCCGAAGGCGCGCCGCGCGTTTCCCGTTGCCTCGCGCCGCGCCTTCTGCTAGACGGGGACTTGCAACCGAAATACCCGCTGACCAAAAGGCATCCCATGAAACAAGGTCCCAGCCCACTTAAGTGTCCGAATTGCGGAAAAGAGCTGTACGACAACGGGGAAGAACGCTTTCCCTGTCCCTATTGCGGTGCGGATGTCGTGACACCC
>CACXEY010000250.1 GCA_902766695.1 uncultured bacterium
GGGGGCGGCGGGGACGGGGGGAACGGCGTCGGCGGGGACGTCTTCCGCGGCGGGCTCGGGCTCGGCGGCGGGGGCCGGTTCGGCGGCGGCGGGCTCGGCGGCGGGGGCTTCGGGGGCCGGGGCCGCGGCGTCGGTGGTTTCGGCGCCGACGGAGCCGCCGAGGGCCTTGTGGATGCCCACGAGGGAGGAGGCGACGGCGCCCTGCGCCTGCGCGTAGGAGTCCTCGTACCCGGTGAGCTGCTGCTGCATGTCGAGGAGGTTCTGGAAGTCCGTCAGCCCGTTGCGGTAGAGGTTCTCGGCGAGTTCGACCGACTTGGCGGCGGCCTCCACCGTCTCGCGCAGCGCGTCGAGCGTGCGGACCGCGCCGCGCCAGGAGGCGAAGGCCGATTCGCATTCGGAGTAGGCCGAGAGGACCGTCTTGCGGTAGAGGGCGAGGGCCGCGCGGGCGGCCGCTTCCTTCGCGCGCACCGCGTTGCGGACCCGGCCGGCCGTGAAGATGTTCCAGCTGAAGGCCGGCCCGATGAAGTACGACTGCGCGCCCGTGTCGAAGAACTTGTCCGAGTACGTCGTCGAGAGCTGGAACTGGCCGTTGATCGCGAACTTCGGATAGAGCTCGCCCTTGGCCACGCCGATGGCCGCCGTCTTCGCGGCCAGCCGCCGCTCCGCCGCGCGCACGTCCGGGCGCCGCCGCAACAGGTCCGCGGGCACCACCTCCGGCAGGTCCGCCGCGAAGGGGACCGGCGCCGACGCCGCCAGGTCGTCCAGTTCGCCCGGCAGGACCGCCGCCAGCACGCACAGGCGGTTCAGCGACGCCACCACCTGCGCCTCCAGCGACGGGATGCGCGCGCGCGTCGAGGCGAGGCTCATCTCCGCCTGGTGCACGTCCAGCTCGCTGACGAGGCCGGCATCGAAGCGGCCGCGCGCGATCTTCATGCTCTCCTCCTGGAGGGCGAGGTTCCGCTCCGCGTAGGCGATCTGGCGCTGGAGCGTGCGGAGCGTGACGTACTCCGAAACGGCGGCGGCCTCCAGCGAGAGGCGCGTGTCGCGCACGTCTTCCTCGGAGGCTTCCAGCTCGCCGCGGGCCGACTCGATGCCGCGGCGCACGCGGCCCCAGAGGTCGAGTTCCCAGGAAAGCGTGAGGCCCGCATTGTAGAGCCAGGCGGGATTCTCCTCGTACTGCATCTCGCCGTGGACGACCTCGCTCTGGCGGTCCTCGCCCGTCTGGCCGGTGGCCTGGACGGCGGGGAACAGGCCCGCGCGCTCCATGTTGAGGGCGGCGGCGTAGGCCTCCATCGTGGCGAGGGAGGCCGCGAGGTCGAGGTTGTCGGCGTGCACGCGGGCGACGAACGCATCCAGGGCGGGGTCGCCGAAGACCTTCCACCACTCGGCCGGGACCGCGGCGGCCTCGTCGCCGGAAGCCTCGGGCGCATTGCGCCAGGAATCGGGTACGGGCACGTCGGGCTTTTCGTAGTCGGGGCCGATCGCCACGCAACCGGCCAGCGCCAGCGGCAGTGCGGCCCCCGCCATCCACCGCGACACCTTTGTCAGGAATCTGTTAGGCATTCGTTCGCTCCTTGGAAAAAGGGATATGCCTTGGAACTATCGCCGAATCCCCCGGCGATGTCCAGTCCGATTTCGCGACCGGGTTTTCACGTTTTCACTTGCCGGACGGGGCGGTGGCGTCCTCCCAGGCGTGGGAGGCCAGTCGGCCGTTCTCCAAGGTCTCCTTGCAGGTGTAGGGGCCGAAGGACCAGGAGAGTTCGCAGCGGTCGCCCCGCCCGGAGACTTCGTAGCGGAGGTATCGGCGCCGGGCGAGGTCGTACGGGCGGCCGTTGTATTCGATGCGCTCGGGGAGTTCGCGGGGATAGGTGCCGAAGTCCGCGTACTCCCCCTCCAACCAGGCCCTTGCCACGGCATGCTCGAAGGAGATGTCGGACGCGGCTGTGGCCTCGCGCATCTTCCGGGCGTAGTGCACGGCCACCTTGCCCGCCGCCAGGAGGAGTCCGGCGGCCGCAAGGGCGACCGCGATGGTGGTTTTCGTCTTGCCGTCGATCATGGATGCCGCTCCCTGCCGCTTTCTTGCGGACGTGTTGTGCCAGTTTGCGCGGCGTCTGTCAACGGTGCCGCCCGCGGGCCGCGGCGGAATTTTCCAATGATTGGAAAACTTTTTTCCAATGGTTGGAAAATTCGGGCCGGTTTTTCCAATGATTGGAAAAAATGTTTCCAATGGTTGGAAAACTCCGCGGGCGCGGGCGGGCGGATTCGAGTGCCGTCGATTGCACTCGAAGGGCTTCTCCGACCGCAGGCCGCACCGCAAACCCGTCTCCCGTCTCCCGTCTCTTGCCCCTCCGTTTTTTCTGCTGGCACCGGGGCGCGGGGTGGAGTAGGATGCGCGGTGTTTGGAATCCGAAGCGAACGACATGATACGCATCCCGACAGGACAACTCGGCGAGGACGGCTATACCGTCGAGGGCGAGGAACCGGCCGACTGGCTGGACCTCGACCACGACCCCGTGGCCCGTCCCGACGGCCCCGTGCGGTACGAACTGACCGCCACGCCCGCCGGGCCCGAGCTCGTCGTGACGGGGTGGGTCGAGGCGCCCTTGAAACTCCTCTGCGGGAGGTGCGCGCAATTTTTCTCGACAACCGTCCGCGTTTCGGCATTCTTGCACAGTTACGAATGGAACGAGCATCCGGATTTCCTGGATGTGTCCGGCGATGTCCGCGAAGACATCCTGCTGGAGATTCCCGGCTACCCGCTCTGCAAGGCGGATTGCAAGGGCCTTTGCCCACGCTGCGGCCGGAACCTCAACCAGGGTGCCTGCGGGTGCCCGCCCCCCGGGGCGGGCCCCTCCGCGTGGTCCGCGCTGGACGCCCTGGATCCCGCCGGACGCGACAAATGACATACAGGAGCTAATCATGGCAGTCCCGAAAACCAAAGTATCGAAGAGCCGTCTCCGCATGCGCAAGGCCGCCTGGAACGGCAAGGTCCCGCACGTCGGCACCACCACGTGCCCCGAATGCGGCGCCCCCCGCCAGCCGCACCGCGTGTGCCCGGCCTGCGGCAAGTACAACGGCCGCCAGGTCGTCGTGAAGGAAGCCGAGGACTGACGTCCGGAGCGCACCCATGCGCATTGCCGTGGACGCCATGGGGGGCGACTTCGCCCCCCGTACCATCGTCGAAGGCGCGCTCCTCGCCCTCAAGGAGTGCAAGGACATCGAGCTGCTCTACCTCGTCGGCGACAAGGACGCCGTCCAGGCCGAGATCGACCGCTGCGGCGGCAACCCCGGGCGCGTGGAAATCCGCCACGCCTCCGAGGTCGTCGAGATGGGCGAGTCCCCGGCCGTCGCCATCCGGCGCAAGCGCGACTCCTCCATCTCGCGCGCCGTGGACCTCGTCAAGAAGCACGAGGCCGACGCGGTCTTCGCCGCCGGCAGCACGGGCGCGGCCGTCGTGGCCTGCACCCTCAAGCTGCGCACCCTCGACGCCATCCACCGCCCCGGCATCGCCGTGGCGATGCCGACCCCGGCGGACAAGCCGGTGCTGATCATCGACGGCGGCGCGACGACCGACTGCTCGCCGGAGATCCTGACGCATTTCGCCATCATGGGCAGCGCCTACTCCCGGATCATCCTCGGGCAGGCCGACCCCAAGGTCGGGCTGATGAGCGTGGGCACCGAGGAGGCGAAGGGCAACGCGCTGAGCAAGGAAACCTTCGAACTGCTCGAAAAGGCGCCGCTGCGCTTCATCGGCAACGTCGAAGGGCACGACATCTTCCAGGGCGACGTCGACGTCGTCGTCTGCGACGGCTTCACCGGCAACGTCATCCTCAAGACCTCCGAGAGCCTCGCGCACGCGATGAGCCGCTGGATCAAGGGCGAAATCACGCGCAACCCGCTGCGGTTGCTGGGCGCGCTCCTCCTGCGCGGCGGCTTCAAGTCCCTCCGGCGCAAGACGAGCAACAAGACCTACGGCGGGGCCCCGCTGCTAGGCATCAACGGCATCTGCATCATCGGCCACGGCAGCAGCGACGCCATCGCGGCCAAGAACGGCATCCTCCAGGCCGTACGTTCCGTCAAGGCCAACCTCAACGAAGCCATCATGCAGGACGTCCAGCGCATGAGCGAACAATTCAAGGCCGCCGCCGCCGAAGCCGCCGCCGCCCCGGCCCACGAAGGAGGGCCCGCCGCATGAGCGGACGGATCTACGCCGCCATCACGGGCATGGGCCACTACACCCCGGCCCGGGTCATGACCAACGAGGACATGGCCCAGCTCGTCGACACCAGCGACGAATGGATCTCCTCGCGCACCGGCATCCGGCAGCGCCGCATCGCCGCGCCCGGCGAAAAGACCTCCGACATGGGCATCGCCGCCGCCCGCATGGCGATGGCCAACGCCGGCGTCACCGGCGAAGACATCGACGCGATCTACTTCGCCACCTGCTCCGGCGACATGCTCTTCCCGGCCACCGCCTGCTTCGTCCAGCAGGCCATCGGCGCCAGGCGCGCCTACGGCTTCGACCTCTCCAGCGCGTGCGCCGGCTTCCTGATGGCCCTCGAAGTCGCGACCGGCGCCATCGAATCCGGACGCATCCGCACCGCCCTCGTCATCGGCGCCGAAAAACTCTCCGCCATCACCGACTGGACCGACCGCTCCACCTGCGTCCTCTTCGGCGACGGCGCCGGCGCCGCCATCCTCCGGGCCAGCGACCGCCCCGGCGTCCTCTCCACCCTCCTGGGCGTCGACGGATCCCACGCCGACATCCTCTCCCTCCCCGCCAGCGGCACCCTCCACCCCGCCAGCGAGCGCACATTGCGCGAACACCTCCAGTACGTCCACATGTCCGGCGGCGAAACCTTCAAGATTGCCGTCAACACCATGGTCAACGCCGCCCGCGAAGCCGTCGCGCGCGCCGGCCTCACCTTCGACGACATCCAGTGCATGATCCCCCACCAGGCCAACATGCGCATCGTCGAGGCCGTCGCCAAGCGCCTCGGCCCCGGCCTCATGGAGCGCGTCTACCTCAACCTCGACCGCTACGGCAACACCTCCGCCGCCTCCATCCCCCTCGCCTTCTCCGAGGCCGTCTCCCTCGGCAAAGTCAAGAGCGGCGACAAAGTCCTGATGGTCGCATTCGGCGGCGGCCTCTCCTGGGGCGGCGCCGTCGTGGAGTGGCTCTAGCGATGAAACACTGCCTCCTCTTCCCCGGGCAAGGCGCCCAGACCGTCGGCATGGGCGCCGACCTCGCCAACGGCCCCGAAGCCTGCCGCGCCCTCTTCGCGCGCGCCAGCAACGTACTCGGCTTCGACCTCCTGAAGATGTGCCTCGAAGGTCCCCTCGAAGAACTCACCCGCTCCTGCAACACCCAGCCCGCCATCTTCGTCGTCAGCGCCGCCGCGCGCGCCGCCCTCGGCCACTGCGTCGGGCAGCCCCTCCAAGTCAGCGGCGCGGCGGGCCTCAGCAGCGGCGAATGGGCGGCCCTCTACGAAGGGCGCGCCCTCACCTTCGAAGACACCATCCGCATCCTCCGCGCCCGCGGCCAATACATGCAGGAAGCCTGCGAAGCCACCCCCGGCGGAATGCTCACCGTCATCGGCCTCCCCCCCGACGCCTGCGAACGCGTCGCCGCCGAAGCCGGCATCGAAGTCGCCAACTACAACTCCCCCTTGCAAACCGTCCTCTCCGGCCCCGCCGACCGCCTGCCCGCCGCCGAAGCCGCCGCCAAGGCCGCCGGCGCCAAGCGCGCCCTGCGCCTCACCGTCGCCGGCGCCTTCCACTCCAGCCTCATGCGGCCCGCCGCCGAAAAACTCGCCGACTTCCTCGAAGGCATCGACATCCAGCCCCCCAAGATCCCCGTCTGGTCCAACGTCACCGGCAAACCCCATCCCGCCGACCCCGCCCAGATCCGCCGCCTCATGGTCGCCCAAGTCCACTCCTCCGTCCGCTGGACCGACTGCTTCGCCGACATGATCTCCGCCGGCGGCATGCAAGACGCCTTCGAATGCGGCCCCGGTACCGTCCTCGCCGGCCTGGCCAAACGCATGACCCCCACCTGCCCCGTCCACAACATTTTCGACTTGGCGGGAGCCGCCGAAGCCGCCAAACTGTTTCTTTGACCGGAGAACCCTGCCCATGAGCAAACTAGACAACCAAATTGCCCTCGTCACCGGAGCCGCCCGCGGCATCGGCCAAGCCATCGCCGTGCGCCTCGCCCAGGACGGCGCCGACCTCGCCCTCTGCGACGTCAAGGCCGAGTGGCTCGAAGAAACCGCCGCCAAAGTGCGCGCCCTCGGCCGCCGCGCCGAAACCTTCGCCATGGACGTCTCCGACGCCGCCGCCGTGCCGGCCGCCATCGACGCCGTCCACGCCGCCTTCGGGCGCATCGACATCCTCGTCAACAACGCCGGCATCACCCGCGACAACCTCATGCTCCGCATGACCGAACAGGACTGGGACGCCGTCCTCTCCATCAACCTCAAGGGCGCCTTCCTGGCCACCAAGGCCGTCAGCCGGTACATGATGAAACAGCGCAGTGGCGCCATCGTCAACATCGCCTCCGTCGTCGGCATCACCGGCAACCCCGGGCAGGCCAACTACACCGCCTCCAAGGCCGGCCTCATCGCCCTGACCAAGACCATCGCCAAGGAACTCGGCTCCCGCAACATCCGCGCCAACGCCGTCGCTCCCGGCTTCATCCACACCGCCATGACCGACAAACTCCCCGAAGCCGCGCGCGACGCCATGCTCAAACTCGTCCCCCTCGGCCGCCCCGGCGAACCCGAAGACGTCGCCAACGCCGTCGCCTTCCTGGCGGGTCCCGACGCCGCCTACGTCAACGGCCAGGTCCTGACCGTCTGCGGCGGCATGGTCATGTAGCAACAATGTAAAAAAACAAAAACAAACAGGAGAAACCACAATGGCTCTTGAAGACAAAGTCAAAGACATCATCGTCGAACAGCTGGGCGTGAACAAGGACCAGGTCGTTCCCGAAGCCTCCTTCATCGAGGATCTGGGCGCCGACTCCCTGGACACCGTCGAACTGGTCATGGCGTTCGAAGAAGAATTCGGCGCCGAGATTCCGGACGAAGACGCCGAGAAGCTGACCAGCGTCGGCAAAGTCATCGACTACCTCAAGGAAAAAGGCTACGGCAAGGAATAACCCTTCCGCCCGATTCCCCGAGCCGCCGGAGGCCCCCGCCTCCCGGCGGCTTTTTTCGTGCCCGGTGCTTTCCGGTGGGACTTCGGACTTCGGACTCCGGACTCCCGTGGCGCCGCCACAGGCACCGCTCCAAGACTTGCCCGCCCGAAGGGCGCACCACCTTTCTTCCACCATCCTCCCCCCACTCGTGAGATTATAGAAAATACCCCCATTTTCCATTGTTTCACCCCACTCCATCCCCCATGAATAATCACCCGGCACTTTTGCTCTTCTCCCCCCGTCATTGGTTTTTCGGGCCCCCTCTTCGGCCCCATATCCTAACCCTTTGCATCCCGTTGCCTCCCGCGTTTTCGGCTTGCTCCCGCGCCCCCTGCGGCCTACTCTTTCGCGGCTTTTCACACGAAACACCCGGAGTCCGAACATGCAGACCATCCAGCAAATCCTTTCCGCCCAAGTACGCGATGCCTTCGCCGCCGCTTTCCCGGAGGCCGACCTGGCGTCGTTGCCGCTCGACGTCCTGCCGGCCGCCAACGAGGCGTTCGGCGACTACCAGTGCAATGCCGCCATGGCCGCCGCGCGCGCCCTGCACAAGCCGCCGCGCGCCATCGCGGAGGCCGTCGCGGCTCGGCTCGCGGCGGGCGGGGCGGACGACTGGCTGGCGAAGGTCGAGGTCGCCGGGCCCGGGTTCCTGAACCTGACGCTCGCCGACGCGGCCCTCGCGCGGCATCTGGCCGGCGTGCAGGCCGATCCCCACGCCGGGCTCCCGCAGCCGGGCGCCGGCAAGCGGATCGTCGTGGACTATTCCTCGCCGAACGTCGCCAAGCCGATGCACATCGCGCACATCCGTTCGACGGTCATCGGCGACGCCCTCAAGCGCATCCACCGCGCGCTCGGATGGGACGCGCTCGGCGACAACCATCTCGGCGACTGGGGCACGCAGTTCGGCATCCTGATCATGGGCTACCGCCATTTCCTCGACGAAAAGGCCCTCGCGGCCGCCCCCGTGGACGAGCTCCAGCGGATCTACGTCCTCTCCCACCAGAAGGCCTCCGACGACCCGGCCTGGAAGGACGCCTGCCGCGCCGAGCTGGTCAAGCTCCAGGCGGGCGACCCGGAGAACCGCGCGCTCTGGAAGAAGTTCATCGACCTCTCGCTCGCCGAGTTCGACCGCGTGTACAAGCGCCTCGACGTGGAGTTCGAGCTGGTCCGCGGCGAATCCTACTACAACGACGCCCTCCCCGGCGTCGTGGAAAAGCTGCAATCCCTCGGCCTGGTCCGCGAGAGCGAGGGCGCGCTGGTCGCGTTCCTGGACGACGAGAAGCTCCCGCCCTGCATCGTCCGCAAGTCCGACGGCGGCTTCAACTACGCGACGACGGACCTCGCGACGGTCTTCTCGCGCGAAAGCGAGTTCCACCCCGACCTCGTCCTGTACGTCACCGACGAGCGCCAGCAGCTGCACTTCCGCCAATTCTTCGCGCTGGCGCGCAAGGCGGGGGCGTCGGTGGCGCTGCGCCACGTCTGGTTCGGCCTGATGCGCCTGCCCGAGGGGCTGCTCTCGACGCGCAACGGCACCGCCATCAAGCTCGATCTGCTGCTCGACGAGTCCGTCCGCCGCGCCCGCGAGCTGGTGGACGCCTCCTCGCCGGACATGCCCGAAGCCGACCGCGCGGCCGTGGCGGAAGCCATCGGCATCGGCGCCGTCAAGTACGCGGACCTCTCGCAGAACCCGCAGTCGGCGGTGAACTTCACGTGGGAGAAGGCGCTCTCGATGGACGGCAACAGCGCCCCGTACCTCCAGTACGCCTGCGCGCGCATCGCGTCCGTCCTCGACAAATACCGCGAGCGCTTTCCCGGCGCCGACCCCCTCGCCGCGCCGCTCCTCCCCGGCGAGACCCCGCAGGGACGCCGCCTCGCCCTGCGCATCGCGCGCATCCCCGACGCCGTGCTCGACGCCGCCGCGCAGATGAAGCCCTCCCTCCTCGCCGACGCCCTCTACGAGCTCGCCCAATCCTACTCCTCCTTCTACCAGAACGTCCCCTTCCTGAAGGCCGACCCCGGCGTCCGCGAAGCCCGCGTGCGCCTCTGCGCCATCGCCGCCCGCGCCCTCCGCACCGGCCTGCACATCCTCGGCATCCGCACCCCCGAGCGCATCTGAACCGCCCGCATCCAGGAGGTCCCCCATGAGCACCACCCCCGCCCCCGTCCGGCGCAACCCCTCCATCCGCAACGTCGCCATCATCGCCCACGTCGACCACGGCAAGACGACCCTCGTCGACGCCATCCTCCGCCAGCTCAAGGTGGCGCAGGGCGAAGCCGCGGCGCAGGACTGCCTGCTCGACTCCAACGCCATCGAGCGCGAGCGCGGCATCACGATCCTCTCCAAGAACGTCTCCGTCCGCTACAAGGACGTCAAGATCAACGTCATCGACACCCCCGGCCACGCCGACTTCGGCGGCCAGGTCGAGCGCGTCCTGAACATGGCCGACGGCTGCCTCCTGCTCGTCGACGCCGCCGAAGGCCCCATGCCGCAGACCCGCTTCGTCCTCGACAAGGCCCTGCACCTCGGCTTGAAACCCATCGTCGTCCTCAACAAGATCGACAAACCCGCCGAGCGCCACGACTCCGTCCTCGACGAAATCTTCGACCTCTTCGTCGAACTCGGCGCCACCGACGACCAGCTCGACTTCCCCGTCCTCTACGCCGCCGGGCGCGACGGCTGGGCCGTGCGCGACCTCGAAAAAGACAACCGCCTCACCATCTTCCCCCTGCTCGACGCCATCCTCGAGCACATCCCCGGCCCGCCCGTTTTGGACGGTCCCCTCCAGCTCCAGGTCACCACCCTCGACTACTCCGACTACACCGGCCGCATCGGCATCGGCCGCGTCCACCGCGGCACCCTCGACCCCGCCGCCCCCGTCGCCCTCGTCAAGCAGGACCGCTCCGTCCATCCCTGCAAGATCCGCGCCGTCTACACCTTCGAAGGCCTGACCTCCCAGGAAGCCGCCACCGTCCCCTGCGGCGACATCTGCGCCGTCCACGGCATCGAAGGCGTCGACATCGGCGACACCCTGACCCCCGCCGACTGCCCCGAAGCCCTGCCCCCCATCGCCCTCGACGCCCCGACCATCTCCATGACCTTCCGCATCAACGACTCCCCCGGCTTCGGCAGCTCCGGCAAATACCTCACCAGCCGTCACATCCGCGACCGCCTCCACCGCGAAGTCCAGCGCGACGTCGCCCTCAGCTACGAAGAAATCGGCGAAGGCTCCTTCAAAGTCTCCGGCCGCGGCGTCCTGCACCTCGCCGTCCTCATCGAGACCATGCGGCGCGAAGGTTACGAACTCACCATCTCCCGCCCCCGCGTCATCGTCCGCACCATCGACGGCGTCCGCTGCGAGCCAGTAGAAACCCTCGTCGTCGACACCACCGACGCCACCACCGGCCCCGTCATCGAAGCCGTCGGCCGCCGCCAGGGCCTCATGACCCGCATGCACTCCGCCGCCGGCCGCACCGTCATGGAATTCACCATCCCGACCCGCGGCCTCATCGGGCTGCGGACCAAGATCGTCACCGCGACCGCGGGCGAAGCCATCGTCAACCACCGCTTCCTGCGCTACGACCCCATGCGCGACGACATTCCCCAGCGCCCCAACGGCGTCCTCATCTCCATGGAAGAAGGCAAGGCGGCCGAATACGCCCTCGACGGCCTGCAAGACCGCGGCTACTTCTTCGTCGAGCCCGGCGAATGGTGCTACGAAGGCCAGATCGTGGGCGAACACTGCAAAGACAACGACGTCGTCGTCAACGTCCAGCGCGGCAAGAAACTCACCAACATGCGCGCCGCCGGCTCCGACCGCAAACTCTTCGTCGCCCCCGCCGTCAAACTCTCCATCGAGGAGGCCCTCGAATACATCAACGACGACGAACTCGTCGAAGTCACCCCCACCGCCCTGCGCCTGCGCAAATACTTCCTGACCGACATCGAACGCCGCCGCAACCGCAACCACGACTGGACCCGCGCCACCTAGCGCGCCCCCTCCGGGTCGCGCAGTGACAAGTGAACAGTGACAAGTGACAAGATGCGGCGCGTCCTCCGGCCGCATCTTCTTTTTCCCTCCCCGAAGGTGCGGCTTTCCAGCCGCGCCCTCCCTCCAGGAAAAGCGCCAGGGATGCCCCCTTGCCGGGCCACGGGCGGCCCGCCTGCTTCCCCTTCCACTTCACGCCCGATCAACGGGCTCACCGCATCTTGTCACTGTTCACTTGTCACTGCACTGTCCCGCTACGGAATCGTTTCCGCATTCGGAAAACGCCGGAACGATTTCTCGCAGGAGAGCACCTTGACCCCCAGCCGTTCCTGTTCACCGCAAATCAAGCGGTCCACGAACCCCGGATTGGCATGGGCAAGGTTCTCGAGCGCGAGTGCATCCTCCGCCTCGGGAGAGAACTCGAACCCCGGTTGCAGCGATATGATCCGCAAGGCCTTCAGTACCGACTCCTTGTCCACGCCATAGTGGTGTTGCATGGCATAGTAGGCCTCGGAGAGAACCAGATTCGACACCGACATCGTGTCCCCGCCGCGGATGCGCTCCGCCACCAGCCGGATGACCTCCCCCGCCAGCGGCTGCGGCCGGTTGGAAAGAATCCGCACGAGGACGGAGGTGTCCAATGCGTAC
>CACXEY010000251.1 GCA_902766695.1 uncultured bacterium
AACAACAAGGTCGTCACCACCGTCATGAGCAACTTCGGCCTCTACAAGGCCCTCGACAAGGTGGGCATCGAGTACGACAAGACCAAGGTCGGCGACAAATACGTCTACGAGAACATGGTGCAGACCGGCAACCGCATCGGCGGCGAACAGTCCGGGCACATCATCTTCACCAAGTACGCGACGACCGGCGACGGCATCCTGACCTCCCTCAAGATGATGGAAGTCATGCTGGCGAAGGAAAAGCCCATGAGCGAGCTCGCCGCCCCGGTGGTGTTCTACCCGCAGGTCCTCAAGAACGTCCGCGTCAAGAGCAAGCCCGACGCCCAGAACGACCCCGACGTCCAGGCCGCCGTCAAGAAGGTGGCCGACGCCCTCGGCGACACCGGCCGCATCCTGGTCCGCGAGAGCGGCACCGAGCCGGTCATCCGCGTCATGGTCGAAGCCGAGAGCGACGCCATCTGCGAAAAGCACGTCGACTCCGTCATCGACGTCATCCGCGCCAAGGGCCACCTGGCCTGATTCCGCGGCCGAGCCCCGCACCACACGCCCGCCGGATTTCTAATCCGGCGGGCGGCGTGTTTCCGACGGCGCGGCATTCTGCCGGGCCCCGCCCCGGATTCCGCGCCGACGCTGGATGTCCGGCGGGCACAAATGCGCCCAACCCTGAAATGTTGTATCCCAAAGGGATGTCAGGTGAAACCGCTGTCTTTTGACTGGTGCGCCTGGCCGGGGCCGACCTCCGGGCGGCCCGTCATGGGTCATCCTGCCGCACGAATCGCCTGGAGTTCGGCCCTGCCGGAGGAAACGCCCGACAGGAAATTGCAAGGCTTTCGCCCGACAACTCCAAAGTCACCATTCTGTCCTGCCCCCCTGATTGCCGGCACCCGCATCGCGAGATTGAACGGGAGCGGCGGATGTGGTAAGGGGCATGGATATGAAAAACGCGACGAAAATCTCGGTGGTCGTGCCGTTCCTGAACGAGAAGGAATCCTTGCCGGAGCTGGTGTCGCGGGTGTTGGCGGTGTTCGCCGCGCACGCGGAGGATTGGGAACTGCTGCTGGTGGACGACGGGTCCACGGACGGCAGCGCGGAGTGGGCCGTCGCCAAGACCCGCGAGGAGCCGCACCTGCGCGTGGTCCGGCTTTCGCGCAACTTCGGCCACCAGTTCGCCATCACGGCGGGGCTGGACCGCGCCGTCGGCGACGCGGTCATCGTCATGGACGCCGACCTGCAGGACCCGCCGGAGGTCATCCCCGAGCTGATCGCCGCGTGGGAGGGAGGCGCCGACGTGGTGTACGCGGTGCGCCGGAGCCGGAAGGGGGAGACGTGGATGAAGAAGTTCCTCGCGGCCGGCTTCTACCGGGTGTTCCACCGTCTGGCGAAGGTGGACGTGCCGATGGATGCGGGGGATTTCCGCCTGGTGAGCCGGCGGGTGGTGGACGCGCTCAAGCGGATGCGGGAACTCCACCGGTTCATGCGCGGACTGACGTGCTGGGTGGGCTACCGGCAGGCCGCGGTGGAATACGACCGGGCGCCCCGCTTCGCCGGCGAGACGAAGTACCCGGTCTGGAAGAGCGTCCGGCTGGCGTTCGACGCCATCACGTCCTTCAGCGCGTCGCCGCTGCGCTGGATCGCGCTTTTCGGCGTGGGAGTGTGCGCGGTGGCGGGGCTGTGGACGCTGTACGTGATGTGGACGGCGGTGTTCCGCCCCGAGACGCTGGAAAAAGGCTGGGCGTCGATCATCGCGGTGATGGTGTTCCTGGGCGGGGCGCAGCTGGTGAGCATCGGCCTGCTGGGGCAGTACGTCAGCCGCATCTACGAGGAGGGGAAGGGCCGGCCGCTGTACCTGGTGGCCGAAGACACGGCGGAAGATAGGGAGGCTTGAAGCATGAAACCCACGAAACGAAGTGTCTTTTCCCGCCTGTTCGTCCTGCTGTGCATCGCCGTATCGCCTGTGGGAGCGAAGCCGCTCCCTTCGGACATTCCGGCCCCGGTCCTGCACTACGGTTTTTCCGATAAGGCCGCCGGACAAGTGGTCCGTGATTCGAGCGGATTGCAGAATGACGGCACGTTTTACGGAAGGCCGGAGTTCGTTGCGGGCGTCGGGAAGAAGGGCCGGGCAGTGCGGTTGGATGGTCGCGATGATTGCATCCGCATTCCTCGCTCGGCTTCGCTGGAGCCGAATGCCATCACCGTTGCAGCCTGGATCCGCATTGGCGTGGGGGCCAACGCGAAGGAGCCGGGTGCCATCGTGTTCAAGCGCAACACGTCGTACCACGACAACGAGGACTACTGCCTGGAGTTGTTCCCGGACCACACCCTGCACGCAAACTTCTCCTCGCCGCGGGGCGGGCACCGGTTCGTGGTTTCGTCGGTGGCGCTTGCGCCGGACCTGTGGCACCACGCCGCGATGGTGCTCGGGCCGCAGGGGGCGTGGCTCTATCTGGATGGAGTGCCCGTCGGAGGGGATGCGCGTCCCTGCACGCTCGACTATTGCGCCGGGACCGATTTGCTGATCGGATTCCGCGACCACGCGGCATTGCCTCTGTCTCGCTACGGGGAGTTCGACTTGGCCGACCTGTGCATCTGGCCGGAAGCCCTAGACGGCGGGCAAGTTGCCAGCCTGTACCGCGAGAAGGCGCGTTGTCCCGGGGTCGCACGGCCCGAATGCAATGTGTCCCCCGCAGTGCCGTCACCCCGGTCGGCCGGCCCGTCGCGCATCTTCCCGGCATGGCAGAATCCGTCCCAGGACGGGGAGAGAATCCTTTCCGAGCTGCGCGAACTGGTGTTGCAGGGGTGCCGCGACCGTGCCGCGAGCCCGGAGTATCTGGATGCGCTCCAACGGCTCATCGAGCGCCATTCCACCGATGGGCATCGGGGTGCGGACGCAGGACGCTGAAGGCGGAGGGGACTCCCAATCGCGGGCTTCCCCGATTACGGTGCCATGCCGGCCTCGGCGAGTTCCTGACGCCAGAAGGGGGGCATGTTGTTCCAGACTTCCACAGAGGAGAACACGTCACCCTTGCGGGGCCCGTGGGCGCGGGCCCATTCGGCCATCCGGCGGATGCCTTCGCGGAGGGGCAGCGGGTCGGGGCACGGGACGGCGTTGCGGATCTTGTCGTGGGAGGAATAGGCAACCTTGACTTCGTTGCGGGCGGGGAGGTAGGTGACTTGGGGCTCGACGCCGAAGGCATCGGTAATTTCGCGGATGAGCTGGTTGACGGTGTAGGGGGTGGAGGCCCCGACGTTGAAGACCTCGTTCCGGCAGTTTTCCGAGAGCAGCGCCGAAACCATCACGGGGGCGACGTCGGAGATGTGGGAGAAGGCGCGCTGCTGTTCGCCGTCGCCGAAGACGGTCAGCGGTTCGCCGCGCATGAGCTGGCTCATGAAGATGCCGATGACGTTGCGGTAGCGGTCGCCGATGTTCTGGCGTTCGCCGTAGACGTTGTGGGGGCGGAAGACGACGCTGTCGAGTCCGAAGAGGCGGTGGGCGGCCGCGAGATCGAGTTCGACGGCGTACTTGGCGATGCCGTAGGGGTCCTCCGGGGAGGGTTGGACGTCCTCGCGCATGGGAACCTGGTTCGCACCGTACACGGCAATCGAGGACGTGAAGCCGAAAACGCGCACGGGATGGCGGACGGCGGCATTGATGATGGTGGCGGAGCCGACGAGGTTGTTGGTGTAGTTGAAACGCCGGATGAAGTGGCTCAGGCCTTCGGCGGCATAGGCCGCGAGGTGGAAGACCACGTCGTACTTCTCTTCCGCGAACAGCCGTTCGACGAGAACGTCGTCGTTGACGGAGCCCTCGACGAAGCGCGCGCCGGCGGGGACGTTTTCCCGAAACCCGCCCGACAGGTCGTCGAGGACGGTCGTCTCGAAGTTCCGGCGGAGGAATTCGTCCGCGACGTGCGAGCCGATGAAGCCCGCGCCACCCGTAACCAATGCTTTCATGGATGTCTCCTTGTTTTCACGGATTCATGCCTTGCCGCGGAAAGCCCCCTTGGCAAGCCCTTCAATGGCGCCGACCGCATAACAGAAATCGGCAACACACCCCAGGACCGCGGCGACCGGACGTTCTCGCAGGGGGAGCCAGCGGCAAATCCAAAGATAGGCGGTCCATCGGAGCAGCAGGAGGCCGACCGCCACAACGGCCAGAAGGGATGCAAGGGGAAAAGCCCGGCAAGCGGCCGCCGACAGGGCCGATGCCAGAAGCAAAAAGACGGAAAAGGCCATCGCAAGCTGCGCAAGGCGGTGCAGGGCCCTGGCGTTCCGGTTGGCATTGGACGCGACAACCATGCGGTGGCCGTGGCGCAGGGAAAGGAGGGCCTGACCGCGGGCATAGGTCCGCTGTTTGCGCAGGACCTTGCACACCGAATCCTGGGTGCCGCCGAACGCGGACCGGAAATGGGCCGCCCCGACGACGCCGAGATCCCAGCCGTTGGCCCGGAATTTGGCCGAGATGTCCTGGTCTTCGCTTGTCAGGACGAAGCTCTCGTCGAAGAAGCCGACCTGGCGGAGGCAGTCCGTACGGAACAGGTCGGCCTTCCCCTCGACGAAGGATATGGAATCCTCTTCGCCGTCGGCATAGACCGGCGTGCGGGGGATGAGGTTGAGGGCGAGATAGAGGCGGTCGGTGGACGACATCCGACCGATGTCGGGAAAGAGGTATTGTCCCGTGGCAACCGCCCAGCCGGGATGCCCGCCGAGAGCCTTCCAGAGGAGTTCCAGGTAGCGGGGCTCGAGAATGCAGTCGCTGTGAAGGGTCATGGCGAAGGGCGTGGAGACCTGCCGCAAGCCGTCGTTGTAGGAGCGGGCAAGGCCGCAGTTCGCAGGATGCCGGATGACTTCGATGCGACCGGCATAGGAAGCAAGGCTCTTTTCCAGCTCGTCGGGGGAAGCGTCGTCCACCACGATGATACGCGCCGGCGGCATGCTCTGGGCGAAAAGTGCGTCGAGAACCGGGGGAAGGGTGGCGGCGCAACGGTATGCAGGAATGACGACGGTGACCGGAATGCCTGCAAAAGCAGGCGGGGGGCTTTCAGGAATGGAGGATGGTTGGGAATCCGGGTGCATGTTTGTTGAAAGTAGCGAATGGGAATGATGATGGCAAGCGCTTCGGCGGCTCGGAACCCTTTCGCACGTTTCCCGCCGTCGCGGATTGGACTGGACAGCCCCGGGGCGGGAATAGGATAAACGGACAACGACTGGAGAGAACGTGGACACGAAAGACATGCAGATGGCAGGAACGGACAGGACAACCGCGTGGCGGGGGTGGCTCGCCGTGGCCTTGGTGGCGGTGGTTGCGGGGTGCTGGCTGCGGGGGACCCATCTGGAACGGTCGGCGACGCGATCGGACGAAATCAACCAGCTGCGCTACGCGGAGCGGGGACCGGCCGCGGCCGTCGAACTCTGGAAGAATCCGCCGTGGCTGAACCAGATTCCGTTCGTGGACGGGATTCCGGCGCTGTGGTGCGGCTGGCTGGGGCGGGAGGTGGACATCCGGACCGTCCGCGAACCGTTCGCGCTGGCGGGGATGGCGACGTTGTTGCTTTGCGCGGCGTGGGCGTGGCGGCGGCGGGGGGCGGCGGCCGGGGCGCTGTGCGCGGTGTGGCTGGGGTTGCTGCCGTTCGCCGTGTACCAGTCCCGCGAGGCGTACTACTATGCGCCGGCGATGCTCTTCGCCGCGTGGATGGCGTTGCGTGCCGTGGACTTGGCCGGGGAACTGGCGGAGGGGCGGACGACGCCCTGGTGGCGTTACGCGGAGTGGTACCTGGCGGCGCAGGGAACCTGCCTGTGCCACATGTCGGGATGGGCCGTCACGGCAGCCGCGGGCGCATGGATCGCCGTTGCAGGCTGGCGGGGACTCTCCGGCAAGACCCGGACGCGGCATGCGGTAGCCACGGGGGCGGTTGCCTTGGGATTGTTGGCGGGGACAATCCGGTGGGTTCTCCGGGCCTTGCAGGAAGTCCACAACGCGAACACGGGCGTGGGACACCATACCGGCAATCCCGCGGGATGGGTGCTGTCGCGGGCCGTCCCCGTGATGACGGGCGGCGGTTGGTTCGGCGTCGTGGCCGTCGTGGCCGTTGTCGCGGCCGCTGTGTGGATTGGCTGGCGCCGCCGCACCGGACGGGATGCGGCGGACCCGGGTCTGGCGCGGCTGGGCTGGGGCGCGTGGGGGGCGCTCGCGGTATCGGCGGCGTCCATCGCCATTATCGGGAACGGGGTCGCGAAATGGACGTATTTCGCGGTCGCGGCGCCCGTCTGGATCGTATGGTGCAGCGCCGTGCTGGCGGCCGCCTGGGACAAGACGGGCGGACGGGAACGCGCGGTCGGTCTCGCCGCGACGGCGGCGGGGCTGGCCGCAGTGCTGGCGTGGCCGGCGTGGGAGGTGACGCGGGTGGAGGGGAAGCCGACGCCGTACCATGCGCTGCGGGCGTGGCTGGACGGGAATCTGGCGGAGGGGGATGTGGCCATCGTGGACCGGTGGCTGGAGCCGTGGAACGAGATGGCGCTGTACGCGCCGGAGAAGGTGAATGTCGGGTTCACGGTGCCGGACGAGCCGTACGAACAGTACGTGGCGAACGACTGGCGGGGCGTGACCAAACGCTTCTTCGAGCAGAACGGGGCGCAGGCGTTCATCCGCCTCTCGCGCAACCACGCCGACCGCATGGGGGTGTGGACGTGGCCGGAAAAATGGTTTACGCACCGGTCGGTCGTGACGAACGCGGCAGGGCTGAAGTTGGCAAAGACGGACTTCGCGCCGATGGAAGAGTTCTACCTGAACCCGAGCCGCGTCGAAGTGGAAATCTTCTGGGACACGCACGAAGAGGCGGCGGCGAAGCAGTTCGCCCGCGGTGCGTCGGCGGCGGTGTTCTTCGGCGGCGGATGGCGCCTCTTCAAGCCGTGGCAGCAGGGGGACTTCAGGGATTACCGGATTCTGGGGGACGGGAAGGGAGTGGTCGAAGTGTGGCGTCCGGAGGGGGCGGAGCGCCGGCAATGCCGGGTTCTGGTGACGGGCACGGCGGTTGGAGGGGAAGCAACGGTGAAAGCCGGCCGGGGAGGTTTGATGCGCTTCCGTCCGGGCGAAATTTCCACGCAGGTGTTCTCGGAGACCTTCGGAGGAGGACGGAGCGTGCTCGATTTCTCGGGAATACAGGGCCCCGGGCGGCTGGCGGCGCTGGAAGTGCGAGTGGAGTAACGGGCACCTTGCCCGCTGTTCGGGGGTAGGACAAAACACTGTTTTTGCTTGGTGCGGCTGGCCGGTAGGGGCCATCCTGCCGACGGGAGCGCCCGACAAGAAATCGCGCGGTTTTCGCCTGATCCCTCCAAAGTCACAATTCTGTCCTGCGCCCGTTCTGCGGCCGTGTTTTGGGGCTTGACGGGAAGGGGGGGGCGGGCGCAGGATGGATGCTTGTCGTATTAACAAACAGTAGTATTCCATCGAACCGGAACGAATCCCATGTTCAGCTGGCTTTTAGGTCATTTTTCCAACGATATCGGCATCGATCTGGGTACCGCCAACACCCTGGTCTACGTCAAGGACCGCGGTATCATGCTCCGCGAGCCCTCCGTCGTGGCCATCCAGCAGGGCACCCACCGCGTGCTCGCCGTCGGCGAGGAGGCCAAGCGCATGCTCGGCCGCACCCCCGGCAACATCGTCGCCATACGCCCCATGAAGGCCGGCGTCATCGCCGATTTCGAAGTCACCGAAGCCATGCTCCGCTACTTCATCCGCAAGGCCCACAACCGCCGCTGGGTCGTCCGCCCGCGCATCATCATCTCGGTCCCCAGCGGGATTACCGAAGTGGAGAAGCGTGCGGTGCGCGACTCCGCCGAGGCCGCCGGCGCCCGCGAGGTGTACCTCATCGAGGAGCCCATGGCGGCCGCCATCGGCGTCGGCCTGCCCGTCCAGGAACCGGCCGGCAACATGATTGTGGACATGGGCGGCGGCACCACGGAGGTGGCCATCATCTCGCTGGCCGGCATCGTCATCAGCCGCAGCGTGCGCGTGGGCGGCGACGAGATGGACGAGGCGATCGTCCAGTACCTCAAGCGCGTCTACAACCTGATGATCGGCGAACGCACCGCCGAGGAAATCAAGATCGCCATCGGCTCGGCCTACCCCCTCGGGGAGGAGATGAGCTACGAAGTCAAGGGCCGCGACCTGGTCGCCGGCCTGCCCAAGACGCTGACGATCACCTCGGACGAAGTGCGCGAGGCGCTGCAGGAGCCGGTGTCGGCCATCATCGAGGCCATCCGCATCACGCTGGAACGCTGCCCGCCGGAGCTCTCGTCGGACTTGGTGGACCGCGGCATCGTGCTCGCGGGCGGCACCAGCCAGCTGCGCGGCCTGGACAAGCTGATCGCGGAGCACACGGGCCTGCCGGTCCACGTCGCCGAGGACCCCCTCGTGGCGGTCGCCGAAGGCACCGGCGTCGTCCTCCACGAACTGAACTTCCTCCACAAGGTCGCCGCGTCGTAAGGCGTGCGGGGGGGAAAACAACCGGGGGACGGGTTCTCCGGCTCTGCCGGGTTGGCCTGTGTCCCCTTTCTCTGGCGGGGCGTGCCGTCCCCACCGAAAGGGAGCGAACGGGCATCACGATTTTCTCCCCTGCTCGCGTCCCAGTTCCCCGCTCTGTCGAGAGGGTGATGATCCCGTCATGCATCCGGTGCATCCGCACATCTTCTTGCCCCGGACGCACGCCCCGGACGCGCGGCGGCGAGAGGACTCGCCGCCCTACCCTCGCGTCACGCAAGGGAAATACCATTCACGTGGAAAGGGCGGACCATCCCCGGCCCTCCGCGCGACTGGGATTTCCATGTACCGCACACGGATGCGATGGCCAGCCGCGTGAGTGCCCGGACGAAGCCCCCCATCGGCGTTCCCTGAAAAATCGCCGTCTCCTGTCAGATTCCCCGCCCCCCCGTCGGATATACGGATGAAGGGCGCGATCCCCCTACCCCGCCCGACCCTTCCCGCGGCCCGTTCCGCGGCCCGTTCTTTGCACTTGCCGAAGCACGCCCGGAATGGCAGGATGCCTCCTGCATCGGATGCCGCGCAAGCGGCGTCCGGCGCGGACCATCTGAATACACGCATCTTTTGCGGATGCCGTCGATCGCTGGGAACCTGAGAAATTCTACTGCAAGACGGACGAAAACACGCAAAGGGCGCGCTCCTCCGGGCGTGCTTCTTTCTGTCGTCTTGCATGGCTTCTCAGGGCCTCCAGCGGACGCGGCGAGGAGGCGCGCTTTTTTACGGCCCGGGGCGCTCCTCCTTCCGGACCCGGGCCGCACCACCCCATCGAAAACGGAAAACGGAAGGAAATCCCATGAAGAACGCGAAGAAGACGATCCCGGCGGCCCTCGCCGCGGCGGGCATGCTGTGGCTGGCGGCCGGTTGCGCCGCGCCGAAACCGGGCCAGCTGCCGGTGACGGACCGCGACAAGGCCGTGTACACCGACCAGGGCGCGATGGCGCAGATGAAGGAGACGAAGTTCCGCGTGGCCATCGTGGTGCGCGGCGACAAGACCGACGAAGGCGGCCGCATCTCGGAAGCCCTGGATTCCGCGCTCGTCAGTTCCATCGGCGACTTCGCGTTCTTCACCATCGTCGAGCGCAGCAATCTCGACGTCCTGGCGAAGGAGCAGCAGCTGGAGGAGCTCTCCGGCAACGGCCGCGGCCAGTTCGAAATCCCGACCGCCGACTACCTCATCGCCGCCCGCCCCAACGCGATCCGCATCGAAGAAAAGCAGTCGCAGGGCCTCAACCTCCGCGGCCAGATGGAAACCAAGACGGTCGTCCAGGCCAGCATGAGCGTCGACTTCCGCTTCTACGAAAAGGCGACCAAGCGCCTCATCCTCTCCAAGAACATCGACAAGAGCCTCACCGCCTCCAGTCCCGAAGAAGCCCAGCACAAGCTCGCCGAGACCGCGCAGGAATGCGCGAAAGGCTTCGCCCAGGAACTCGGTTCCCGCTACGCCCCGCCCGCCCGCGTCGTCGAACTCCGCGGCGGCGGCCGCATGGCCCGCATCACGATGGGCTCGAACTACGGCCTCGTGCCCGGCGTCAAGGTCGAGTTCTTCGAGTACGTCGACCACTCCGACCTCATCCAGGGCGCCGAACGCGAACCCAGCCCCGTCGGCTACGGCATCGTCCGCGAGTCTGAACTCAACACCGCCTGGGCCGAAGTCATCGACTGGGAAAAGAGCTACGTCATGCGCGGCCACTACGTCAAGATCGCCGCCGACCAGTCCAAGGGCTTCCGCGAGTCCCTCACCGGGTTCCTGCCGTGAGAACGCGCTTCTGGTTGGCCGCTCTGGCCCTCCCCGCCCTCCTGGCCCCCCTTCCGTGCCCGGCGCAGCTCGCCGCGCCGGAGCCGGTCGGTCTCCCGCCTCCGAGCGTCCTCGGCGACGCTGACCCGGCCGTGCTGGAGGTGACGGTCTCCGCCGCCGCCACCCGGCCCGGCGCCCTGGTCATTCCCGTGCCCCCTGCGGAGGACGCGTCCGAGCCCGAGCGCATCCTCCACTACTTCTGCCGCGCCTGGAAGGACTGGGACTTCAAGGCCATGTACGGCGCGATGGCGTCGGACTACCGCTCGGACGTCCCCTACCGCCGCTTCGAGGCCCTCTTCAAGGGCGACATCGAAACCAACGGCGGCCTGCTCGACGAAAGCATCGCGGCCGAGCCCGGCGGTTCCGGCGCCGCCGCCGTCCGCCTCCGGGTCGTCCTGCGCTACCGCAACGCCCACGCCGCCCCCCGCACCGTCGTCGCGCTCGCCGTGCGCGAAGGCGCCAACGGCTGGCGCATCGCCGAGTCCGGAATCCTCCCCCTCGATCTGGACGATCTGTAACCCACCCCGGAACCATTCAACCATCCAACCATCAAACCATCAAACCATTCAAAAAAACAAACGGAGAAAACCATGAAAACGACAACCACCATCGCCGCCACCCTCGTCGCGGCAACCATGGCCGCCCTCACCGCGGCCGCCCAGGACTACGCCCCCGACGCCTACGCCGCCCCCCAGGGCTACCCCGCCCAGCCGGGCTACGCCGCCCCCGCAGCCGCCCCCGCCCCCCAGCCCCAGGCCGCCTGCAAAATCGCCGTGGCCATCGACAAATTCACCAACGAAGCCAACGCCCGCGACGACCTCTTCCAGTCCCTCCGCTCCCGCATCACCGACAACATCGTCAACACCCGCAAGTTCGAGGTCGTCGAGCGCCAGCGCATGGCCAGCGTCCTCTCCGAGCGCAAGCTCGCCGACGCCGGCATGACCGATGCCTCCACCGCCCCCGAGGCCGGCAAGCTCAAGGCCGCCGGATTCGTCATCTACGGCTCCGTCCTCAGCCTCGGCCTCGACCAGAGCCACAGCAGCGTCCAGGGCTTCTCCGCCTCCAAGGACACCGCCAAGGTCGAGCTCCAGCTGCGCATCGCCAACGCCGAGACCGGCAAGCTCCTCGCCTCCAAGACCATCATCTCCGAGCAGTCCCAGAACCGCATGGCCGGCGACGGCATGCGCACCACCGGCAACTTCGCCGAACAGGCCCTGCAGGACGCCATCCGCGACGCCGCCAAGAAAGTCACCGACGCCCTCATGGACCTCTCCTACCCCGCCAAGATCCTCAAGGTCAACCCCGCCGACCTCCTCGTCAACCTGACCCAGGAACAGACCGAGTACGGCGCCGTCTACGAAGTCTTCACCCCCGGCGAGGAAATCTTCGACCCCGACACCGGCGAATCGCTCGGCTCCTCCGCAAGCTACGTCGGCAAGATCGCCATCACCCGCACCGCCCCGCGCTTCTCCTCGGCCGTCCCCGTCGGACTCCCCCCCAGCGTCTTCCAGCCCGGCATGATCATCCGCCGCCAGGACGAAGCCGCCGCCCAGCGCGAACGCCAGCAGGAAAAACAGCGCGCCATCCAGTCCTTCGAGTCGCGCTTCTGACGGTACCCGTTAAAAAAACAACCCCAAAAGGAGACAAAAATGGAAAACAACGAAACCACCGGATTCGCCGGACAAGCGGCGGAAAAAGCCACCCAATTCGCCGGACAGGCCAAGGAGCTGCTCTCCAAGGTCGACACGGAAAAAGCCATGGGCGCGACCAGCAAGTTCATGGCCGGCGTCTTCAAGTTCGGCAAGATCGTGTCCGCCCTGTTCATGCTACTATGCATCGCGACCATGGTCCTGTCCGTCCTCTACGCCCTGTTCAAGGGTTCCGAATCGCTGAAGGTCCCCCAATTCAAGGACGTCGTGGCGGCGATGGAATCCGATGGAGACGGCCAGAACTCCGACGCGGCCAAACTGGCCCGCAAGCAGGAGTACCGGAAAGTCCGCGACAAATACAGCAAGCAGATCGACGCCCTCGTGGACCTGTACCGCGTGGACGCCAAGGGAGCCACGGACCTGCTCGTGCAGGGGCTGTGCGACGAAGTGCCCGAAAAGTACCGCGACGCCTACGTCAAGGGTGCGCTTGCCTTCGGCAAGGACGCCAAGAAGTACTACGCCAAGAAGGACGACGGAACGCAGATCGATGCAGACGACGCCGAGTTGTTCTCGACCCTGTTCCAAGCCGCCGTGGCACAAGCGGAAGCAAGCGACGTGGAAGCCCGCATGAACCGCCAGGCCGCCTGGACCGTCTGCGGCGGCGCCTTCCTCGGCCTCATTCTCTTCCTCTTCCTCCCCCTCCTCATCCAAATCGAGGAAAACACCCGCAAGTAACTCCCCTCCCCCAGCGAAGCGCGGGGGCTTCCAGCCCCCCGACCCGCATCCCCCATGTCCCTCCCCGGCCATGGGGGATGCCTCTTCCTGCGCGCCTCAAGCAATAGCCCATCCGTCCCCCGTGTTGGCGAGCCGCCCGGAAAGCGCCCAGGCTCTCCCGGAGGGCTTTCCCCACCGCCATGGAACCCCCACAAATTCCACATTGTTTCTTCACCCCGCCACACCGCCCCCCTGGATCTTCGGATGTTCTGATTTCCCCGGGAGGGCCCGGCTCCCTCCGGGCCGATTCCGTGGAATTCGCCAAACCCCATCCAGAACCAACCTTTTCACGCGTCCACTCCAGAGCGCTCCGGGCGCCCCCCTGGGGAGAGACAGTCCTTGCACACCGACGCCGGACATGCTACAAGGAGTGTTGAATTTGTTCAGTGTACAGAATGGATTTGTTCAATGAACCAAACAAAGACATACAAACGGAAACTGGTCGGCACGCTTCTGGATCGCATCCGTGAGGAGCGGGGCTTCCTCCAGGTGCTGGCGGGGCCCCGGCAGGTCGGCAAGACCCACGCCCTGCGGCAGGCCCTGCGGGAATACGGGGGCTCCGCGCGCTATGTCCTGGCCGAAGACCTCGGCGCCAGCACCCGGGAATGGCTCGAAAGCGAATGGAACCAGGCCCGCCTCGCCGCCCGCAAGACCGGTTCCCACCTGCTCGCCATCGACGAAATCCAGAAGGTCGACGGCTGGTCCGAGACCGTCAAGCGCCTGTGGGACGAAGACACCTTCGACGGCACTCCCCTCAAGGTGATCCTGCTGGGCTCCTCCCGCGTCCTCATCCAGAAGGGCCTTGCCGAAAGCCTCGCGGGCCGTTTCGAGCTGATCCAGGCCCGACACTGGACCTACGCGGAGATGCGCGACGCCTTCGGTTTCACCCCCGACGACTACATCCTCTTCGGCAGCTACCCCGGAGCCGCCCCTCTCCGCCGCAGCGAGGCCCGCTGGTGCGCCTACATCCGCGATTCCATCGCCGAACCGAGCATCTCGCGGGACATCCTCCAGCTCGAACGCATCGCCAAGCCCGCCCTGCTCCGGCAGCTGTTCCTGCTCGCCTGCCGCTACTCCGCCCGCATCCTCTCCTACCAGAAGATGCTCGGCCAGCTCCAGGACGCCGGAAACGCGACCACCCTCGCCCACTACCTCCGCCTCCTCGGCGAGGCAGGACTTGTCCAGGGACTCGAAAAACACTACGCCGAGGCCGTCCGTTCCAAGGCCTCCAGCCCCAAGCTCGCCGTCTGCAACAACGCCCTCCTGACCGCCTTTTCCCCCCACTCCCTGAAAACCCTGCGTTCCGTCCCCGAACTCTGGGGGCGGCTAGTCGAATCCGCCGCCGGAGCCCACCTCCTCGCCACGGCCGGGGACGGAATCGGGATTTCCTACTGGAACGACGGCGCCAAGGAAGTCGATTTCATCGTGTCGGACGGCGAACGCCTGGCCGCCTTCGAAATCAAGACCTCCCGGGCCGACAAGGTCCCGGGATTGCATGCATTCAAACGCCTCCATCCCACTGCCCGCAGCAACCTCGTCGGCGCCCAAGGCATGGACCTGGAGACCTTTTTCACGAC
This sequence comes from uncultured bacterium, assembly GCA_902766695.1. Classification (GTDB taxonomy): domain Bacteria; phylum Verrucomicrobiota; class Kiritimatiellia; order CAIQIC01; family Lenti-01; genus CACXEY01. Next base: position 14,335 of record CACXEY010000251.1, read on the forward strand.
CCCCGCCGCCGATTTCCTGCGGTGAAGTGGTTTGGTTTTTCTGGGAATTAGAGTGGTTTAAGAAATTCTGTAGACTATTCTTTGTTCCTCATTCGCACGGCCGCGACGGAGCGCGGCCCTCCCGGAGCCACCTCCCATGCGCCGCTTTTCCGGTAGGTTTTCCAAGCGGGAGGGCCGTGCTCTGTCACGGCCGGGGTGGAAGCATAAAGCATGGGAAGCGGCTTATCCTCCTGCGGAACGGCTATACTATTTCTTAATCCGCTCTAAGTGGAAGGGATGCCGGAGAAAAACACAGGAAAGGGAATGCGGGAAACCGGGACGAGCGCAAGCACCCGCCCCCTTCCGAGAGGGGGATGCCGCCCTTCGACCGGGATGTCCATGGAGCGTATTGGCCAGGAGAATGGAAAGGGCGGCGGGGGGAGTACTGCGGGGCGCCACAGGTGCGCGTTTTCCGTCCGGCCGCGACGAAGCGCGGCTCTCCCAAAAACGGCTACACTATTTGGAAAACCGGTCTAAAATCCCCGAACTGCCTTGATTTCCAGTCTTTTCCGCTGTTCTCCCCCTCGTCCCCTCGCACCCCCGCGTCTCCGCGTGAGCTATTCCTCCCCCTCATCCTCCCCCTCCTCCACTGCGCCACCCTCTCTCAGCGCCTCCCTCTCTCAGCGCCTCTGCGTGAGCCCAATCCCCGTCCCCCCGTCAGATTCCCCTCTCCCCCGTCGGATATATCCAATGAACCCCCATCCCTACCCCCATGCGAACACACCCTGCCAATCACCCCCCCCTTTTCCTCCCGCGCCTTTTTTGTTGACCTCCCCCCCGAAAACCCGCAACCATCCACCTCAGACAAGGAGACACCACCCATAACCGCCGTCTACCGCCTCGCCGAGAAGAAATGCACCATCAAATGAGTGAGAAAACAACTAAACCATGGAAGTATGAGATGAAAGATTCCTTTCCCACATTTCTAGCCCGAGTTTCCATATTCGCCCCCATTTCCAACTTTTTTCAGGAGGTTGGCAGTGGAGTTTCCTAGGAAATTCGCATATCTGG
>CACXEY010000252.1 GCA_902766695.1 uncultured bacterium
CTTCTCCACGCCCCTTTCCCCCTGTTCGCCACATCATTTGAGATTATGGAAAACCCATCCGTTTCCCGCCGTTTCCATGCATGCCACCCCCCATGAAGTTTCACCCGCCTCATGCCCGCACGGCACCCGCAGCGCAGGAACACGCGTCCATCAAAAATCACGATTCTTCCCGGCGCCTTTCGTTGGCATGACGGACTCCGGCGGGAAGAGCCGGCCCGCCCTCTCCCCCTGTACATGGGAAATGGCAAGGCTTTCGCCTGTCGCCGTTTTTCCTGCTCCCGGTCGCCCCCACCCTGTTTCCCGATCCGATTCCAACGCCCCGGAGGAGCTCCGAAATCCCGAAACGGCGGTTTCCGTCACTTTTGCATTGGCCAAGCCGGGGGGGATTGCGGTACAACAGTCGGGAAGGCGGCCCCGTGGCGGGGCCGCGCAACGCGGAGTGTGCCATGAACAAGATCATCCAGAAACAGCAGCTCTCCCAGGACGTCTACCGCCTGGTCGTCGAAGCGCCCGAAATCGCCCGCGAGCGCAAGCCGGGGCAGTTCATCATCCTGCAGCTCGACACCGAGTTCGGCGAGCGCATCCCCCTGACCATCGCCGACGCGGACGAGCGGGCGGGAACCGTCACGCTCATTTTCCAGGTCGTCGGCGCCACCACGCGCAAGCTCGCGGCGCTGCGCGAAGGCGACTCCATCGAGAACCTCGTCGGGCCGCTGGGCCGTCCGACGCACATCGAGAAGTTCGGCACGGTGGTGTGCGTGGGCGGCGGCATCGGCGTCGCGCCGCTGTACCCCATCGCGCAGGGCATGAAGGCGGCGGGCAACAAGCTGATCGTCATCATCGGCGCGCGCACGAAGGAACTGGTCATCCTGGAGCCCGAGATGCGGGCGATCGCGGACGATGTGATCGTCTGCACGGACGACGGCTCGTACGGCCGCAAGGACCTCGTCACGGCCCCGCTCAAGGAGCTGTGCGAGCAGGTGCCGCCGCCGGACCTGGCGGTCGCGATCGGCCCACCCATCATGATGAAGTTCTGCGCGAAGACGACGCAGCCGTACAACGTCAAGACGGTCGTCAGCCTCAACACGATCATGATCGACGGCACGGGCATGTGCGGCGGCTGCCGCGTGTCGGTGGGCGGCGAGACGAAGTTCGTGTGCGTGGACGGGCCGGAGTTCGACGGCCACCAGGTGGATTTCGACCAGATGATGTCGCGCCTGGGCGCCTTCAAGGCGCAGGAGCGCATCGCGGACGAGCACTGCCGCTTCCACGCGGAGGCGGTCGCCAAGGGCTTGAAGGAATAGAGGAGGCGCATCCATGACCCCGAAAGAGAAGATGGCGATTCCCCCGCAGGCGATGCCCGAGCAGCCGGCGGACGAGCGGCGGCGCAACATGAAGGAGGTCGCCCTCGGCTACACCGCCGAGCAGGCCCGCCTCGAAGCCTCCCGCTGCCTCCAGTGCAAGAACGCGCCGTGCGTGGCGGGCTGCCCCGTGGCGATCCGCATTCCCGAGTTCCTGGCGGCGGCGGCCGAAGGCGATTTCGCCGGCGCGCTGGGCATCATCCGCGAGACGAGCCTTCTGCCCGCCGTGTGCGGCCGCGTATGCCCGCAGGAGAAGCAGTGCCAGAAGAACTGCACGATGGGCAAGGCCCTCAAGGACGTCAACAAGGCCGTCGCCATCGGCCGCGTCGAGCGCTATTGCGCCGACCTCGGCCGCGCCACCGGCTCCCAGCCCGCGCCCGTCGTCGCGCCGCCGACCGGCAAGCGCGTGGCGGTGGTGGGCAGCGGGCCGGCGTCCATCACGGTGGCGGCCGACGTGCGCCGCGCCGGGCACGAAGTCGTCATGTTCGAGGCCTTCCACAAGGCGGGCGGCGTGCTGGTGTACGGCATCCCCGAGTTCCGCCTCCCCAAGGCCATCGTGCAGGCCGAACTCGACAACCTCGCCGCCATGGGCGTCGAAATCCGCACCAATTACGTCGTCGGCCGCACCCGCAAGCTCACCGACCTGCTCGACAAGGACGGCTTCGACGCCGTGTTCGTCGGCACCGGCGCCGGGTTGCCCAAGTTCATGGACATCGAGGGAGAGAACCTCGTCGGCGTCTACTCCGCCAACGAATACCTCACCCGCTCGAACCTCATGAAAGCCTACGACACCGCCCACGCCGACACCCCGATGGCGGCCGCCAGGCGCGTCGCCGTACTCGGCGGCGGCAACGTCGCCATGGACGCCGCGCGCACCGCCCTGCGGCTCGGCGCCGAGGAAGTCCACCTCATCTACCGCCGCACCGAAGTCGAGATGCCCGCGCGCGCCGAAGAAGTCCACCACGCCAAGGAAGAAGGCGTGCAGTTCCACATGCTCGTCAACGCCAAGCGCATCCTCGGCGAAGGCGGCCGCGTGAACGCCATCGAATGCCTCCGCTACGAACTCGGCGAACCCGACGCCTCCGGCCGGCGCCGTCCCGTCGCCATCCCTGGCAGCGAATACACCATGCCGGTCGACGCCGTCATCGTCGCCGTCGGCAACGGCTCCAACCCGCTCATCAAGGCGACCACCCCCGGCCTCGAAACCGACGCCAAAGGCCACATCGTCGCCGACGAAAACGGGCAGACCAGCCTGCCGCGCGTCTTCGCGGGCGGCGACATCGTCCTCGGCGCCGCCACCGTCATCCTGGCCATGGGCGAAGGCCGCAAGGCCGCCGCCGCCATCAACCGCCTCCTCGCCCGGTGAGGCCGCGGCGACCAGCGCCGGGCGGCGCGCCCGGAAAGCCCTCGGGCGGCGGACACCTCCGCCGCCTCCCCCCGCCGCGCCGCAACGGCGTCGAACTCCAGGAATACCTGGCGGAAGCCCTCTCCTGCTCCCGGCGCGCCGCCAAGGCCCTCCTCGACGACCGCCTCGTCTTCGTCAACGGCCGCCGCATCTGGATGGCCCGCCACCTGCTGCAGACCCGCGACACCGTCGAACTCCTCCCCGGCGCCGTCCCCAAGGACGCCCCCTCCGCCACCCCGCCGCCGCCCATCCGCATCCTTCTCGACGACCCCCGTTTCCTGGTCGCCGACAAGCCCCCCGCCCTCCTGACCAACGGACCCAAATCCCTCGAAACCCGCCTCCGCGAGCAGCTGGACCTCCCGTCCCTGCGCGCCGTCCACCGGCTCGACAAAGACACCACCGGCTGCGTCCTCTTCGCCAAGGACGAAGAAACCCGCCGCGCCCTCGTCGCCGAATTCGAGAACGGCGACGTCCGCAAACTCTACCACGCCCTCGTCGCCGGAGTCCCCACCGAGACCGACTACGACATCCGCGAACGCATCGACGGCAAGGCGGCGGTGAGCCACGTCCACGTCGTCTCTGCCCGCCCGCGCGCGCCGAAGGCGGCGCACGTGACGGTCGGCATCGAGACCGGCCGCACCCACCAGATCCGCATCCACCTCCACGGCACCGGCACGCCGGTCCTGGGCGACCGCCAGTACTTCACCACGCGCGCCACCGATTTCCAGGAAGTCCCCCGCCAGCTTCTCCACGCCGCCGACCTCCGCTTCCTGCACCCGGCCACCCGCGCCCCCTTGCAGGCGACCTCCCCCCTCCCGCACGACTTCCGCACCTGGCTCAAGCGCCTCGGGCTGCGCTGACGTCCTTTTTCCCTCGCGGCAACAGCGCAATCAGCGCCCATCCGCACGCCCACAGGCCGATCGAAATCCACTGCGCCGCATCCACGTTCCACGCGCCCTGCCGCGGGTCTCCCCGCAGATACTCCAGCGCGAACCGCAACGGCGGGTACAGCAGCAGGTACAGCGCAAACACCTCCCCCTCCCTCTTCCGCCGCGGATACACCCACAGCAACACCGACCAGATCGCCAGCAACCCCGCCGCCTCCAGCAATTGCACCGGATACAACGGCACCCCCGCGAACGCCTGTCCCGGCTCGCTGCACGCCGGATATACCACCCCCCACGCCGGATGCGCCGTCGCCGCCCGCCCGTAGCAGCATCCGTTCAGGAAGCACCCGACCCGCCCCAGCGCATGCCCCGCCGCCAGCCCCGGAATCGCGTAATCCGCCATCTTCCACAGCGGGATCCGCCTGCGCCGCGCGAACGCGACCAGCGCCAGCGACGCCAAGATCAACCCCCCGTAGAAAATCAGCCCCCCCCGGTCGATTCTGACGATCTCCCCCGGCACCGTCCGGTAGTACCCCCAGTTCGCGATCACATACGCGATCCGCGACCCCAGAATCCCCGACAACATCAACCAAACCCCCAAATCCGTCGCCGTCTCCGCCGCGAACTCCCCTTCCTTCTTCCCGAGCCATATCCACGTCCCGACGGCCGCCAGGAACCCCAGCGCCGCCATCACCCCGTACGCCCGTACCGGGAACCCCATCACCATGAACAAAACCGGATGCATGTCCCGACTCTACCACCCCCCGCCCCTCCACCGCAAGCCGCACACGCCCCCACGCCCCCACTTTTGCAATTACGGAAAACGTTGGCAATTTCGCTTGTTTTCCCCTCCTCCTCCCTCATGAACACCTCCACCCAAAAGCCGCCTTGCTTCCCGCGCAAGAGGTTTGCAATCCCCCCGCGCCGCGGGTAAGCTCGCCCGCGTGCTGTTCAACTCCTACACGTTCCTCTTCTTCCTTCTTCCGCTGATTCTCGGCGGCTACTACCTGCTGGTCCCGCGCCGCTGGCGCTCCGCCTGGCTGGTGCTGTGCAGCTACGTGTTCTACGGCTGGTGGGACTGGCGCTTCTGCGGCCTCCTCCTGCTGACCACCACCATCGACTACCTCGCCGGCGGCCGCGTCGCCGCCTCCGCCTCCCCCGCCGCGCGCCGCCGCTGGCTGGCGCTCTCCGTTTGTTGCGACCTCGGCATCCTCGGCTTCTTCAAGTACTTCGACCTCGGCGCGGAAACCGCCAACGCCCTCGCCCGCGCCCTCTTCGGCCCCGGCGCCCCTGCGCTGCCGCTCCTGCACCTGGTCCTGCCGGTCGGCATCTCCTTCTACACCTTCCAGTCGATGAGCTACACCATCGACATCTACCGCGGCCAGGCCCGCCCCGCCCGCTCCTTCCTCGACTTCGCCTGCTACGTCTCGCTCTTCCCGCAGCTGGTCGCCGGCCCCATCGTCCGCTACCGCGACATGGACGACCAGCTCCGCGCCCGCACCCACACCGCGGCCAAGGCGGGCGCCGGCATTGCGCTCTTCGTCCTCGGCCTCTCCAAGAAAGTCCTCGTCGCCGACGCCGTGGCCCCGCTGGCCGACGCCGCCTTCACCCAGACCACCCCCGGCCTTGCCGCCGCCTGGCCCGGCCTCCTCGCCTACACCCTGCAAATCTATTTCGACTTCAGCGGCTACTCCGACATGGCCGTCGGCCTCGGCCTCCTCCTCGGCTTCCGCTTTCCGCAGAACTTCGACTCCCCCTACAAGGCCGTCTCCATCACCGACTTCTGGCGCCGCTGGCACATTTCCCTTTCCACCTGGCTGCGCGACTACCTCTACATCCCGCTCGGCGGCAACCGCCGCGGCCCCGCCCGCACCTACTTCAACCTCTGGCTGACCATGCTCCTCGGCGGCCTCTGGCACGGCGCCGACTGGACCTTCCTCGCCTGGGGCGCCTGGCACGGCGCCTGGCTGGCCCTCGAACGCATGCGCGGCAAGCGCTCCCTCGCCGCCGCCCTGCCGGTCCCCGTCCAGACCGCGTGGACCTTCCTCCTCGTCGCGCTCGGATGGGTTTTCTTCCGCGCGCCCACCTTCGCCGCCGCCCTCCGCTACTTTGCGGGCCTTGCCGGATGCAACGGCGCCGGCGCCCTCCCCGCCCCCACCGAAACGACCGCCCTCCCGTGGATGGCCCTCGCCCTCGCCGCCGTCCTCGCCTTCCGCGCCCCGAACACCTGGCAACTGGCCCTTCGCCCCACCTGGCGCCTCGCCGCCGCGCTCGGATGCCTCTTCGCCCTCTGCGTCGCCACCATCCTCGTCAACTCCAGCTCCCCCTTCCTCTACTTCCAGTTCTGACCCCATGAACGCCCCCCCCCGCCAACCCACCCTCCTCGAAACCTTCGGCCAAGCCCCTCAAAAAAACCTCCGCCGCTGGGTTTGCCTCTTCGCCGCCGTCTGGCTCCTCTGGATTGCCGCCGACTGGACCTGCCGCTGCGCCCTCTTCCACTGGCACCGCACCTGGCTCCCCCCCAAGCCCGCTGCCGCGACGACGACCTCCGCCACTCCACCCGCCCCCACCCTCCGCCACATCCCCGCCCGACGCGGCGCCGGCCTCACGTCCATGATCCCCGTCCCCTGGATCCGCAAACAATACGAAGAACACCATCCCCCCCGCGACGAATGGGTGGACCCCGACGGCTACCCCAACGCCCCCCTCGCCGAAGGCGAAACCTGGCAAGCCGCCATCGTCGGCGACAGCTTCATGCTCTCCCTCGGTCAGAAACCCTTCGCCGAAGTCCTCGGCGAGATCGGCGGAATCCGCGTCCTCACCCGCGCCCGCGGCGCCGCCGGCCCCTTCCAGGAACTGAAAAAATACGTCTCCAATCCCCCCGTCTCGCCGCCCCCCCCCATCCTGATCTGGAACCTCACCGCCCGCGAACTCAACGCCGCCTTCTTCCAGCGCCAACCCGTCGATTCCTGGTTTGCCACGCACCCAACGCCCCCCGCCGCCCCCCTTCCCGCCGCCGTCCGTTCCATCGACTGGACCCGTCTCCGTCCGGACACCCTGACCTCCACCCTGCCCCAGACCTCCCTCACCGCCTACTTCGCCCGCAAAGCCTGGACCGCCACTCGCCTGCTCCTCTTCCGCACCTGGCCCCACGACGTCCTCGGCGCCGACGACCCACAATACGGCCCCATCCTCTTCTACCGCGAAAACCTCCGCTACTTCGCCCAAAGCGACCCCGCCGACGCCAAACCCATCGCCTCCGTCGTCGCCCGCGTCTCCGAGCGCCTCCGCGAACGCGGAACCACCCTCGTCGTCCTCCTCGTCCCCGAAAAGGAACAACTCCACCTCACCGCCCTCCCCCCGGACCTCCGCCGCGCCATCACCCCCAGCCTTGACCTCCTCGACGCGCTCGCCGCCGCCCTCCGCGCCCGCGGCATCCCCACCGTCAACCCCCTCCCCTCCTTCCAGGCCGCCACAGCCTCCGGCATCCGCCTCTACTGGCGCGACGACACCCACTGGAACGACGCCGGCATCCACAGCGCCGCGGAGGCCGTCTGGCACGAAATCGCCGTTTCCCTCCACCCACCAGCGCCCATCCCTTGAATTGCCGCGTTCCGCCATCCCCCGAAAAGTTGCCTTGCAGGGCCCCTGGCTTTCGGCTAAAGAAACTCCACGTGCACGCAAGGAAAGGAACGAACACATGGAACGCAAGAACGGGCTTTTGAGAAAAGTCTGGAAACACCGTTGGTTGCTGAAGACCATGTTGGACGGCCGTTGTCCTCCGCCCACCTGGGGCATCATCGCCCCCACCACCAACATCTGCAACCTCTCTTGCCCCTTTTGCAAGACCGGGAACAAGACGATGTCTCTGCCCAAGAAAATGATGTCACTGGAAGATTTCAGGATCATCATTGGGAAAATGCCCGCCGCTTTCCATGAACTCCACATGTACGGATGGGGAGAACCGTTGATCAACCCCGATTTTCCGGAGATGGTTCGTCTGGCCAAGGCCCGCGGGATGGAGACCTACATCGACACGAACCTGGCCTTGCCGCTCTCCCCGGACCGGATACGGGACATCATCGAGAGCGGGCTCGACGACATGACGGTTTCCTGTGACGGCGCAACGCAGGCCACGTACGAACGCTACCGCGTGGGCGGACGCGTCGACCAGGTTTTTGCGAACATTGAAGCCTTCGTCCAAGCCAAAAAATCCATCGGCCGCGACAATCCCCGCATTACATGGAAATACCTGATCAACCGGTGGTCCGAACCCGAACTGACGCAAGCCTACGAAAAGGCGAAGGAACTCGGCGTCGTCTTCAACAAATTCGGGATGACCATTCCCCCCGAGCGGTACAAGGAATGGAAATCGGAGAAATTCCACCCCGATGAATGCGTCGAATGCCACTTCCCCACAGCCATCTGCACCTATCTCTTCCAGTCCATTGTCATCCATTCCGACGGTTCCGTCACGCCCTGTTGCTACATGCATTCCCACCACGACATCGTGGGCAATCTCCTTCAATCTGATTTCGAATCCATCTGGAACGGGCCGCTCATGCGCAAGACCCGCCAAATCTTCATCCCCGTCCTGTTCCCGGGACGCAGGACCATGCCCGTCGCTACCTGCACCTCTTGCAAGCTCTACGCTCGCTGGAAACAGGCCCTTACAGCACGCTTCTTCCCTGCAAAGGGATAGTGACCCGCTCCTTCGGGAGGAGAGTTGCAGGCGAAGGGGATGGGGCTGCCATGTTGTGTGGTGCGCAAGAAACAATCCGCCGGGCCCATCCAGTCCTGAGCCTGGCCATCTATCACAACAAGGAAGAGATGCTGGGCACTTACGCTTTCCTCAAGTCCCTACAGCTTGGCTACCGCTACCGGATCCTGCAATTGTCCCCGCCCTGGGAATGGCACGAACTGTGCCTGCTGGCATGGCCGGAAGAGTTCGGCGAGTTGCGCGCCGACCTCCCTTGACGCAGACCGTCCCTGGTTTACAACCGCTTCTTTTTCCGGATCGCGTTCCATGTGACAACGGCGTGCCAGTATGCGGCGTAAAACGTTGGATGGAACGGATGGGGTCGCCAACCGGGAAGAGTGGAGTCGAGATGGCGGAAGTATTCGCGGACGACGCGGTGCTGGTGCGGCGGATTCACGTAGTTATGCAAGCGCTCGAGTTGGTCGAAAAGATAGCAGCGGTTGAGCGCATGAAGTTGCGGCAGGAAAGCCGGCAGCGCCCCCAGCACCTCAAATCGGCGATGGAGTTCACGAAGAGGCGGAATCCGGGCCAGTTCCTGTTGGAAAACGTGGCACGCGGAGTCCGACGAAATGGAGTAACGGTAAAGCGGTTCGGACACCTTGGTTATGGAGGGCACATCGATGAGAAACGGATATATGGCCGCTACATCTTCCAGTACCGCAAAAGCTTCGTCGGTAAAGTGGATGTGCTCAAGACAATAGTCTGTTTGGTAAATCTTACCCCAAAAGAACGCAGGGATTTCAAGTAACAGAGAAGGATGATTTCGAATCGGCGTAATACCTTTGAATCGTTCATTGGTGTCGCCACCATAGGACACGTGGCGGGGGATGCCGTCGTAGATGCAACGATAAGGACAAAAAACAACGATAGCCTTCTGTTGCAATGCCGCTGAAAGCATGGCCTCGGAGAAGCGGGGTTCAAGCGAGTCGTCCGCGTCCAAAAAGGCTAAATATGGGGTCCTGACGTGTTTTAGGGCCGTTGCTCGGGCGACCGTCACGCCTCCGTGGGCAAGATGGAAGACTTGTGCAAATGGATGGTTGGCAACAAAAGTGTCGGCGATGGCGGGGGAGTTGTCGGTTGAGCCGTCATTCGCCAAAAGGACACGAACGGGAACGGTCTGCGAACGCAGGGAGTCCAAACATGCAGGTAGTACTTTCTCCGCATTGTAGAAGGGAACAATGATGGTCAATTGGGGAACCATAAAACGTGAATCAGATTGTAGCTTGATGAAGATTCACGACAAGTGAAGAGAGCCCAGCATACTGTACTATTTCGCTCCAATCGGTGAAACCGTCTCGCTTCCACCATCGGCATCGCCCGCCTTTTTCTGAGGGAGGCGCACGGGCGCGGCCCGCCGTGCCCAAGGCAACGGGCTCGCTGGCGGAGGCAGGGTTCCCGCCCCCCCACTATCGGCACGCACCCACACATCGTCCGGATTGGCAAGATTGGCCAACAACGCGGAAACGCTGGCCGCCAAGATCATCAGCGGCGGATGCCAGGCACCAGGACAAAAAGATCCCCCAACCATGATGCACACACCTTGCAACTGGAAAGTCCACCCCAAATCCGCGACGGCATCCCGTCCGCGCGCCCGCCTCCGCACCACTCCCCCGCCGACCAGGAGGATGCTCCAGTATGCAACGTACAACCCCATGCCGATCATTCCCATCTGCTTGCCTGCCATCAGGATTTCGCAGTGGACCTGCCCGGTGGCCATCGGCCAGCGTGCGGCAAACCGGGATTCGTTCGGTCTCACCCCAACCCCGAAAAACAGATGCTCCTTGATCAGCCCCCATGTGTGTTCGTTCTTGCGCGCCCGTTCGTCGGCGCTCTGCTCGTCCTGGTTCATGGGACCTTCGCGTTCCTTGCCCCCTCCCAGACCGAAGAACCCCTTGACGGACTGCGGAATGGTCTTGAAACGCTGGATGTTCCGCTCGCCGCTCAGCGGAAAGAGCACGACGATTGCCAACATGATGAGCAGCAGGCCTTTAAGGTGTTGCCGTCCATAACGGCGGAGGATGAACACGGCGAGAAGCATCAGCGTCACCAACCCGGTCCGGCTGCCCGTCTTGAACACGATGTACACACCTGCCAGCATCAAGGCCAAGAACACCCAACGCTCCCACGCACGGCGGGCTTGCTGGAACATGTACAGGTACATCGGCAGGAACACGCACATCATGTAGGCGAACCCGTTCGGATTCTCGATCATGCCGACGGCAGCCCCCATCAAGCGGTCGCCCCCGTAGGTCGCACCGGCCTGTGCCAGGCGCACGCCGGCCTTGATCCACCAGAAGGTTGCCACCAACACCACCAACTGCGTCGCCATCACGCGCTGGACGCTCGTCAGCATGGCTTCCAGAAGGATGCAAAGCGTGGCGTTCTTGACGATGATATCGATATAGGAATTCCAGGCGGAGCTGACCTGGTATTCCCCGATGTACTGCGACAGCATCGCGAAGATCAGCAGCAACACCGACACGATGGTCGCCGGACCGAACCGGATGAGCGGCCGCCGGTCCTGCACGCAGGCCATGATGTGCAATCCCACCGCCCCCATGAACGACAGATCCGCGATGTGCAACGGCCAGAGGAACGTGAAGCGGTTCTGCGGCTGGACGAACAGGACGACGATGTAGACCAGCAGCATCCGGAACGCCGCGAGGCTCAGGAAGCTGCTCGCCGGGGCTTCCGGCATCGCAGCCGCCGGAACCGCCGCCGTGTCCGCGCGCGCCATCGCGAGTCCCTCAGGCCGGCGTGAACGGCGTCAGCAGCGACTCCTGGTACAGGCGCCGCACCATCTCCACGTCCAGGCCGTGGCCGGACTTGTAGGAGACAATCTTGCCGACGAAGAGCCCGTCGTCGATGAGAGCGATGGCCGCGAGCAAATCCAGGCAGGCCCGGTGCCAGGCGGCTTCCAGCGACTTGCCGTCGTGTTCGAGCAGCGCGCGGTTCCAGTAGCGGAAGCGTCCCGCGACGAGCAGGTTCTCGAACGTGTACCCCAGGTTCCGCACGTCGGCGAACATCCATCCGAGCGTCCGGCAGAACAGCACCGTGCCGGCCGACGCGTTGGTCCGCGCCGTCGCCCCGTAGGCGAACGTCGCAGGGTCCACGGCGAACCGGATCCGCTGCTGCCCGATGGCCGTGCGGAACGCGAGCGCGACGTCCAGCTCCAGCGACGGATTTCCCGCCTCCGCCGGAACCAGCGTCAGGAACCCGCCGTGCCCGTTGGATACGGTGACCTTCTCCCGCACCGTCACGTACGGCACCGGCCGCCCCGCCCGCCGCCGTCCCGCGCTGTCGAGCGCCTCGACGAGCTCCTTGCTGCCGCGGTCGAAGAGCGGCGGATCGCCCGAATCGATGCGGATGCGCAGGTTGTCGATGCCGAGGCCCATGCGCAGGGCGATCATGTGTTCGGCCATGCGGATGTAGTTGTGGGGCGAGCCGCTGCGGAGCACGATGTTGCTGACGATGCTGCCCGTCGTCCACACGTTGCGTATGGAGCACCGCACGGGCAGGCTGTCGGGCAGATCCGTCCGCTCGAACCACCACCCCTCCGCGTCGGTGGGGCAGAACGTGAGCGTGCGGATGCTCTTGCCGAAGAACGTCCCCCGCCCGCGCACCGTGACGGGCCGTTCGATGGTGGTCTGCTCGCGCCGCACGGCGTACGGCTTGGCCTCGGCCATGCGGTCCCAGTCCACGGGCTGGTCCCGCCACGCCGCCGCGGCGCGCTCGAGGGGAGCCGCCGGTCCGCTGATCACCCGTCCGATCGGATTGCTGTCGTCGTTCATCTGCCTACCGCCTTTCATTCCCCATCGATACCACATTCCCGCCCCACCGCCAACCGTTTACCGCCCCGCACGGTCCGCCGGGGGATGCGGGCCGGGCCGCGCGGCGCGGGGGAGAGGTTTTCCAATGATTGGAAAATATTTTTCCAATGGTTGGAAAATCCGGGTCCGTTTTTCCAATGATTGGAAACTTTTCTGATGAATTTTCCAATGATTGTAAAAAATATTTCCAATGGCTGGAAAAATTCCGGCCGTGCGCGGTGCGGGGGTTACATCCAGCAGGAGACGGCGAAGGCGGCGGCGGCGGCGAGGGCGGCGACGGCGGGGAGGGATCGGCCTGCCAGGGCGAGACCGAAGGCCACCGCGGCGCCGGCCAGGGAGGCGGGACGGGTGCCGGCGCCGGAGAAGATGCCGGGGATGATCATCGCCGACAGGATGGCGTAGGGGAGGTAGCCGATGAAGGCGACGGCGCGGGGATTCTGCAAGGGGCGGCGGAGCAGGGCCAGCGGAAGGGCCCGCAGGAGGTAGGTGGCCGCGGCGACGGAGAGGATCAGGGCAAGCAGGCGGGGGGGCGTCATGGGCGGGAGTCCTTGTCCGGGAAGAGGAAGGCGCACAGGGCGGCGGCGGCGGTTCCGGCGACCAGCATCGCGGCACTTTCGGGCGGACGGATGGCGGCGGGCAGGAACGCGAGGCCCGCGTTGAGCGCCGCCGCCAGCAGCACGCACAGGAGCATCGGGCGGGAGGCGCGGGCGGCCGGGACGACGATCGCCACGAACATCGCGTAGAGGGCGATTCCCAGCGGGGCCAGGCGGTCCGCCGGGAGCCAGGCGGCCCCGTAGGCACCCAGCACGGTGCCCGCGTTCCATCCCAGCCACGAGGAGAGCATGAGGCCCGCCAGGTAGCGGAAGGTGGGAGGGAAGGGACGGGAGACGGCCAGCGCGACGTTTTCGTCGGTCACGCCGTAGGCCAGCAGGAGGCGGCGTCCGAAGCCGATGCCGGGGCCCAGCTTCTGCGCCAGCGCCAGCGCGAGCAGGACGTAGCGGAGGTTCAGCGCGATGCACAGGAGGCCCACTTCGCCGAGGCCCGCCAGCGGTCCCGCCGTGAAGTCCACGCGCCCGGCGATGGCGCCCTGGCTCGTGCCGGACACGTGCGTCAGGGACATCAGGATCGGCGACCACACGGGATGGCCGTGCACCACCGCGGCCACCGCGACGGTGAAGCCGACCGCGAAGTAGCCGGCGCAGATCGGCAGGGCGTCGCGGAAGCCGCGGGCGAAGGTCGCCGCGGAGGGGACTGTCGGGGCGGCGTGCATCAGACGGTGTGGACGGGACTGCCGGCGAGGAAGGCGCGGTAGTTGGCGGCGGCTTCGTCGATGAGGCGGATGCGGGCGGCCTTGGTCGCCCACGCGATGTGGGGGGTGATCCAGCAGTTCGGGGCGTCGAGGAGCGGGTTGCCGCCGGTGGGGGGCTCGACGGACAGGACGTCGAGTCCGGCCGCCGCGAGACGCCCGTCGCGGAGGGCGGCGGCGAGGGCGGGTTCGTCGATCAGGGGGCCGCGGGAGGTGTTGAGGAGGATGGCGGTAGGCTTCATGCGCGCGAGGGCGGCCGGGCCGATGATGCCGCGGGTGGCGTCGGTGAGCGGGCAGTGCAGGGATACGACGTCGCTCTCGGCCAGCAGGCGGTCGAGAGGGACTTCCCCGACGCCCGGCGGCATGGGGCGTCCCGGGCGGGCGCGGACGGCGAGGACCTTCATCCCGAAGGCGAGACCGATGCGGGCGACGGCGGTGCCGATGGCGCCGAGGCCGACGATGCCGAGGACCAGGCCCGCGAGCTCGGTCAGCGGCGAGAGCGCCCGGCAGTAGTCGGGATGGCGCGACCAGCCGCCGGCACGGGCGTCGGCGGCGTGGAGGCCGGTGCGGTTGGTGATTTCGAGGAGGAGGGCGAAGGTCTGCTGGGCGACGGAGAGCGTGCTGTAGCCGGGAACGTTGCTGACCACGATGCCGCGGCGGCGGGCGGCGGACAGGTCGATGGTGTTGTAGCCGGTGGCGAGGACCCCGACGTAGCGGAGGCGCGGGGCGGCGTCGATGGCGTCTGCGCCGAGGGGGGCCTTGTTCAGGAACACGGCGTCGGCGTCGCGTACGCGCTCCGCGGCGAGGGCGGCCGGGGTGCGGTCGTGGAAGACGCAGTCGCCGAGGGCTTCGAGGGGGGCCCAGGAGAGGTCGCCGGGGTTGGTCGCCCAGGCGTCGAGGACGACGATGCGCGGGCGGACGGGAGGAGGGGGCGGGATGGAGGGTTGGTCTGGATTCGTCATGTCGTGCAGATTACCGGAAAACGTCCGGATGTCGATGCTGCATGGAGGGCGGTTCCGGGCTGGCAGGGGGGAGTTTTTTTCATGGGGGGGAGAAGCAGGGGCGAAAGGCTTGAAAACGTCAGGATTTTTCCTGTTTCCAAATGTATTCCGGAACAGGAATCCGAGGGGGGAACGGGGAGGGAAAGGGAGTACAGTCAGGCAAAGGGGGAGACGAGGGTGGCGCTGGGGAAGAGGGCGCGGACGGAGGATTCGGAGGAGGACTCGAAGAGGAGTTTGAGGTTGGGGCCGGCGTCCATCGTGAACCAGACGGGGAGGCCGTCGGCACGGGCGGCCCAGACGGCGCGGATGGCGGTCAGGGTCTCGGGCAGGAAGTAGAGGATGGGCGGGCGGGTCGCCATCATGAGGGAGTGCATGGCGAGGCAGTTGGATTCGGCGGTGGCGCCGAGAAGGGCGATGTCGCGGGCGGCGATGGCGTCGTGCAGGGTGGCGATGTCGCGGGCGACGAGGTCCGGCCAGGCGGAGTAGAAGGGGCAGGTCTGGACGGAGCGGCGCATGCCGTCGCGGGAACCGACGGGTTTTTCGGCGGAGGAAAGGACGCAGGCGCCGACGTGCAAGGCGGGCCAGCGGTCGGGGAGCGGGGTTGCAAAGGAGTCCATTCCGTCGGGGCGCTCGCCGGCGTGCCACTCGACGAAGCCGTCGGCGAGGCTGCGGGCGGCGGAGCCGCTGCCGAGGCGGGCGAGGATGGAGAGGGATTCTTGGGGGAGGTTCCAGCCGAAGAGGGCGTCGGCGGCCTTGGCGAGGGCGGCGAAGCCGGAGGCGGAGGAGGCGAATCCGGCGGCGGTGGGGATGGTGTTGCGGGCTTGGAGGTCGAAACGGAAGGCGGGGGACGGGCGGAAGAGGTCGAAGTAGGCGCCGGCGCGGCGGGCGAAGGGGGTATCGGGGGAGAGGGGGGCGCCGTTGAGGGTGACGGTGTCGGCGGGGGCGCCTTCGGGGGCGGGGGCGAGGCGAACGTGGGAGCCGAGGTCGCCGAGGGATATGGAGAGGGAGGAGGCGGTGGGGAGGTTGAGGGCTTCGTCGCGCTTGCCCCAGTATTTGGCCAGGGCGATGTTGGCGGGGGCGTACGATTCGGCAAAGGGGACGGCGGGGGTGCGGGGGCGTCCGGCGAGGAGGGTTTCGACGGCTTCGCGGGCGGTCACGGGGCGGCCTCTTCGGCGTCGGGGGGGAGGAGGCGGGTCTTGAGGCCGTCGGGGTCGATCTTGACGCCGAGGGAGGGTACGTTCCAGTCGCTCCGCATGGCGCGGCCGAGGCCGACGACGCAGTCGCCGAGGCCGGAGCCGGAGATTTTCGCGCCGAGGATGCGGGGGTCGTCGCGCAGGGCGTAGACGAGCCGGGAAAGGGTGGCGTCGTTGACGCCGAGGGCGTCCATGAGGCCTTGGTTGACGTTCATGAGTTCGCCCATGGTTTCCCAGTCGCCGGCGGCGGCGGCGGAGAAGGCTTCCCGGACGGTCTTGCCGATCAGGGCGTCGATGTCGTCGAAGATGGCTTCGTGGAGGCGGCGCTTTTCTTCGACGAGGGCGATGACTTCGGGGGTCGGCATCTTGGAGCCGGAGTAGAGGACGGTGAGGTCGGGCACGGCGGAGAGTTTGACGCACTCGCGCGGGGAGGCGAAGTAGCGGAGGCAGCCGCCGTGGACGCTGGCGGCGACGTCGGCGCCGGACCCGACGCCGCCCTGGACCTTGCGGATGAGGGCGATGGCGTCTTCGGTGACGGCGGCGGGATCGGGGGTGTCGCCCAGCGCGGCGAGGAGGGCGCCGCAGGCGGCCACGGTGACGGCGGCGCTGCTGCCGAGACCCATCTGGTGGGACATGCGGGAGCGGATGTCGAGGGCGAAGCCGCCGGGGAGCCGGTCGCGCAGGCGGCGGATGGCGGCGAGGACGAAGCGGAAGGTGTCGTCGGGGGCGAGTTCGGAGAGGGTTGTATTGTGTTCGCCGAGGGCGGAATGGAGGCGTATGGCGTCGCCGGGCAGGGGACGGAGGGTCGCGGTGATGCGGCGGTCGATGGCGCACACGATGGCGGGCTGGCCGCGGAGGACGGCGTGTTCGCCCATCAGCATCAGGCTGCCGGGGGCGGAGGCTTCTGCGGGGAGCAGGGGCATGGCGGCGGGACCATCAGACGATGCGGGCGCCGAGGGGGTCGGGGCGGACGGTCATCAGTTCGTAGCCGTAGCGGGCGCAGAGGTCGGCGGGGGAGGTCTCGGAGGCGACGACGACCATGCCGGCGGCATCGCCGGACACGGCGCCGGCGCCGCAGACCTTCGCGGCCGCGCCGGCCGCTTCGGCCTCGGCGATGAATTCGGCGACGCGCGCGGGGACGACGCCGATGGAGTCGAGCAGCCGGTGGTTCTCGCGCATCGCGCGGCGGAAGGCCGGGAAATCGTTCGCGCGGAGGGCCTTCTCCATGGCGAGGGTCGTGTTCTCGAAGCCGTCCCATACCGGTGCGGAGGCGCCGCCGGTGCGGCGGGCGACCGCGGAGACGGCTTCGCCGGTGGAGCTGGCGGGGTGGCCGGTGTTGACGATGTAGAGGGGCACGCGCGGGAGGGGGAGCTCGCCGAACTCGCCCTGCCGGTACATCACGCATCCGCCGTGGAGCGAGACGAAGGTGTCCAGTCCGCTCGCGCGGCCATGCTGCATGTTCTCGACTTCGAGGCTGTAGCGGGCGTACCACTCGGGGCGGAAATCGACGCGGTAGTAGTGGCCGAGGCCGCGCAGGACGCTGATGATGCTCGCCGCGGAACTGCCCATGCCGCAGCCGATCGGGATGTTCGAGCGCATGCGGACGTTGACGCCGCCGCGCATCTTCAGGTGGAGGCCGTCGAGGAGAGTGATGTAGGCGTACTGGAAGAGATCGACCGGCTTGTGCAGGACGTCGCGGATGGAGAGGCGGCCGTCGAGGAACTCGGCGTAGCTGCGGGCGACGCGGTCGTGGAAATCGCGGAGGGCGCGGAGGGTGAAGGACTCGCGGGCGGGTCCGATGTCGGGCAGCTCGAAGGAGATGCGGTCGCTGGCCTCGTCCATGGTGACGAGGGTTTCGGCGTTGCGGTTGACGGCCATCGCGAGGGCGGGCCGCCCGTACACGACGGAATGCTCGCCGGAGAGGATGAGTTTGCCTGGTGCGATCGCTTTCATGATGGGAAGCGTATAGCGCAGTTTTTCCGCGATGTAAAGCCTTTTACTTGGGGCGGCGTGGAGGGAGGACGGGGCGGCCGGCTCCAGAGGGCCCGGCGGACGGGGGACGGCAATGGCGGGAGGGGAACGTTCATGGGCGGGGAGAATGGGGAGGCAAGAGGGGATTGGCGGTGGTTTTTCCGTAATCTCAAAACGGTCGGGAGGCGCGGACGGGCAGTCGCCGGTTGGCAAGGGGCGGGGGGTGTGGTACAAGGGTCGTCACGCAAATCGAAGAGGAAACACCATCATGGCGGCGAAACGCACATCGGAAAAGGAAACGGCCGAAAGCATGGGGCGGCGGCAGCGGGAAATCTCCATATCGGAGTTCTTCCTCAAGAACCGGCATCTGCTTGGCTTCGACAACCCGCGCAAGGCCGTCATGACCGCCGTCAAGGAGGCCGTCGACAACTCCCTCGACGCCTGCGAGGAGGCGCGCATCCTGCCGGAGGTCGCCGTCGAGCTCGTCCAGACCGCCCCCGACCGCTGGCGCGTCTCGGTGCGGGACAACGGGCCGGGCATCGTGCGCTCGCAGATTCCGAAGGTTTTCGCCAAGCTCCTCTACGGCAGCAAGTTCCACCGCCTCCGCATGTCGCGTGGCCAGCAGGGGATCGGCATCAGCGCCGCCGGGATGTACGGGCAGCTGACCACCGGCTCCGCCACCCGCATCCTCTCGCGCACGTCGGCGGCGAGCGCGCGGCGGGTCGAGGTGCAGATCGACACGCGGTCCAACAAGCCGGCCGTGCTGGCGGACGCGGAAAGCGACTGGCGGCCGGAGTTCCCGGCGGCGGCGGACGCCGCGGAACCGACGGCGTATCCGCACGGGACGGAGGTGTCCATCGAGATGACCGGCCAGGTGGTGCGCGGGCGCCTCTCCGTCGAGGAATACCTCAAGCAGTGCGCCATCGCGAATCCCCACCTCCGCCTCCACTACCGCGCCGTTCCCCTCCCCAAGCCCGGCCTCCCCGAGCCGCCCGCCGGGCCCGCCTGGACCACCTTCGAACGGGCCACGCAGGAGCTGCCGCCGGCCGTCGAAGCCATCCAGCCGCATCCCCACGGCGTCGAACTCGGCGTCCTGATGCAGATGCTCAAGGACAGCGCCAGCCGCACCCTCAAGGGCGCGCTCCAGGAGGACTTCTCGCGCGTCAGCCCGCGCGTCGCCGAGGAAATCTGCGCCCGCGCCAACCTCGACCCGAAAACCTCGCCCGCGCGGGTCGCCCAGCGCGAGGCGGAGACGCTCTACCAGGCCATCCAGGACACCAAGCTCATGCGCCCGCCCACCGACTGCCTCGCCCCCATCGGCGAGGAGCAGATTCTCGCGGGCCTGCGCAAGGAAGTCCCCGCCGACTTCTACACCGCGGTGTCACGCCCGCCGTCGGTCTACCGCGGGAATCCGTTCCTGGTCGAAGCCGGCCTCGCCTACGCCAAGCCCGGCGACAACCCCGAGCTGGCGGCCGACGACACGGTGCGCGTCATGCGCTTCGCCAACCGCGTCCCGCTGCTCTACATGTCGGGGGCGTGCGCGATGACCGAGGCCATGGAAGGCGTCAACTGGAAGAGCTACGGCCTGCCGCATCCCAAGGGGGCGCTGCCGGTCGGCCCGGCGGTGTTCTTTCTGCACATCGCGAGCGTGTGGGTCCCGTTCACGAGCGAGAGCAAGGAAGCCATCGCGCACTATCCGGAGATCCTGCGCGAGATGACCTTCGCCCTGCAGGAGATCGGCCGCCGTCTCGGCGTCTACCTCAGCCGGCGCCAGCGCGAAGCCGAAGCCGACCGCAAGCGCAGCTACATCACCAAGTACATTCCGCACCTCGCCCTCGGCCTCCAGGAAATCCTCGGCCTCGACGCCGCCGGCAAGGCCGATCTGGAAACCCGTCTCGTCCGCATGCTCGAACGCGCAAAGGGCGAGTGACCGGAGGCCCCCCCCTCCCCCACCCCCGGAAAAACGGAAAACCGGAGTCCCGTGCGGGGCTCCGGTTCGTGCAACGGCCCGTGGCCGGACGTCACTCGACGAGGTCGATCAGGTTGCTGACGGGGTTTTCCGCGGGAGCGGCGCTTTCGGCCGGGGCGTCGCCTGCGGGGGCCGGGGCGGGTTCGCCGCCGTTGCCGGC